>NZ_JAYMRT010000011.1:0-255631 GCF_038900515.1 Burkholderia sp. JPY481
TAGCCAGCCCCCGTTCGCCGAGCAGGCCACGTATCTGGTTGATCAGCGCGGTACGATGACGCAGCAGAATTGCGCGCATGCGATGTGCTGCCTGGATATCCTGCTGCTCGACAGATTTGATCGTCACGAAGCGCATCGTGGGCCGGCTGGCAGCCTCGACGATCGCCTCCGCATCATTGCGGTCGTTCTTGTTTGTCTTGACGAACGGCGCAACATATTGCGGGCTGATCAGCCGGACTTCGATACCGACCGACTGGAAACGCCTCCCCCAGTGGTGGGCAGTGCTGCATGCTTCCATGACAACCAACTTCGGGTTCAAGGCGCGTACGGCTTCGAAGAACGAACTCCGCGAGACCTTCGACCGATGCACAACACGACCGCGACGATCAGCGCCGTGGAGCTGGAAGATCTGTTTCGCTAGATCAATGCCGAGAACGTCGATTTCCATGATGAACCTCCGCACGTCTGGGTGAGTGCGTTAGTGTCCCCCGGTGGGAGGCGCCGGGTCCATCTCAGTAAAACCTGGCGCTTTCGTCGCCCGCGCGCCTAGCCGGAGCGCGCATGATTGAGGGCGGCCAACAAAACCGCACCACGCGCTGCACTCCTGCGGTCTGTGTGCATACCGAACCGGTTCACGGTCCAGCCATGCGCCGCCATGGCGCCGCATCAAGAAGCATCTCTCGATAGCGATCGATCGGAAAGGTCAGCGTTCCACGGAAATTCACATGCGTAAAATGCGCTGGCCCCATCCGCCGTAACCAGTCGTCGTCCACCCCTTGGCCCTTGCTTCGCCAACGATCAAGGGTTGCCTGGATGCGTTGTGTATTCCACGCAATGACCAGGTTGGTCAGCAGCGTCAAGGAGCCAGAAATCGCGATCATTTCGTCGCGGCGCCGCCCGCGCTCCGGCGCGATCTTGACGGTATAGATTGCGCGCTGCAACTGATGGACCGATTCACCGCGGTTGAGCAGCGTATGCATTTCACGCCCGGAATTCAATGTTGCTGCCCGTCATCCACTTCGCGACCGTCACGATCACACCGTGGCCGTACCAGCAGTCCGGAAAAGGATCACATGCGGTGTCGAGGAAGGCCTGTCCGGCCTCGGACAGCCGGTATGCGTTGAAGCGCTCGCTTTCCGACTCAACAAGCCCCAGCGCCAGCAGCGGTTGCACTGCTGACATGCGCATCGGCTGAGAGACATAGAATCCCGGCCGGCGCATTGCCTGGAAGGTGAGGTTCTCGTTGCCGCGCAGCTTCTGCGTGCCGCGGACCCGGCGATCGCGCTGCCAATTGTTCGACGCGAGCGCAATCCTGCAGGCGAGCGCCTCAACCGCGTTGGCGGCCTCGATGTTCGACACTTGCATCGACTCCCGCGCTATGGCTGCCGCTGCAATACCGAGCAACGGCCACAGCAGCTGCCGGCCGGTCCAGATACTGCCCATGCCCGGCACCGCCAGCTCATTGAATTGTCGTACAGCGGCGCCGCACATCGAGGGTGCGGACGCGGCGGACCGACGCCAACCCATCAGCGCCGAGCAGTCCCCATGATTGAGCAGAGTCAGTCATCCCTTGTATTCCCTTTGTACAGAAGTTGCACGCATCAATCCCCCACCAGCGTGGTGCCCGTCACGCGATAGTGTTCGAGGCACCGCTTCAGGCACAGCCGCCTTCGCCCGATTGTCACAACGATCTGGCCCGTAAGTCACAGAATGCGATGCCGTCGGTGAGGCGCCTCCTTGCTGCCTGCCGTGTCGGCGCGCGCAGACTCCACGGTTGCGTAGCGGGCAAGAACTTTCGTTTGGGAGGGCAGTACCTTCGAAGATCCCTGCCGATATGGATACCGCGCTGGCGTACGGACATATCGGCTGATAGCGAGGAGTTATTCACATCACAGTCGATCTATTACGTAGTGTCGGTATGGGCCAAATAATCTTGAATCCACAAGGTAATCGACTAATCGATCAGTGCGCTTTGTAGGAGTTCGTTGTGGATCGGGGCCGATTGTATGAGCAAAGACGTCTTCGCGATAGCGAGGTCTGCTATCGGAGAAGCGGTGAGATGCTCCGCAATCGTTTGCGTTTGCATTCGCTCAACAACCGGAGGTATTTACTAGCATCAGGACACTACATGTCCGAAATAGTCGTCTACGAGTCCACGAGAAGGCTGGCCATCATCGACGAAAAGGCGTTTGGCGCCGAGTTACTGATCCCGCGGCGGTGGCGCGCAGAGTCGTTATGGTGGGCGATCACAACCGATGCGCTGGACGAGTCGATCGGTTATCGCCGGCCGATGAACGAGGGAACGAGGTCGAAAATCTCCTCAAACGCAATGTCTTCCAGGATCTCTTCGAACAATTGCCGAAGAGTCACAAGGGCATGCTGACCACACAGCATCGCATGGACGAGCATATTGGCCAGCTGGTAAGCGAGCTATTCTATGAAGGTCGTCTGCAGTCAAGCCGCCAGGACGGAGCGCCTCACGCTCGAAAGCGGCCGTGCCGTCGCGTACATGATGGATGACGTGTTGCTGGCCGGCACGCGCACGCTGACCGCCAAGCCGTCGGACTGGATCATCACCGGCACGCCGCAATCGTCGGAAGCGTATGGCTTCATGTTGCGCCGCGACGATCCCGAGTTCAGAAAGCTCGTCGACGACACGCTCGAACAGGTGATGAAAGGACCCGAAATCCACACGATGTACGACCGTTGGTTCGTCAAGCCGGTGCCGCCGAAGAACATCAGCTTCGACTTTCCGATGAGCGATTCGCTGAAGCAACTGTACACGCAGCCGAACGACAAGGCGCTCGAATAACGGCTTTTGCCGCGACTGCATGCAGGAATCGGTTTCTGCGTGGCAGTGTTTGGCTCTTTCCTCTATACCTGGCTATAGGCGGCGCGTTTCTGTTCAGCGTCGCCTATAGCGGCAACGGAGGTGAAAAGTGAAGAAGCCGATGGAAACTTCACGGCGCGGACGGGTTTTCCTCTGTGGAATCCTTCCTGCCGCGCTAGCGTTAGCAAGCGGCGTATTCATGGTGTCCGCCAACGCTGACGCGCCCATGCGCGCGATCACGATCGTATCGGGCACCTATGGCGAGAATTGCGGCGCGCCGCGCGGCAACCTGACTCGCGAACTCGAGCGTCATTGCAACGGACGGGAAACTTGCGACTACCCGCTGCCCGGCCTGCACAAAGGCGGCACGACGCTGGCATGCCCACGCGACTTCCGCGCCGAATGGCATTGCGACCACGCGGACTTCCACACCGCGGCGCTGGGTCCCGGCGCGAAATCGGGCGACACGCTCGTGCTGGGTTGCGTCGAGTCGCGCGGCGCGGGCAAATAGCTGCATGCGCGAATAAAAAGGCCGAGGCCCTCACGGGACTCGGCCTTCGACTATTGCCGCGGTTTTTCAGCTGGCTTTACGAACCGGCGCGAAGCGCCGCTTGCCGAGCGACGGCCCGATCCGACGGAACCGCTCCCGTTTGTGTTCCTCTTCGAAGTGAGCGAGCGACGGCTTGACCAGATCGCTGCGCGACACGATTCCGATCAGACGCATGCTGTTGCCATCGGCGACCACCGGCAGGCGTTCGAGTCCCAGCACGGCGAGCCGCGTCGCCACGAGCCGGCAGGTTTCGGATGACAACGCAAAGGCGGTGTTGTGCTGCGCGAACACGTCGGCGAGCGTCATCGCGCGCTTGCGCTCCGGGTCCTCGGCGCAGAAGCGTTCGAGCGACAGGCGGTCGGCCACGCCGATCACGGCGCCGTCGCGCACCACCGGATACGCGCGGCGCAGCTGGTTCGCGCCGAATAGCGTTTGCAGCGTTGCGCCGACCGTCGTGGCTGCATCGACCGATTCGACCGAGGCGGTCATCACTTCGTCGACATAGTGGCGCTCGAGCGGATCGACGCCGTACTCGCGATAGATGTGATATCCGCGTCGCGCGATTTTCTCGGTCATGATCGAGCGCCGCATCACCACCGTGGAGAAGCCGTGCGCGATCAGCGTTGCCGTCAGCAGAGGCAGCAGCGCGTTGGCGTCGTGCGTGAGGCCGAACGCGAACACGATGGCCGTCAGCGGCGCGCCGAGCGTGGCGCCAAGCGTCGCGGCCATGCAGACGAGCGGCCACAGCGCCGGCTCGCTGCCCGGCAGCCAGTGCGCGAGTACCGTGCCGAGTCCGGCGCCGAGCATCAGCAGCGGAGCGAGCACGCCGCCGGACGTGCCCGAGCCGAGCGCGATGACCCACATCACCGCCTTCACGGTCAGCAGCAAAAGCGCGACCTGCACCGCGATATGCTGATGCAGCAAATCGCCGATCACGTCGTAACCGACGCCGAGCGCGCGCGGTTCGAGCCAGCCGCCAATGCCGACGACGATGCCGCCGAGCGCGGGCCACCACATCCAGTGGATCGGCAGCTTGCCGAACAGGTCTTCCACTTTGTAGAGCGCGGCGGACAGGCCGGACGCCAGCGCGCCCGACAACACGCCCGCGACCGCGCATGACAGCAGCGACCAGCCATCGGGCGCGGCGGTCTGCAGCAGAAACAGCGGACCTGTACCGAAGAAAATCGCGCGCGCGAAGCCGGCGACCGCGCAGGCCACCGCGACCGGCAGGAAGCTGCGAGGGCGCCACTCGAACAGCAGCAGCTCGACCGCGAGCAGCACGGCCGCGAGCGGCGTGCCGAACACCGCGGTCATGCCGGCCGCGGCGCCGGCCACCAGCAGCGTCTTACGTTCCGCCGACGTGACCTTCACGCATTGCGCGATCAGCGAGCCGAGCGCGCCCCCGGTCATGATGATCGGGCCTTCCGCGCCGAACGGCCCGCCGCTGCCGATCACGATGCCCGACGACAACGGCTTGAGCACGGCCACTTTCGGCGACATCCTGCTCTTGCCGAACAGGATCGCTTCGATCGCCTCGGGAATGCCATGGCCGCGAATTTTTTCGGAGCCGAAGCGCGCCATCAGTCCGACGATCAAGCCGCCGATCACCGGCACGCCGATCACCCAGATGCCGAGCGTATTGGTGGCGGGCGAGCGGTCGACGAACGACAGCGTGCCGAAGAAAAACAGGTTGGTGAACAGGCGAATCAGGTTCAGCAGAACAAAAGCGGCAAACGTACTGACGAGGCCGATGCACGCGGCGAGCGCGAAAATGCCGGGCAGCCGTGCATTTGCCGCGAAGTCGCGTTTGTGGGAATCCATGCTCATGGTTAGTCGAGGTCGATCTGAGGAATCTGAAAGGAGCCTTCGAGCGATCTCAATTCGGCGCGATGCAATTCCGCGAGCCGCTCGAGTACCCGTTCTCCCGCTTTTTCGATGTGTACTTCAACCTGGCGACGATCGGTTTCGCTGACCTGGCGGCGCACGAGACTCAGTGCCTCGCAGCGCGATACCAGTGCGACGACGCCGTGATGTTGCGCCTGCAGACGCTCCGCGAGTTCGCCGACGGTCGCCCAGTCGCGCTCGGGATAGCCCTTGATATGCAGCAACAACAGGTATTGCAACGGCGTGATGCCCTCGTTCTGCGCGGCCTGCTCCGAGAAGCGCTCGAAGCGCCGCATCTGGTAGCGAAACTCCGACAACTGCTCGAAATCGCTCTTGACGAGCTTGCGAGTCCGTACTTTCATGAGATATCCGCCGTTGAGAAGAAAAGCCGAAAATATATCACGGCATGATGTATTTGGGTGGATTGCGGCCGTGGCAACGGCATCGCGCGGCAGGTCTCCTTGCTCTTATAACTGAAAATCAGGCCGCGTTGCGGGCTTGGGTGGCGGTCTGCCGATATAGGCCGGAGATCAGGTCCACCTGCGTGATCATGCCGACCACGCGCCCCGCGCGATCGAGCACCGGTACATGGTGGTGCCCATAGTTCGCGAACATCGGCACGAGTTCCGTGATCGGATCGGAGGCGGCGACGGTGCATACGTCGGTGGTCATCAAGCTGCCGACGTTCGACGTGCGAAGCGCATCGCCGCGCAGCCAGCCGTCGAAGTAGTTCAGGATCGGACCGAGCGCGCCGAACTTTTTCCTGTCGACGAAATCGGCGCGCGTGACGATGCCGAGCAGCTTTTGCTTCACATCGACGACCGGCAGCGCCTTCACGTTGTGGCGCCTGAACAGCTCCCATGCGGCGGCGGCGCGCGTGCCCGGCGACACCGACACGACATGGCGCGACATCACGTCTTCGCAGCGCAGTTCGTCGAAGCTGCGTGAGAAAGCCTGCAGCTGCGTTTCGCGCAGCAGCGAATAGAGGTCGTCGGTGCCGATGTCGAGCATTTCGTCACGGCGTCGCAGCACGGCTTTGACGTCGTCGCGGGTGAAGCCGACACGCGCGGCTTCGTCGGCGGCCTGGTTCGGCGTCGCGCGGTCCTGGCGTCCCGCATGCGGATAGCGATGGCCGGTTGCCGCGTGATAGACGAGCGCCGCGAACAGCAGCGCGGCCGACTGGATCGCGATCGGTTCGAGCACGAAGCGGTAGCCGAGCGCATGAATGACCGGGCCGCCCAGCACCGCGGTCAACGCGACCGCGCCCGACGGCGGGTGCACGCAGCGCAGCGCGAACATGCCGGAGATCGACAGCGCCACCGCGAGCGCGGCCGCGAGCGTCGGATCGCCGATCAGCATCGCGCAGGTCACGCCGACCGTCGCGGACACGAGGTTGCCGCCGATGATCGACCACGGCTGCGCGAGCGGGCTCGCGGGCACCGCGAACAGCAGCACTGCGGAGGCGCCCATCGGCGCGACCAGCAGCGGAATGTTGGCGGTGGGGCCGAGCAGCAGATACATCAGACCGCCGGTGAACGCGATGCCGAGCAGGGCGCCGAGGCACGAACGCGCACGCTCGTGCCACTTCACGGTGACCGGTGCGGGGAGAAAGCTGGCAAGCCAGCCGAGAGCAGGAGAGCGGGACAAGATAGGAGCGGAAAGTAGTCGATGATGCCGGGCCCGACATTACCGGGGAAACCCTGGCAACGCGAATACAGTCTGGTCATGATTATATTTCAATATGATATAAAAAGTTCTCCAGCCCCCGCCCGACACGCGAAATCTGTCGCATATCGCAGACAGTCGAGCGCGGGCCGACGTCCTTCAGCCTGGCCCCAAATCGCCAAGCCGCACGTTCCTGTTTATCACGTTGTGATATAAAATGATGGTGACCGATTGGCAGCACTCGTTGGCCGGTTGCCTGATAGACCGATAAGGGAGCCATCATGATGATCACATTTCAATCGACGGCGTCGCCGGACGTCGTCATGCTGAGGGATCTCGCGCAATATCTGCTAGGCCTGATCGGCAAGCGGCTCGGCGAGCGGGGCGTCATCAGCCACGACGAGCTGGTCCGCGCGATCGATCGTCTCGAAGCCGCCATCACCGAAGACGCGGCCGCGGAAACGACGCTCGAAGCATTGCACTGTTCAACGAGTAATCAGCGCGAGTCGCGCAACCGGCTGTCGCAGCGCGCATGGCCGTTTCTGGACATGATGCGTGCGGCGCGCGACTCGGACGCGGACATCATCTGGGGGCTGTAGTTCGTCGAGGGAATCGCGATGAAACGATTGACGTCGCGTCGACGCTTCGCAATCCTCGTTATTTCGGTTTGCGCCGTCCCGCTTGCCCATGCGTTCTCACCTGCGCAGGAAACCGGACGATACCAGCAGCCGATGCGCGACCCATGTGCCGCGTCGCGCGACACCGGGGTGCGAAGCAAAGTGATCGGCGTGTATGGCGGCACCGTTGTCGACCAGTTGTCCAGTGGAGCGGTGGTGCTCGTGAAATGGCCGAACGGTTCGCCGCACGAGGCATGGACCCCTCGGTCGCACAGCCATGGTTTGCCAGTCGATCCCGCGGCAAACGCTGCTCATGTTTTCTTTCTGTGGCCGGAGTCATAGCCCGCGGCGTTCCTGATCGCCGCGCCGAACAAGCGCATGCGTTCAGGTACGGCTAATGCGCGCGCGATGCTGTTACGACGGCACACCCATTCCCTATCTCGATCCGACCATGAGGAGCGGCAGTGCAGACCCACGCGTCAAAAGGCGACTTCGCCACCGATACCCGGCTTCTGCGAATCACGGTGATTGCCGCCGTGGTCGGCTTGTTGAGCACCTTCGCCGCGGACTTCCTGCTGCACCTGATCCGCTTTTTCACCAACCTGTTCTTCTTTCAGACGCTGTCGATCGCGGACCGCTCGCCGCGCAGTCATATGCTAGGGCTGTGGGTGATCGTCGTGCCGGTGGTTGGCGGTCTGATCGTCGGGCTCATGGCGCGCTTCGGATCGGAGCAGATTCGCGGGCACGGTATTCCCGAAGCGATCGAAGCGATCCTGTTCGGCAAGAGCAAAATGTCGCCGAAGGTCGCCGTGCTGAAGCCATTGGCGTCGGCGATCGCGATCGGCAGCGGCGGACCGTTCGGCGCCGAAGGGCCGATCATCATGACGGGCGGCGCGCTCGGGTCGTTGATCGCGCAGTTCTTCCATCTGTCGAGCAGCGAGCGCAAAACGCTGCTGGTCGCGGGTGCGGTCGCCGGCATGACCGCGGTGTTCGGCACACCGGTCGCCGCCGTGTTGCTCGCGGTCGAGTTGCTGCTCTTCGAATTGCGGCCGCGTAGTCTGCTGCCGGTTGCGGTGTCGTGCGCGGTGGCGGGTTTTTCGCGGCCGCTATTTCTGGCCAGCGGTCCGCTGTTTCCGCTGCAGACCTTGCCGCTCGGCGCGCTCGGGCTTGCGTCGTGCGCGCTCGCGGGGCTGATCGGCGGCGCGCTGTCGTGGGGATTGTCGACGCTGCTCTACAAGGTCGAGGACGCGTTCGCGCGGCTGCCGTTTCACTGGATGTGGTGGCCCGCGCTCGGCGGCATCGCGGTCGGCATCGGCGGCTATTTTCAGCCGCGCACGCTGGGTGTCGGTTATGACGTGATCGGCGATCTATTGATGCATCACCTCGCCGTGAAGGTCGTGCTGGCGATCGTGCTGGTCAAGGCGGTGATCTGGGTGATCGCGCTGGCCTCGGGCACGTCCGGCGGCGTGCTCGCGCCATTGCTGATGATGGGCGCGGGCGTCGGCGCGGTGCTCGGTCCGGCGATGCCGGGCGGCGACCCCGCGGTCTGGCCGCTGGTGTTCATGGCGGCGGCGCTCGGCGGCATGATGCGCGCGCCGATCATGGCCGTCGTGTTCGCGTTCGAACTGACGCACGACGCGAATGCATTGCTGCCGCTGTTGACCGCCGCCGCGGTGTCGTACGGCTTCACGGTGCTGTTCATGCGCCGCTCGATTCTGACGGAGAAGATCGCGCGACGCGGGTACCACATCTATCGCGAGTACGGCATCGATCCGCTCGAACGTCATCACGTGGATGAAGTGATGACGCGCACGGTAAAGACGATCGATTCGAGCCTCAGCGTCGCCGACGCGCTCGCACAGTACTTCGGCTCGACGCAGATTCATCGCGCGTACCCGGTGGTGCAGGCGGGGCGGCTCGTCGGCATGGCGGATCGGGGGATGCTGAGCGCGGCGCTCGACGAGTGTCGCGCGACGGCGACGGTCGGAGAGTTGTGCGCGAGCGATGCGAACTTCGCGAGCGAGCGGCTCGACATCGCGTTGCCGGAAGAGACCTGCCGGCACGTCGCCGCGCGTCTGGCCGCGCGTTCGCTCGATCGCGTGCCGGTCGTCGCCGATACATCCACTTATCGGCTGATCGGCATCGTGTCACGCCACGATCTCGTCAAACCCTCGCTGTCGATCTTCAACGAGGAACGCGAGCGCGAACGGTTCCGGCGCATTTCGCTATTCCAGGGCAGGGATTCGGTGGCCACTGACATATAATTAATTGATGACTTGCCGCGCGGCGCAAGGAGGTTCTCATGTCGAGCTTCAAGCGCATTCTTCTCTGCTACGACGGAACACGCGAAGGACAACACGCGTTGAAGGACGGTGCCGCTCTCGCGCAAGATCTGAACGCGGAAGTGCACCTGCTTTCCGTGCTCAACAATACGGCGTGGATGCAGGGCGCGGACATCACGTCCGCAGTGCCGGTCGATTTCATCAACGAATCCGCCAAAGCGCTGCTCAACGAGGGCTTGCAGAAACTCGCCGCGCGCGGAATTCGCGCGACTGGTCATCTCGCGATCGGTGAACCACTCGATGAGATTCCGTTTTTCGCTAACGACCTGAAGGCCGATCTGGTCGTCGTCGGTCATCGTCGCAGTCACGGACTCGCGCGATGGTGGGGCGGCCGGCACGACGGGCTGTTGCTCGACCGCGTGACGTGCAGCGTGCTGGTGACGATGGGCGCGGCAGCCGATGCGCCGGCCGCAGTCGCAGGCACGGGCGAGACCGAGCGGTCCGCCGAACATTCATGAGTGTTGTTTGTGTTGAGTTGAGAGTTGTGTTGTGTTGCGTTGGCACGGAGGCACACCATGAAAGTCGTCGACGAACAGTTCAATCATCCCCAGCCCGTCAAGCACAGCGATAACGAAAAGAGCAAGCTGCCGCAGCGCGCCGCTGATGCGCAGCGGCCGAAAAAGAAACCCGAAGGCGAACCGCCGGTCGAGTGACGCGGGGCGGCGCCACGCCGTTCAATTCGCGCGTAAATGCTAAAACGCTGCCAGGCCCGAAAACCTGGCAGCGTTTTTGTCATGCCTGCGAGTCTCCTGGCACCTGCGACCGACTGTGCGTCTGACGATCGGAAGTCGGTGCTGATCGACCACAGGAACGTACGCGGCGCACCTTGGGTCCGGTCCGCGCAAGGAACGAAAGGTCCGGGCGGATTATCGTTCAAATGCGAATCGTTCCTATTGAAGAACTGCAACGATTTACAGAACAGATGGCAAAAGTGGGTATTTCCGATGGCGTCATGACGCCGTGATGCGCGGTTTGACGGCTCCGCGAGGACGGTACAGCGTTTGCTACCCGCCCAAAGGTTTAATCGCAGGCCGCCATACATGTCACGAAATTCGACTACCTGCCAGAGATGGAGCGCCCGAGAGGTCCAGTTATTGCACGACGTGCCGCGCGTGCTCGTCGTCGACGACAACGAGAGCGCCGCCGAAGCCCTTGCCACCTGGCTGTCCTACGAGGGCGTCGAGGCGCGCGCCGCGACCGGCTGCACGGCGGCGCTGCGCTGCGTGCGCAACTGGGTTCCCGACGTCGTCGTACTCGACATCATGATGCCGGAGCGCGACGGCTATGAAACGGCGAGCGCGCTGCGCCGCTATCTGCCGACGCACAGCCTCGGCATCGTCGCGTTCACGTCGCTGGACGAAGATCACGTGAGGGAAACCGGCCGCGAGCGCCACAATTTCGACGGCTATTGCCAGAAGGGCACCGCGCCCGCCACGCTGCTCGCATTGTTGCGACGGCTGTGGCGCGGTTAACGACGGCGCTCGCGTCGACAAAAAAACGCGGCGGCGCGGACATCTCTCCGCGCCGCCGCACTTTTCAGCCGGGCGCGCAGCCCGCCGCGCTCAACCGCTCAGCTTTTCCGCGCGGTCTGCATCCAGCCGGCTTCGACGCCGAACTGCGCGATCTGTTTCGCGACCGCATCGGCGAGGCGCCTGGCATCGTCCGACACGCCCGCGCGCTTCGTTTCAGTCACGCCGTGCAGGCCCGCGCCGGCCGCTGCCGCGGTCGCGACGGTGCCGGCCGCCGCGCCGACCCCGGCGGTTTCGACCATGCCCGGCATCTTGCCGCTGTCCGCGTTGGCCGTGAAGCTCTGCACGACGCGCGGCGCGCCCCCCGCGGGTTGGTAGACGATCTGCACCGCGCTGCTCACCTCGCTCTTGCCGGCGCCGAGGCCGATCAGCGTACGGCGGCGGCGATTGCCGGCGTCGATCGTCTCGAATCTGCCTTGCACGAGCAGCACGTTCTGGCCGGCGGGCACCGGCGCGTCGGTGCGCACCGCGTGCAGACCCATCGCCTGCAGCTGATGGACGATCTCGTCGGCGACCTGCTCGCGCACCTGGGCGGCATCGGCAACCTGCTTCTGCGCGTCCGTCGAACCCGACATCTGCGTCTTCAGTTTCTGCAGCAGGCCGCTGTGATCGAGCTTGACCTGCTGCGGATCGGCATCGAACGTGTACACGTAGATCGTGTCCGGATGCATCGTCGACTGTGTGCCTGCGTCGGCCGTCGCGGACGTGCTCGTCGCGCTCAGATTCGTGACGCTGGCGCCGGCGCAGCCGCTCAGCAGCGCGCTGCCGCACACGAGTGCCATGCAGGTGAAACGGGCGGCGTTCTTTTTGATGAAGTTCACTGAAGTCAACATGATGATCCTGTCGTCGGCACGCGGTGCCAGTTGGTTCGAGTCCAGCGCCGATGATCGGGCAACCGTGGGATCGTCGATCATCGGCGAAGGGATTCGCACGTGAAGCCTTTCGATCTCATGCGTCTGTGATTCGTCACGCACCGGCAGCGAACGAAGTATGGGCGCGCGGGCCGCCGAACTCCATTCAACAATTATTTCGAGCGATGTCACGGCGACATGAAGGCGCGAAGCGCGGGCAGCCGCAGCGAAGCGCGACACGAAACGGCGGGGAGGGGATGGCGAAGAGAGAAGGCGCGGAGATCCAGCCGCCGATCAGTTCAAAGCGAGCTTGACGATGCAGCACAGCACGAACACGAGCAAGGCGGCGGCAATGGCCATGTCCATTGGATAGCGCATTCCTTCACCCTGTCCTGATGTTGCGGAGCTCCTATCGTAATCACCTGACCGAAGATGGAAAGCGCCAGTGAAGCGCCAATGTGGGACAGGCAACGAAGTCGCGCAAAGCCGCACGGAGCGGGGCTGCGGGAGCGCTTCCACCCATCGGCGAGAGGCGGCAACGCACCGATCGCTCGATTGCGCTCGCATGCGCGAAGCGCGCGCCGCGAACTTCGACGCGATGCACGTCAGCGTCCACGAATGCGCGTCAGGGTGAGCGCCGCTGGCGCAACGCAGCCGGATAGCGCATGATTGCTGCGATGTGCCGTGCGACCCCCAAAAGCGTCTCGCTGTGGCGGCAGGCGCGGCACACGCAGCCGCCGGCATCGGCGTCGCGCCTGGTGCGGGCGGCGCAGAGGCGATGAGTCTTCAACCGCAAGGAGGATTTCGCATGGACCGACCCGATGCAGCCAATCCGTTTGGCGATCTGACCAAAATGCTGGAACAGTTCAAGCTCCCCGGCTTCGACGTACCCGCCATCATGGAAGCACGCCGTAAGGACATGGAAGCGCTGGTTCAGGCGAATCAGACAGCATTCCAGGGGATGCAGTCGCTCGCGCAGAAACAGGCCGAGATGCTGCGCAGCACGCTGGGCGAACTGCAGTCGCTGACTGCGCAACTCACCGCGGCCGGCGCCGCGCCGTCGAGCAAAACCGCGGAGCTGATCCAGCAGAGCCTGCACAAATCGCTCGCCGATATGCAGCAACTCGCGCAAGCCGCGTATCAGACGCAGGCGGAGTCGTATGCGGTGATCGCGAAACGCGTGGAGGAGAATGTACAGGAACTGAAGTCGCTTCTTCAGCAGCAAAAGAAGTAGCGCACGCCGCGAGTTCCGAACGAGCTATGTCGCGGGGGGCCGTCAAGCCCTCCGCGATTTTTTTGCCCCGTTATTCGGCAGACGCTTACATCGATAAAAAAGCGCTGCCCTCATTCACAGCATTTACACGCGACGGCCGAAATTTCCACAGCCTGCTGCTTCTAAATATCAGAAGAAAACCAAAGCATTGTCGCCAAAAGACTTTGTCCGCACGGATCGAAGGTAGTCGAACGATCCCGGAACCTCCAAAAGTTCAAATCGCATAGCAAACGATTGCCGCGTGCGATTCCCCTGACTTAAAGTTTCGCCCCGCCTTTCCGTAGACGCATTCACGCAGCCCGACCGGCGTGAAGGCAACCCGGCCTGGCCGATCAGGTGTGCGCCCCTGGTTTCGCGTTTTCACCTCGAAGGAAATCTTTTGAATCCGAAGCTTCTTACCCGCATTGCCTGCGCGGTGCTCGGGGCATGCTGCGCGTTGCCGTTCGCCGCGCACGCGACGCTCGGCCAGAACGCCAGCACCGTCGACGGCGATCAGACGCGCCTGCGCGCAGTCGCTCATGCGGCCAGCGCGCAGGGCGCCTATTCGGTGCACGCGCTGACGCTGCCGTCCGGCACCCAGGTGCGCGAATTTGTGGCGGCCAACGGCATCGTGTTCGGCGTCGCATGGGATGGCCCGACGCTGCCCGATCTGAAGGCGATGCTCGGCGCATCGTTCGACGCCTACGTCGCCGCCAGCGCGACGCGTCGCGGCGTGCCGCTCGCGGTGTCGAACAGCGATCTCGTGGTGTTCTCGAGCGGCCATCTGCGCGCCTTCACCGGCTACGCGTATCTGCCGCAGGCGGTGCCCGCCGGCGTCGACGTCAGCGTCATTCAATAACGGAGCGAATCATGCGATCCAGGTCTTCGTGGATGACTCGGCTGGGCGCGACGCCCGTCATGGTTCTGGCGCTGCTGTTGAGCGCGTGCGGCGGCGGGGGCGGTGGCGGCGGCAGCGCGAGCACCACGGCTAATTCGAGCACGTCCGGCGGCTCGCCCGGTTCATCGGGCTCGACCGTGACCAATACGTCGCCGTCGCCGCAGGTGCTGGCCGCCAACGCGGTGCGCGTGACGGTCGACTCGGGCATCAGCAACGTGCCGAACATGCCGTTCGTCAGCATCACGATCTGCGCGCCCGGCACGAGTAACTGTCAGACGATCGATCATGTGCTCGTCGATACCGGCTCATGGGGCGTGCGCGTGTTCGCGTCGCAACTGCCCGCGTCGATGAGCCTGCCGCAGCAGAAGGACGGCGCGGGCAATCTCGTCGCCGAATGCATGCAGTTCTTCGACGGCTATACGTGGGGCGCGGTGAAGCTCGCCGATGTGCAGATCGCCGGCGAGAAAGCCGCGTCGCTGCCGATCCAGGTGATCGATCCGGGCTACGCATCGCTGCCGGGCGATTGCGCGGCCGTCGGCGCGCCTCGCAATACGCCGGCCACCTTGCAGGCCAACGGCATTCTCGGCATCGGCGTGTTCAAGAACGACTGTGGCGCGAACTGCGCGCAGCAGGCGATTCCCGCTACCTACTACGGTTGCAGCGGCGCGAGCTGCACGTCGATTCCGCTCGCGGAGACGTATCAGGTCGCCAATCCGGTGCCGTACTTCGCGACCGACAACAACGGCTCGATGCTCAGTCTGCCGACCGTGTCGGGCGGCGCGCGATCGGTGTCGGGGCAGCTCGTGTTCGGCATCGGCACGCAGAGCAACAATGCGCTCGGCGCGGCGCAGGTGATCGGCGTGAGTCCGTCGAACGGCACGTTCACGACGGTGCAGAACGGCACCACGTATACGCGCAGCATTATGGACAGCGGCTCGACGGGACTCTTCTTCCAGACCACCTTGATGCCGGCCTGCGCGAGTCCGAACAGCGCGTATTACTGCCCGAGCTCGACGCAGCAGTTGAGCGCGATGATCGAAGGCGTGAACGGCACGACGAGCGCGGTGACGTTCAGCATCGGCAATGCGACGTCGATCGCGCAGACGTATAGCGGCGACTCGGCATTGCCGATGCTCGCGGGACCGGCGTTCGTCACGTCGACGGTGTTCGATTGGGGGCTGCCGTTCTTCTATGGCCGCGACGTCTATGCGGCGATCGAGCAGCAGTCGACGCCGGGTGGGAAGGGGCCTTATGTGGCGTACTGAAGCGCTGATCGTGTGATGAAAGCCCGCTGCCGGGTGATCCGGCAGTGGGCGCTTTCATGCGCTCATGTGCTCGCGGTCGCCTCGCTGGTCGCGCTTGCCGCCCGCCGCCGTGATTACGCGATGCACGAAGCGCAGCTTGTCGACCACTGGGGCGGCGAGCGTGAACGGATAGCCGTCGGGCATGCCGAGACTGCGGTTCAGGCTATTCAGTGCATACGTGAGTGGAAACCAGCGCTTCATCAGATTGCCGAAGCTCGCATCCTCGACCGGCGTGCGGTCGGTCAGAGTCGGCTCGCTCGGATCGTCGGGCAGCAGCGCGAGTCCGTACGACGTCGAGGTATCGAGCACATCGACGATCAGCAGATAGTGCGCCCACGTCTCCGCCCAGTCTTCCCACGGATGCATCGTTGCGTACGCGCTGATGTACGACGCCTGCCAGTCGGCCGGCGCGCCGTCGCGATAGTAGGCGCTCAGCGCTTCGCCGTAGTCGGCCTGCTCGTCGCCGAACAGCTTGCGAAACGGTTCGAGCCAGCGCGGCTCGTTTTCGATCAGCTGGCTGAAGAAGTAGTGGCCGGTCTCGTGGCGGAAGTGGCCGAGCAGCGTGCGGTACGGCTCGCCCATCGCGGTGCGCACTTTCTCGCGATGTGCGTCGTCGGCCTCGGCGATGTTCAGCGTGATCAGCCCGTTGTCGTGACCGGTCATCACCGGCTCGCCATCGCCGCCGTCGGCGAGAAATTCGAAGGCGAGACCGCGCTCGGGGTCCGCGTCGCGCGATTGCACATCTAGGCCAAGCTCGCCTAGCGTGTACAGCAGACGCCGTTTCGCGACTTCGAGCCGGTACCAGTAGAGCCGGTTTTCCGGTTCGCTCAGGTTCGGAATCGTGCGAGTCAACTGACAGGCGCGGCACAGCGTGTCGGGCGAATCGGCGGGGATCATCCAGTTGCAGACGTTTTCGACCGCGTAGTTGTGGCATTGCCGGAACAGCGCGCCGTTGGCCTCCGGATGCAGGCTGCGCCAGCGGCCGTCGCCGGCGTCTTCGAACGCGCTGATTTCGCGCAGTTCGGGCAGATAGCCGAGCAGCGACTCGCAGCGCTCGCAGCGGACATTCTCATAGAACAGCAGTTGCGCGCAGCGATTGCAGTGGAAGGTTTTCATTGGGCCGGCCTTGTGATCAGTGCGATGTCGGTTGCGGTGACGAACGATCGCAATCTTCATGCCGCGATTGCCAGATGTCACCGCTTTAACGCACAGTACGGTCATGATCGTGCATCGGTGCTGCGCCGCTTTGGTGCACGGTTCGACGCAGCGCAACGGCAAGACGACAGATACGCAAAACGCACACGCAATTCAGGCAACACAAAGCGATTCATGGGGGTTTGTCCAGCAACGGCATAGAGCTTGCTTTTTTGGCGGGCTGCACCTTTCGTCGAGGAGTCCGGAGTGTCCATACGCGTCGCGTTGCATCACGTCACTCATTACCGCTACGACAGACTGGTTACGCTGTCGCCCCAAGTCGTGAGGCTGCGGCCCGCGCCGCATTGCCGTACGCCGATCCTGTCGTACTCGATGCGCGTCGAACCCGCGAGGCACTTCATCAACTGGCAGCAGGACGCGTTCGCCAACTATCAGGCGCGGCTCGTGTTTCCCGAGCAGACGCGCGAGTTCAAGGTGAGCGTCGATCTGGTCGCCGAGATGGCCGTCTACAACCCGTTCGACTTCTTCCTCGAACCATCGGCCGAGCAGTTTCCGTTCGACTACGCGCCGGAACTCGCAGCCGAACTCGCGCCCTACTGCGTGAAGCGGCCGATGACCCCGCGCTTCGCCGAGTTCGTCGCGAGCATCGACCGCACGCCGGCCGGCACCGCGAACTTCCTGGTGGCGCTGAACCAGCGGCTGCAACGCGAGATCCGCTATCTGATCCGGATGGAGCCGGGCGTGCAGTCGCCCGAGGAAACCCTAGTCAACGCATCGGGCTCGTGCCGCGATACGGGCTGGCTGCTCGTCGAGACGCTGCGGCAACTTGGCTTCGCGGCGCGTTTCGTGTCCGGCTATCTGCTGCAGCTCGCGCCCGACGTCAAATCGATCGACGGCCCGAGCGGCACCGAGGTCGACTTCACTGACCTGCACGCGTGGTGCGAGGTCTATCTGCCGGGCGCGGGCTGGATCGGGCTCGATCCGACCTCGGGGCTGCTCGCGGGCGAAGGCCATATTCCGGTTGCCTGCACGCCGGAGCCGGGCAGCGCGGCGCCGATCTCGGGCGCGGTCGACGAATGCGAGGTCGAGTTCGGACACTCGATGTCGATCGAACGCGTGCTGGAGTCGCCGCGCGTCACGAAGCCGTACAGCGAAGCCGCTTGGCACGATGTGCTGAAGATGGGCGCGCGGGTCGACTACGAACTCGCCGACATGGATGTGCGACTGACGATGGGCGGCGAGCCGACCTTCGTGTCGGTGCGTGATCGCGACGCCGCCGAATGGAACACCGACGCGCTTGGACCCACCAAGCGCGGCTACGCGGTCGCGCTGATGGACCGGCTGCGCGAACGCTACGGCGCGAACGGCTTCCTGCATATCGGCCAGGGCAAGTGGTATCCGGGCGAGCAACTGCCGCGCTGGGCGATGTCGCTGTACTGGCGCGCCGACGGCGAGCCATGCTGGCACAACCCGGCCCTGTTCGCCGATGAACGCGAGCCGGGCCGCTACACGGCCGGCGACGCGCAACGCTTCATCGCGCATCTGGCGGCGAAGCTGTCGCTCGACGCGGACTGCATCCAGCCCGGCTACGAGGACACCTGGTACTACCTGTGGCGCGAGCGTCGCCTGCCGGTCAACGTCGATCCGTTCGACGCGCGCCTCGACGACGAGCTCGAACGCGTGCGGCTGCGGCGCGTGTTCGACGCCGGGCTCGCGAGTCCGGCCGGCTACGTGCTGCCGATCGGCCGCGAGCGCGGCGCACCGGGCATCGCGCCGCAGTGGATCACGGGACGCTGGTTCTTCCGCGACGAACGCATGTATCTGATCCCCGGCGATTCACCGATGGGCTACCGGCTGCCGCTCGATTCGCTGCCGTGGGTGTCGAAGACCGACTATCCGTATCAGCACGCGCACGATCCGTTCGCGCCGCCGCAGCCGTTGCGCACGGCTGCGCAGTTGCGCGTGCAGTACGAAGGCGGGCGCGAGAGCCGGCAGATCGCCGAGGAACAGGCCAGCGCGCGGCAGGCGGCCGCGCTGTCGCTGTCGGCGGCCGATCTGCTGAGCGGCATGCCGCAAGGCGGCGTGCTCGCGTACGCGCCGCCGCGTCATGGCGAATCGCCACCGGCGCGTGGCGAATCGTCGAAGGACACGTTGCGCACCGCGGTGTGCGTCGAGGCGCGCGACCCGAAGCGGGCGGCCGGCCCGAAAGCCGAAGCCGATGCGTTCGGCAGCGGCCGCACGCTGCTGCACGTCTTCATGCCGCCGCTGACCGACCTCGACGACTATCTCGACCTGCTTGCCGCGGTCGAAGCGACGGCCGCGGAGCTGAAGATGCAGATCGTGCTCGAAGGCTATCCGCCGCCGCGCGATCCGCGTCTGAAAGTGCTGCAGGTGACGCCCGACCCCGGCGTGATCGAAGTCAACATTCATCCTGCCGCGAACTGGGACGAGCTCGTCGATCACACCGAGTACCTGTATCAGTCGGCCGCGCACAGCTATCTGAGCAGCGAGAAGTTCATGCTCGACGGGCGCCACACCGGCACCGGCGGCGGCAATCACTTCGTGCTTGGCGGTGCGACGCCGGCCGACAGTCCGTTCCTGCGCCGGCCCGATCTACTCGCGAGCCTGATCGCGTACTGGCACAACCATCCGTCGCTGTCGTATCTATTTTCGGGGTTGTTCATCGGACCGACGAGCCAGGCACCGCGCGTCGACGAAGCGCGCAACGACCAGCTCTACGAACTCGAAATCGCGTTCGCCGAGTTGCAACGGCAGGTCGATCTGCTCGGCGGCCGCGACAGCAGCCACCTGCCGCCGTGGATGATCGATCGCGCGCTGCGCAACATCCTGATCGACGTGACCGGCAACACACACCGCGCCGAGTTCTGCATCGACAAGCTGTATTCGCCCGACGGACCCGCAGGCCGCCTCGGTCTGCTGGAACTGCGCGGCTTCGAGATGCCGCCGCACGCGCGCATGAGTCTGGTGCAGCAATTGCTGCTGCGCGCCCTCGTTGCGCGGTTCTGGCGCATCCCGTACACGCAGCGGCTCACCCGCTGGGGCACCGAGCTGCACGACCGCTTCCTGCTCGGCACCTTCGTGAAGATGGATTTCGACGACGTGCTCGCCGAACTCGGCGAAGCGGGCTTCGCGTTCGATAGCGCATGGTTCGCGCCGCATTTCGAATTCCGCTTTCCGCTCGTCGGCGAGATGACGCTGAGCGGCATCGATCTGACGATCCGCAACGCGCTCGAACCGTGGCACGTAATGGGCGAGGAGGGCTCCGCCGGCGGCACGGTGCGCTATGTTGATTCGTCGGTCGAGCGGCTCGAAGTGCGCGCGCTCGGGTTGAACGGCAATCGTCACGTGCTCAGCGTCAACGGCGTGCCGGTGCCGCTGCAACCGACCGGCCGTGTCAGCGAGTACGTGGCCGGCGTGCGTTTTCGCGCGTGGTCGCAAGCGTCGGCGCTGCATCCGACGATCGGCGTACACGCGCCGCTCACGTTCGACCTCGTCGACACCTGGAGCGGCCGCTCGCTCGGC
Source organism: Burkholderia sp. JPY481 (assembly GCF_038900515.1). Classification (NCBI taxonomy): domain Bacteria; kingdom Pseudomonadati; phylum Pseudomonadota; class Betaproteobacteria; order Burkholderiales; family Burkholderiaceae; genus Burkholderia; species Burkholderia sp. JPY481. The sequence goes on from NZ_JAYMRT010000011.1 coordinate 20,421, forward strand.
GGATGTCAGTATCATGTCGCTCATCCGGGCGGACGCAACTATCAGACCTTCCCGGTCAACGCCTACGAGGCGGAAAGCCGGCGACGCGCGCGTTTCTTCGCGTCGGGTCATACGCCGGGGCCGCTCGCCGTGGGCCGACCGCAACGCAGCCTCGAGTTTCCGTTCACGCTCGATCTGCGCCACAGTTGAACAACACGCATCGCTGACACCACACGACCTTGGCCTTTCAATCGACCTTGCCCTTCGAAGCGTCCGCGATGCCGGCGGACGCTTCGTCCCTGTTGCGGTTGCTGCCGGGTCATGACGGACATTGGGACGAGCTGCGCGACGCGTCGGGCGCGCTGCGCGAGCCGTGGCGGCAGTTTTTCGCGCTGCTCGACGAGGACGGCGTAGCGCGGCTCGCGGACCATCATGCGTCGATCGCTCGGCAGATCCGCGACAACGACATCAGCTACAACGTCTACGCCGACAACGGCAAGTCGCGGCCCTGGGCGCTCGACCTGCTGCCGTTCCTGATCAGCGAGGCCGAGTGGGCGCAGCTCGAGCGCGGCGTCGCGCAGCGCGCGCATCTACTCAACGCGATCGTCGCCGACATCTACGGACCGCAGACGCTGCTCGAACATGGGCAACTGCCGCCCGCGCTGGTGTTCGGGCATCCGGGCTATCTGCGTTCGGTGAAGGGCTTCACGCCGGCCGGTGGCCAGTATCTGCAGGTCGTCGCGCTCGATCTCGCGCGCACGCCGGGCGGCGAGTGGAGTGTGATCGCGCATCGCACCGAGGCGCCTTCCGGTCTCGGCTACGCGCTCGAAAACCGCCTGATCGTCTCGACGCTGCTCGCCGAGCCGTTCCGCTCGCTGCGTGTGAGCCGGCTCGCGCCGCTCTATTCGCAACTGATCGCGACGCTCGTGCAGGCCGCGCAAGCGACGATGCGCGACGAGGAAAGCGCCGACGCTTCACCGCATATCGCGCTGCTCACGCCGGGGCCGTACAGCGAGACCTATTTCGAGCATGTGTTTCTGGCGCGCTATCTCGGCGTCACGCTGGTCGAAGGCAAGGATCTGACCGTGCGCGGCGACCGGCTCTATCTGAAGACGCTTGCAGGCCTCGAACGCGTGCACGTCGTGCTGCGCCGTCTCGACGACGCATTCTGCGACCCGGTCGAGCTGCGCGCCGATTCGACGATCGGCGTGCCGGGGCTGTTGCAGGTGATGAGGGCGGGCAATGTGATCGTGTCCAACGTGCCGGGCTCGGGGTTCACCGAGTCGCCGGCGCTGCACGGTTTCATGCCCGGTATCGCCGAAGCGTTGCTCGGCGAAGAACTGCTGCTGCCCGGCGTGCCGACCTGGTGGTGCGGCGAACAGGCGGCGCGCGAGCATGCGTTTGCCCACCTCGACGACGCGTTCGTCGTGCCGACATGGCCGCTCGCGGGACGCGATGCGCCGCCCGGCATCGAAGGGGGAGGACAGCCGCTCGCGGCATGGCGCGAGCGCATCGACGCGTGGCCCGACGCGTTCACGATCCAGCAGGAGCAGCGCTTTTCCTGCACGCCGCGCTACGAGGAGGGCACGATCGGCGGGCGGCCGTCGGTGCTGCGCGTCTATGCGATCGCCGACGTCAACGGCGGCTGGCACGTGATGCCGGGCGGCTTCACGCGCATGGCCGCCGAGCGTCAGACCACGGTATCCATGCAGCATGGCGGCAGCAGCGTCGATACATGGGTGCTGTCGAGCCAGCCCAGCTCTACGTTCACGCTGCTGCCTTCGCCGATGCAGCCCGCCGACCTCACGCGCAAGCATCGCACGGTATCGAGCCGCGCCGCGGAGAACCTGTTCTGGGCGGGCCGCTATGGGGAGCGTGCGGAAAACAACGTGCGGCTGCTGCGGCTGATTCTCGGCTCGCTCGAAGGCAACGACGCCGACGCGATGTTCGCGACGCTGGTCGAACTCGCGACATGGTGCGGCCTCGTGCAGCCTGGCGACCTGGCGTCGCCGCACGGGCCGGCCTCGCCGCAGACCTTCGAGCGCGCGCTCGTCGCGAATCTCGGCGAGAGCGCGGGCAGTGTCAGCATCAGCCAGAACCTCAACTGCCAGGCGCGCGCGAACGGCGAGGTGCGCGGGCGGTTGTCGAATGATCATTGGCGCATGATCCTCGCGGCGCGCAACGACTTTCAGGACGCGTTGCAGGTGTTGCTGCCTGCCGTGGGCGCGGGCAACGGCGGCGCGGGTGCCGCGAGCAGCGGCAGTGCGTTCGATCGCTACGATCGCGTGACGCTCGCGAACGCGCTCGAACATCTGTCGGTGCAGCTATCGGCGATCAGCGGCGCGCAGGGCGACCGCATGACGCGCGATGAAGCATGGCGGCTGCTGTTCGTCGGGCGTCATATCGAACGCGTCGCGACGATGGCCGCGTTCATGCGCGGCGTCGCCGCGAACGGCCAGCTCGCGACGCCGGCCGGCTTCGATCTGCTGCTGCAAATGTTCGACAGCACGCTCACGTATCGCTCGCTGTACCCGGGGCGTTTCGAAGTGCCCGCGCTGCTCGATCTGCTGGTGATCGAACCGCACAATCCGCGCGGCATTTATGGCGTGTACGAACGGCTGCGCAACAAGCTCGGCGAGATCGCCGTCGCGGCGGCCAGCGTTCGGCATCGGCCGTTCGCGGAGCTGCTGCCGCCGGTGGAGATGCTGCCGTCGCTCGGATCGCTGTGCGAGGTCGACGAACATGGCTCGTATGGCAAGCTGATTGCGCTGTGCGATCAGATCGGCGGCTTCGCCAATGCGGCCGCGCATGAGATCAGCGCGCGCTATTTCAGTCACGCGACCACGGTCGCCTCGCAGGTGTGGGTATGAAGCACGCATCGACGGTGCTGTCCGTTTCTCATCGCACTACCTACCATTACTCGACGTATGTCGAAACCGCGCAGCATCTGGCGACGATCCGGCCGCTCGCGTGTCCGTGGCAGCACGTGATCTCGCGCAGCGAGCGAATCGAGCCGGAGCCGTCGTATCGGCATAACCGCATCGATGCGTTCGGCAACGACGTGCTGTACTTCGCGCTCGATACACCGCACGAGCGTCTGCAGCTCGTCAGCGAGACCACGGTCGCGCTGACGCCGCGCTGGACCAACCTCGACGCCGCGGCGACCCCGCCCTGGGAGACGGTGGCCGAGGCGCTGCGGTTTCGCGTGGGAGGCGCGTTCCGTCCCGAGGCGGAGTATTGCTTCGCGTCGCCGAATATTGCACTGCGGCCGTCGCTGCGCGCGTATGCGTTGCCGAGCTTCACGCCGGGCCGGCCGCTCGTCGCCGGCGCGATCGATCTGATGCATCGCATTCACGAGGACTTCGCGTACAAGCCGTCGGCGACGCTGTTCGATACGCCGGCCGAACGCGCATTCGAGCTGAAGAGCGGGGTGTGCCAGGATTTCGCGCAGGTGATGATCGGCTGCCTGCGCTCGCTCGGTTTGCCCGCGCGCTACGTCAGCGGCTATCTGCGCAACGATCCGCCGCCCGGCCATCCGCGTCTGATTGGCGCGGATGCTTCGCACGCGTGGGTGTCGGTGCATTGTCCGGCCAGCGGCTGGATCGATCTCGATCCGACCAATGACGTGCTCGCCGATCTCGATCATGTGACGCTCGCGATCGGGCGCGATTACAGCGATGTGTCGTTGCTGCGCGGGACGATTCTCGGCGGCGGCGCGCATCGGATGGAAGTGGGTGTGACGGTGCTGGCGTTGTGAAGCGGGCGCGGCTCGTCGCAGGTACTCGACTGAGTTCGGCCATAATGGAGGAAACGTCGCCGGAGTTCACCCGCTCATGAAGTCTCTTTGCTTCGCAGCATTTCTCGTTTTCGCTGCCGGCTGCACGTCGACCTCGCCGCCGGCGAGTCCTCAGGCGGCGCACGATACGAACGCCTACCTGCTGCACGGTCCCGACGCCGCTGCGAGACCACCGCGACTCACCGTCGGCACCAGCTATTCCGACACGCAACTGATACTGCCGTGGTTCCTCAACGACATTATTAACTTCGTGAACTATCGCTAGTCTGGAAACTTTTTTCCAGAAAGCGTTCACAGCCAGCGACGCACAGACGCCTTGTAGGCCAGGTATTCCGACGGAAAGCGGCTTTCCAGATAGCGCTCTTCCCGCGGGATGACCACGAGTGACATCAGCGCCACCGCCGGCACGAGGGTGAGCAGTAGCCAAAGACTGTTGACCGAGAACGCAATGCCTAACTGGAGCAGCGAAAAAGCCAGGTAGATGGGATTGTGGCTGCATCGAAAGGGCCCCTTGCTGACGATAGCGGTGGTGGGCCGATTTCCCGGCACGGGGGTGTCAGCGGCCCGAAGCGTGCGCACGGCCCAGAGAAACAGCACGACAGCGACCAGCACTGCGCTGCCCCGAGTGGCCCGCTCACTGTATGAGGCACAAGCTGCACTGGCCATGCGAAATGCAGCAACACGCCAAGGGCGATTGCACTCAGGTAGACAAAAGGCGGCCGTATGATCCCCGGGTTTGCGACTGGCGGCACCATCGCTGGCTCCGCCTTTTCGTTGCGGTCCTCGCTTGCCATATCCGCCTCCAACTCTCGCTGCAGCTCGACCCCTCGATTACGACGCACCGGGATTGGCGCCATAGCCCACGCTGCCGCTCCTGGCCGAAGCCAGCATTCATCTCGTGTCTGCCAGAAATCGCCGCACTTCGGCTGCTAACCAGTCGCGCAGCGCGCAGACCTTGGGATGATCGCGATTGCCGACGCGATAGACCAGATCATAGCCGCGCTCGACTTTCAGGCGAATGTCGGGAAACGGCGCGACGAGGCGTCCAGCCACGATGTCATCGCCTACCAGGGCGCTGCGTCCGAGAGCTACGCCTTCGCCACGAATGGCTGCCTCGATGGCCATGCTTCCGTGACCGTATGCGGGACCTCGACCTCTGCGGTTCCTGTCCACGTCCGCGTAGGCGAACCACTGTTCCCAATTGGCCAACATCCGGTCTTCATGCAGCAGCGTGCAGCGTGTGAGATCAGCCGGAGTCGTCAACCCGCCGACTTCTTCGCGGTAGCTGGGGCTACAAACCGGTGTCACGGTTTCTTCGAGAATCCGTTCGGACTGCACGCGAGGATAGCGACCCCCGCCGTAACGCACGGCTGCGTCGACCTGCCCATCGTCCAGATCGACATTGCGATCGATCACGTCGAGATGCACATCGAGTTCCGGATGAATCGCCTTGAAGCGATGAAGGCGCGGCGCCAGCCACTTGGTCGCGAACGAAACGCTGGTACTGATCGTCATGCTTGCGAGGCTGTCGTGTCCGCGCAGGCTCTCGGCTTCCCTCGTCAGCTCGCCCAGTAGTCGAGCTACAGCAAAGTGAAACTCGGTTCCCGCATCGGTCAGGATGATCCGGCGCGTGAGGCGGCGGAACAGCGGAACACCGAGATGATTCTCGAGCGTCTTGATGTGCCGGCTCACTGCGCCGTGGGTCACGTGCAGTTCCTCGGCGGCCAGCGTCATGCTCAGTAGTCGCGCAGTCGCTTCGAACGCGCGCAGGGTTTGCAGCGGTGGAAGCCGATCGAACATGATGGGCCGTTATGTGTGAGTTTTGCTCACGCATTATATGACGACAAATCGTTTGTCAACGATCCGCGCGGCCGCGAATATCTCCATTCAATGTCTTTTTCGCACCAACGCCCATGTCGAGCCCAAGCCTGAGTGATGCCCGTTCCGGGGTGGTCGTCAATGACCACGCAGCCAAGACGATCACGATGCGGAGTTTCGGCGCATTGCTGGTCCTCGCGGTGATGTGGGGACTATCCATACCGGTGACCAAACTGGGACTCGAGTCGCTACCCCCGCTGACGCTCACCGCAATGCGTTTTGCCGTAGCCGTGCCGCTACTGCTCATCTTCGCGGTGGGCCGGCATCCGTTGCCGCGGCACGCATGGCCGCGCGTCGCCATGCTAGGCGTGCTGGGCATCGGCATCGGACAGGTCGCGCAGACCTTTGGCGTCTCGGGCACCTCGGCGTCTGTCGGCACCATCATTTCCGCGACCATTCCGGTTTTTATCGTGTTCTTTGCGGCGCTGCGCCTCAAACAGCATGTATCGGGTTGGCAAAAGCTGGGACTGCTAGCGGCATTCGCGGGCATCGCGTTGGTCGCGTTCGCCCGCGAGCACGGCGCAGCGACGCTGTCCGATACCACTGCGGGCGGCGCGATTTGCGTGCTGCTGTCGGCGCTCGCGATTGCGTTCTATTACGTCTGGAGCGTCGAACTCACGACCGCATATGGCACTGCGACGGTTGCAGCCTGGAGCACGCTGTTCGGTTTCGTTGCACTGCTGCCGTGGGCGGCGTGGGAGATGTGGCACGTTCCATTTCACGTTACCACGCAGGGTGTATCAGCCGCGGTATATCTCGGGGTGATCGTGACTGTTGCCGGCCTGTTCATGTGGCTCAACCTGCTGCGTATCGTTCCGGCGCGGGTTGCCGCGAGCGTTCAGTTCCTCCAGCCGATCTTCGGCATTGCCGCTGCATCATTCATGTTCGGCGACAGGGTCGGCCCATCGTTCGTGGTCGGCGTGGCTCTCGTGCTGGCCGGACTCGCGCTCACGATGGTTTCTCGCAACGAAGCGGGTAACCGCGCTTGAAACAGGAACGTCCGCTAGCCAGCGAAGCGGACTGTCGAGTCAGGTGTTCGCAGACAATAGCCTGCGCCGCGTACCGTCACGATCCGTCCTGCTCCGATTTTTCGTCGCAAGCCACACACCTGCACTTCGATGGCATTGCTGGCGATTTCCTCGCGTGGATCGCATATCCTCGCTTCAAGTTCCGAGCGAGTGAAAACGCGCGCCGGATCTTCGATCAGCGCCTGTAGCAGAGCGAACCCGCGCGGCGCCAGCGTGAGCGGTTCTCCATGCAGGGTGACTCGATGAGAGGCTGCATCCAGCATGAGGCCATCGTACGCGAGAACGGGAACCGTCCGTACCACTCTGCGACGCGTCAACGCACGTACGCGCGCCGCAAGTTCATCGACGTCGAATGGTTTGACCAGGTAATCGTCCGCGCCTGCGTCGAGTGCGGCAATACAACTTTTCAGTTCCCTCTGTGCCGTCACGATGATGATCAGGGCATCGCCACCGCACTCTCGATAACGCTTCAGCGCGTCAATAAGGTTGATTCCCGACAGGTCAGGGTCGAGCATGATGAGGTCGTACATGCAGTCCGGCCAACTCATGGGCTCGCCAACGACACTCATCCAATTGATGGTATGGCCCGCACGTCGCAACGTATCGACGACCGGTCCAGCGATCAACTCATCCTTTCCCATCAACAGCAACTGCATGGCAACAGATCCCTTGAATGCGCGTCGGTTGTTCGTCTTGTCGGTTCGGCGCGATCGTAAGGTAACCATGCTGAAGAATTGCTTAAGAGAAGCGGACTGGCTGTTCGCGAGTAACGCAAACGTTCGCTACCGCACCGATTGCTCGAAAGCTTTTGCGGACACTCCTGACGAATGGACCCTTTCGATACCGCAATCCAAGCTTTCCTGACGCACATGGCGCTGAATTGCGCCATGTTGAATCACGCCATAAGAATCATCGCGGACCTATACACATTCAAGGGTTTGGTGCTCATACCAGTATTGTGGTGGATATGGTTCAAACCCAGCCAGCGTGGTGATTGGGAGCGTGAAATGGTCGTCGCGACGATCGCGAGCGGCCTTCTTGCGCTCGCGATATTCAGGCTTATTGCCCATTATTTGCCATTCCGAATACGGCCTCTGTTTAATCCTGAGCTACACCTGAGTTTTCCGTCGGGTGGTCTGGAAGCGGCCGTGTTGCCAGCCTGGAGCTCCTTCCCAAGTGACCACGCGATGCTGTGGATTTCGGTCGCAACCGGGATCTTTCTGGTGTCGCGCCGCGCCGGTGTGCTCGCGCTTTTATACACCGCGATCTTCATATGTCTGCCTCGCGTTTATCTCGGATGGCACTATCCGACCGACATAATCGCGGGGGCGGCGATTGGCGCGACCATCACATGGATAATGACTCGGGACGCCGTTAGAACACGTATTTCAGTGCCGATTCTGGGGTGGATGCACAGATTTCCCGGGCCGTCTTATATGCTGTCGTTTGCTTTATGTTTCGAATTGGTAACACAGTTCAACGAGTTACTCGTTCTGGGGCGGTCGATATTACAAGGCTCATGAGTTGAAAGCGGTCGCCGCTAGCGCGGCCGTACCGTAATCGCCAAATGGTTGCCAGAAATGGCGGCCAGACCACAGGTACTCCTGCAGACCGGCAATCAGCGCCCATTTTGGGTACTCGCCGTGCGGCTCTTCACATGATCGATGAACGCACGCAGCTTCGGCATGATCTGCCGGCGGCTCGGATAGTAGAGAAACACGCCAGGGATCATCGGCGCATACGCCTCCAGAACGCGCACGAGCTTTCCGGTTCGCAACCCCTCGGCGGCCATCGGCTCGGGTAGCTGAGCAAGGCCGATGCCTGCGTTCGCCGCACCCAGCATGCCCAGAAAATCGCTGGCGATGAAAGGACCGGAAACGGCGACTTCGATCGGCTGGCCGTCGTCGTTGAACGACCACGACGCGAGCGCGCCGTTGGAGCGCCGCCAGCGAATGCAGGCATGCGTACGCAGATCGTCGATGTGCTCGGGGTGGCCGCGCGCCGCGAAATAGCCGGGACTTCCCACCACGACGAAGCGGAATGGCGCCGTCAACGGCACCGCGACCATGTCGGCGGCAACGAACTGGCCCAGCCGGATGCCGGCGTCGAACCCTTCCGCCGCGAGATCGATCAGCTCCTTGCTGGCCGCAATCTCCACCTCGACCTCGGGATTGGCCTCGCAGAACGACGCGATCAGCGGCTCCAGCAGGATCGGCACGACCGCGCGTGGCACCGAAAGACGCAACAGGCCGGACGGCCGCTCGCCGAGTCCGCGCGCCACCTCGCTGGCGGCGACGAGTTCCTCGAAAGCGGGCTTGGCGCGCGCCAGAAAGCGCTCGCCGGCTTCGGTCAAGCCGACGCTGCGCGTCGTGCGAATGAAAAGCGTCGCGCCGATGCGCGCTTCGAGCACGCGCACCGCCTGACTGATCGCCGACGGCGTCACGCCGAGCGCCGCGGCGGCGCCGCGAAAACTGCGATGCTCGGCCACGCTGAGGAAGACCTCGACGCCGTCGAGTGCACCCTGCCTGACTGTGAAGTTCTGCTTCATAGCCTGTCAACATTGTGAGGAATAGTCGCTCGCGCGAGACGATGGTACACCTATCACCTGCGCATCCAACATTCGACAGGAGGCATCATGTCAGCGCGGCTTCTCTTTCAGATGCATCTCGTTCTGGGCTACGTTGCCTGGTTGTTGTGCTTCCGCACCTACGTGTGGCCGAAGCTCAGGTCGATGGCGCCGTTCGACGCGCAACGCGCGATCGCCACCTTGCACAGCTTCCGTTTTTTCGGGCTCGCGTTCCTGCTACCCGGCGTCGTCAGTCCGCAACTGTCCGCGAGCTTCGCCGCGTTCGCCGCTTACGGAGATTTCGCCACGGGCGTGCTGGCGATGCTGGCCTTGCTGACGGCGCGGATACGGCCGCTTTTCTGGTCGTTCGTGGTTGCTTTCAATCTGGTCGGTATGGCCGATCTGCTTGTCGACTACTACCACGCGACAGCGGCCGATCTGCCCGCGCATTCAGGAGAACTGGGCGCCATGTACGCGATCCCGATCATCTATGTACCGACGCTGGCGATCACGCACGTTGCCGCCTTCTATCTGATGCTGCGCCCCCGGCTCAGGAGACTTCACGCCGCGCCCGCGGTGCGTCGCGACATATCCAAGGCGTAGCCTGCGTCACCTGCCGCAGTTCGGTAACCTAACGAAGAATCCAAGGCAGACATGGAACAGCATATTTCCGCCATCTACCTGCGTTATGCTGTCGGTCGTCGAGTCGATTGCTCGCGGCCTGAGCGACGCAGGTGCGCAAACCCGGCGTAACGTGGCCGGGTGGTGACCTTCACTGGCTTTTCCGGCTTTCGGGCATGCGACCTGATGCTCGCGTCCCTTCGCCAGGCGACGCGGGCCAACGCCCGGAACAACCACTGAACTCACCGAGGTGCCGACGTGAAATACCGCTTGCTCCTGCTGCCGCTCGTTCTCGCCGCGTGCGCGCAGACACCCGAAGTGACAGCGCCGGCTCCCACGGCGACCACGGCCGCGGCGAACCCGGCGGCGCCGACCGGCACCGATCAGCTGGCCCGCTACCACTGGCAGCTGAGCAACGCGATCGACAGCAACGGCAACCGCATCGATGCGCTGTTCGCCCGCCCGGACAAACCGGTGCAACTGGACTTCAGTCCGTATCGGATCACCGTCGTCAATAGCTGCAACAACATGGGAGCGGGTTACACGGTGAGGAAGGGGTATCTGCAGATCGGCCCGATGGTCACCACGATGATGGCCTGCAACGACCCCGCGCTTGCCGCACTCGACGATGCGATCTCGCAGCGAGTGCGCGGCAGCGTCAACGTGAACCTTCTCGCGCGCGACAACGGGCCGCGCCTGCAACTCGTCACGGATAACGGCGATACGCTGAGCTTTACCGGCGTGCCGACGGCCGAGACGCGCTACGGCGGCCCCGGTCAAATTGCATTCCTGGAGGTGGCGCCGCAGTCGGTGCCGTGCACCCATCCGTTGATGCCGGACGGGCAATGTCTGCTCGTGCGCGAACGTTTCTTCGACGAGCAGGGGCTGGCCACCGGCACGCCCGGTCCGTGGCAGCCGTTCAATCAGAATATCGAAGGCTATACGCACACGCCGGGCATCCGTAACGTGGTGCGCGTCAAGCGTTTTACGATCACGAACCCGCCCGCCGACGGACCGTCGGTGGCTTATGTACTGGACCTCGTGGTTGAATCGGAGAAGGTCGGGCAGTGATGCTTCTGCTAGCGTGCCGCCGGCCAGGCCGGCGGCACCGTTATTCCGCCTGCAACATCATCCCTTGTGAATCAGCCGCCCGAGCGGCGCGAGCGGTCCCACCGGCAAATACTCATACTTCATCAGCCCGTCGGCCACGAGCGGCAACGCGTCGAGTATCGACCTGGCCTCATCGACCGATGCGACGTTCATCAGGAAGATCGGTCCGGCCTTGTCGCGGAACCAGAACTGCTCGACCTTGCCGTCCAGATAGAACTGCAGAGTGGCCGGCACCTCGTGGGGCAAGTGCTGCTGGAGCTTGTCCGGGGTGAGGGTCGGTTGTGCGGATGCGATGGCGAAAACTTTCATCTGTGACCTCCTTGGTCGACGTTCGTTGCGATGTACAACGGAGTTCACTGTAGCCCTCGTCCGGAAAAAGCTGTATCGTCGCAAATGACAACTTTAGGGTCATTTACGCCATGCGCATCGCGATCCTCGCCCTGCAGGGGCTGTTCGATACCGGCCTCACCGTCATGCTCGACGCGTTCTCGCTCGCCAACCGGTTCGCGGCCGCGAAGATGGGCGGACGGCCGCACTTCGAGCTGTCGATCGTCGGCGTGCGCAAGAAGGTCCAGTCGGGGCAGGGGTTCGCGATCCCCGTGCAAGCGATCACCGCCGACCTAAAACCGGACTGGGTGGTCATTCCCGCGCTCGGCACCGGCACCCCGGAGCAACTGGTGCCGGCGCTCGAACGGCCGGACGTGCGCGACGCCAGGGAACAATTGCTCGCGTGGCATGCACAGGGCACGTTGCTTGCCGCGTCATGCATCGGCACGTTCCTCGTCGCGGAAACCGGGCTCCTCGATCATCGCGAAGCGACGACGACCTGGTGGCTGAGTCCACTGTTCCGGCAGCGCTATCCGGCGGTGCTGCTCGACGAGTCGCGCATGCTGGTGCCAACGGAGGTCGGGGTGACGGCGGGCGCGGCGATGGGGCATCTCGATCTTGCGCTGTGGCTGATCCGTCGCGCGAGCCCCGAACTGGCCGCGCTCGTGTCGCGGTATCTGCTCGCGGATCTGCGCTCATCGCAGGCGCCTTACATCATTCCCAACCACCTCGCTCAGGCCGATCCGCTGATTCAGCGTTTCGAGCGATGGGCGCGCGATCATCTGAAGGAAGGGTTCTCGCTGCAGCACGCGGCAGCCGCACTGGCGACGAGCGCGCGCACGCTGCAGCGTCGTTGCCAGGACGTGCTCGGCAAATCGCCGTTGGGGTACTTTCAGGATCTGCGTGTCGAGCACGCGCAGTCGCTGCTGCATGGCAGCGGCCTCGGCATCGACGCGATCGCGGCCGAGGTCGGGTATGTCGACGGTGCCACGTTACGCACGCTATTGCGCCAACGACTGGGCAAGGGTGTGCGTGATCTGCGAGCGGATTTGCGGTGAGGGCTCCCAGTGCGTGCGCAGAAAAACTTGACATCGTGCATATGCACACATAGACTTGATTGCATGAACCGCCCTGTCTCCTACGATGAATGCAACTGCTTCGCGCTGCGCCAGGCGGCGCGGCATGTCACGCAGATCTACGAGCGCCATCTCGGCAGCGTCGGGCTGACGGCTGCGCAGTTCACGATCCTGGCAAAGCTCGCGCGCACCCCGAACCTGCCGATGGCGGAGCTCGCGGACGCGATGGTCATGGAGCGCACCACCCTGGTCCGCGCAATGAAGCCGCTGCAGCGCGACGGTCTCGTGCTGGCCGAAGCGGCGGACCACGACAACCGCACGCTGCTGTTCAGCCTGACGGAAAAGGGCGTGACTACCTTCGATCAGGCCTCGGTCGCATGGCGCGCCGCGCAGGACGAGTTCGAAAAGAAGTTCGGTCGCGCCCGCGCGAAGACGCTGCGCGCGGAGCTGTTCAGCATCACCGACTAGATCGGCACCGGAGCCCGCCTCGGCGGGTTTTATAATGCCGCTTCATGTGCATATGCACTAACGAGCAAAAGGAAGGGAAGCGAATGGAAGCGCTCCTAGATGACGACTGCTTTGCGATCCGCCAGGCCGCGCGTCACGTATCGCAGATCTATGATCGGCATCTGTCGAATGTCGACCTGACCATCACGCAGTTTTCGCTGCTGGGGCGTCTGAAGCGCACCGGTCCGATGACGATGAAGCAGATCGCCGAAGCCATGCGCATGCAGCGCACCACGCTGGTCCGCACGATCCAGCCGCTGCGCCGCGACGGGCTCGTGTCGAGCGAGGCACTGGGTGCGGATGCACGCACGCTGCTGATCTCGCTGACACCCGAGGGCGAACAGCGGTTAGCCTCGGCCCGCGCGTACTGGTACGCCGCACAGGCCGAGTTCGAACACCGCTTCGGCGAGAAGCGCGCGGCCGCGCTGCGCAGCGAGCTATTTGCGATCACCACAGATTCGCTTTGACATAAACGCTGAAGGTAGCGGAGGCCGGCGCACCGCGCCGTTTTTTTCAACCTGAAGAGTGCATACGCACATATCGACATCATGTCCACAACTCCCTCGACCGTCGCGCCCCCGAGCGCGGTACAACCAGCCCGAGCGGCGCGGCGTATCCCGTGGATGCTGCTCGCGATCCTGTCCGTTCTCGTCGTGCTGGCGCTGGCCACGTCGTACTGGTTCTTCGTCGGCCGCTTCCTCGAGACGACCGATGATGCCTACGTCGGCGGCGACGTCACGGTGATGGCGCCAAAAGTCAACGGCTTCGTCACCGACGTGCTGGTGCGCGACAACGAGTTCGTGCATGCCAACCAGGTGCTGGTGCGTCTCGACGCCCGCGATTACGACGCGCGTCTCGCGCAGGCCAACGCGGAAGTGGAGAGCGCGCAGGCCGCCGTCACCGAGCTCGAAGCGAAGAAATCGCTGCAACTCGCGGCGATCAACGAGCAGGCCGCGGAGGTCCGCGCGTCGGGCGCCGAGCTGACGCGCAGCGCGGCCGACCAGATCCGCTACCGCGAGCTCGTGAAGGACGACGCAGTGTCGAACCAGGTCGTCGAGAAAGCCGATGCCGATCTGACCAAAGCGCGCGCCGCGGTCGATCGCAGCGGCGCGGCGCTGCTCGCGGCGCAACGCCAGATCGCGGTGCTCGACGCGCAGATCGGCGACGCGAAAGCGCGCATAGCGACCGCGCAGGCCGCGCAGCGCGTCGCCGCGTTGAACGTGGAATACACGACGATCCGCTCGCCGATCGACGGCTATGTCGGCAATCGGACCGCGCGCGTCGGGCTGCTCGCCAACACCGGCGTGTCGCTGCTGACCGTCGTGCCCGCGAGCGGCCTGTGGATCGACGCGAACTTCAAGGAAGACCAGCTGCGCAAGATGCGCGCGGGCGACAGCGTCGAGGTCCAGCTCGACGCGTCGAATACCACGCTGCATGGCGTGGTCGAAAGCCTTGCGCCGGCGACCGGCGCGACCTTCAGCGTATTGCCCGCGGAAAACGCGACCGGCAACTTCACGAAGATCGTGCAGCGCGTGCCGGTGCGCGTGCGCCTCGACGTGCCGAAGGACATGCAAGGCGTGTTGCGTCCCGGCCTCTCCGCGACGGTGAAAGTGCACGTCGATGCGGGCCATCCGGCCGCGCAGGGATGAACCGATCATGACCGACGTTCTCGACAACCCCGCCGACCAGCCGACCCGCACCAAGGTCTTCGCATTCGCGCTGATGTGCGTGGGCTTTTTCATGGCGACGCTCGATATCCAGATCGTCGCGTCGTCGCTGCGCGATATCGGTGGCGGGCTGTCCGCGAGTCAGGACGAACTGTCGTGGGTGCAGACCTCGTATCTGATCGCGGAGATCATCGTGATTCCGATGTCGGGGTGGCTCACGCGCGTGTTCTCGACACGGTGGCTGTTCACGTTTTCCGCGTTCGGCTTCACGGTGACCAGCATGCTGTGCGGGCTCGCATGGGACATCAACTCGATGATCCTGTTTCGCGGTCTGCAAGGCGCGCTTGGCGCCGCGATGATCCCGACCGTGTTTACGACCGCGTTCGTGCTGTTTCCCGGCAAGCAGCGTTTGATCGCATCGACGACGATCGGCGCGCTCGCGTCGCTGGCACCGACGATCGGCCCGGTGATCGGCGGCTGGATCACGTCGCAATGGTCGTGGCACTGGCTGTTCTATCTGAACCTGGTACCGGGCGTCGCCGTTACGCTGCTGGTGCCGAAGTACGTGCATATCGACAGGGTCGATCTGTCGCTGCTGAAGAAGGGCGACTACGTCGGCATCCTGCTGATGTCGGGTTTTCTCGGCTGCCTCGAATACGTGCTCGAAGAAGGGCCGCGCAAGAACTGGTTCGGCGACGACGTGATCGTGCTGTGCGCGTGGGTCGCGGCGATCTGCGGGTTTCTGTTCCTCGTGCATGCGTTCACCGCGAAGGAACCGATCGTCGACCTGCGCGCGCTGGCGCTGCGCAACTTCGGTATCGGCAGTCTGCTGTCGTTCATCACCGGGATCGGGATCTTCTGCACCGTGTTTCTGACGCCGGTGTTTCTTGCCCGCGTGCGCGGCTTCGATTCGTTGCAGATCGGCCTCGCGTTGCTATCGGTCGGCTGTTTTCAGTTGCTCGCGCTCGGCGCGTACTCGACGCTCGCGCGCTTCGTCGATATGCGCTTGCTGATGGTGTTCGGCCTCGCGCTGTTTGGCATCGGCTGCTATCTGTACGTGCCGTTGACGAACCAATGGGGCTGGCAGCAACTGCTAATTCCGCAAGCCTTGCGCGGAATCGGCCAGCAGTTCTGTATTCCGCCGATTGTGACGATGGCGCTCGGCGCGTTGCCGCCGTCGCGGCTGCGCTCCGCGAGCGGACTGTTCAATCTGATGCGTAATCTCGGCGGCGCGATCGGCATCGCGGTCAGCAGCACGATGTTGAACGACCGTCTGAATCTTCACTACGAACGGCTCGACGAACATCTGAACGCGGGCCGTCCGGTCGTCGAATCGATCTTGCAGAAGCAGGCCGAGTATTTGTCGGCAGTCGGCGGCAACGTATTGAATGCTGCGAATGCGGGGCTGGCCGAATTGCACGAGGCATTGATGCGCGAAGCGCTGGTGCTCGCGTTTTCCGACGCCTTTCTGGCGGTTGCGCTGTGCTTCGTGGTCGCTTTGCTGAGCGTGCTGTTTTCGCGGCCGTTCGGCAACACCGCGCCCCCGCCCGATGCCCACTAGGAGTCCAACATGAAACGGATGGCGATGAAATTAGTGGCGAGCGCGGCATTTTTGACGCTCGCGGCCTGCGCGGTGCACCCGGCCACGCACGCGGATTTGCCGCATGCGGTGCAGACGCTGGCGCCGGCCGCCTGGAGCGTCGACGCACCGCAGGATAGCGTGAACACCGATGCCTGGTGGGCGCAATTCGGCGACCCGGTCATGCATCAGCTGATCGAATCGGTGTTGACCGGCAACCTCGACGTGCAAGCCGCGGCCGAGCGCGTGAAACAGTCGCAGGATCTGGTGACGCAGAATCGCGCCGCGCTGCTGCCGGAGCTGAATGCGAACGCGGGCGCTTCGATCGAGCGGCAGAACACGCCGCCGCCGCTCGGCTATGTGCGCCAGGCCGGCTTCGGCCTCGCCGCGAGCTGGACCCCGGACGTGTTCGGCGGCGAACGACTCGCGGTGCTCGCGTCGCAGGCGCAGGTGTCGGGTAGCGTTGGGGCGCTGAACCAGTTGCGGCTCGCGCTCGCGGCGAACACGGCGGCAGCATATATCGATCTGCGCTGGGCGCAGGCGCAATTGCAGATCCTCGACGACAACGAGCAAATCCGCAGCCGCGCGCTGAAGCTCACGCAGGCGCGTCTGCATTACGGACTGTCGACCCAGCTCGACGTCGCCCGCGCGCAGAATCAGTTGCAGGATTTGCAGGCACAGATTCCGCGCATGCAATCGACGGTCCAGCATCAGCTGAGCCTGATCGCCGTGTATTCGGGGCGTACGCCGGAAAGTCTGGATACGCTGCTGCTTTCCAGCGCGCGCGAGATTCCGGTGCCTGCGCAAAGCGCGCCGCAGGTATTGCCGTCCGACGCGTTGCTGCATCGGCCCGACGTGCGCACCGCTTATGCGCTCGTCGAACAGCGTGCGGCGGAAGTGGGAGTATCGAAGGCCCAGCGCTATCCGCAGTTCAAGATCAACCTGACGAATGGGCTGCTCGCATCGTCGTACCTTGGCTTGCCGACGCTGACCGACAATCTGTTCAGCGCCGCGTTGAATGCAACGAGCCCGATCTTCAACGCCGGGCGCATCACCGCGAACATCGACGCGAGCGAGAGCCGCATGCGCGAATCGCAGCTCGGCCTGCAGCAGACGATGCTGCAGGCGCTCAAGGAGGTCGAGGACAATCGAAGCGATCTCGTCAGCGGCGCGGCGCAGGTGCAGCGCCTGGCCGGTGCGCTCGATGCGTCGAATCATGCGCTGCGTCTGTCGACCGAGTTGTATAAGGGCGGCGCGTCGAGCTTCCTCGACGTGCTCGACGCGCAGCAAGCGTATCTGCGCGATTCGGAATCGCTGAATCAGGCCCGGCGCGAGCACGCGCTTTCGGCGATCGCGCTGTACCGGTCGCTGGGGGGCGGGTGGGAGCAGGGAGAAACGGTCGCGTCCGGACAGTAAGGCACGCGTCAGCGCGATTGCAGCCAGAAGGCGCGGGACTTCGAAAGCGTCCGCGCCACAGTCGAGCCTCCCCGGAACCGATTCCCAATCTTTGCTACATTCTGCACAAGAAGCACGCGGCAACATCGGGATGCGTCCACCAGCGACGCGCATGATCGGCAAACCGAAATCTTTCAAGAGGCTCAAGATGCGAATTCTGGTAGTAGGGGCAGGCGCGGTTGGCGGTTATTTCGGCGGACGTCTGGCGGCGGCGGGGCAGGACGTGACCTTCCTCGTACGCGCCGGTCGCGCGGAAAAGCTGCGGCGCGACGGCCTCGTCATCAACAGCCCACGGGGCAATCTCCAGTTGCGCGACGTGAAGACGATCCTGGCCGGTGTCGCCAGCGAGCCGTTCGACCTCGTGCTGCTGAGCTGCAAAGCCTACAGTCTCGACGACGCGATCGATTCGTTCACGCCATTCGTCGGCGAAGAAACGCTGATCCTGCCGATGCTCAACGGCATGCGCCACATCGAGGTGCTGAGCGCGCGCTTCGGTAAGGAGCGCGTGCTCGGCGGCCAGTGTGTGATCGCCGCGACGCTCAATGCGGAGCAGCACATCATGCATCTGAACGACATGCAGGCGATTACGTTCGGCGAACTCGTGGGCGGCACCTCGGAGCGCACCCAGGCGATTGCCGATGCGATGTCGGGCGCGAAGTTCGACGTCGCGGTCAGCGACAACATCCTGCTGCGCATGTGGGAGAAATGGGTATTCCTCGCCACGCTGGCCGGCACCACCTGCTTGATGCGCGGTTCGGTCGGCGATATTCTGGCCGCGCCTGACGGCAAGCGCGTGATCGAGAAGCTGCTCGGCGAATGCCGCGCGGTGGCCGAACACAATGGCTTCACGATGGACGCGGACTTCGACGCGCGCGCCATCCAGGTGCTTCTGACGCCGTCGCCGCTGACCGCGTCGATGCTGCGCGACGTCGAAAACCGCTCGCACACCGAGGCGGATCATATTCTCGGCGACTTGATCACGCGCGGCGGCGACGCGCAAAAGGGCGAACACGCGTTGTCGCTGCTGCGCATCGCCTATAGTCATCTGAAGACGTACGAAGCGCGCCAGACCCGCACTTCCTGACGGCTCGCCGCGGTCGGCGCGAACGCGGACCGGGCGAACGGCGCGCCGCGCATGAGCGCCGCCGCAACCTGACGATCGGAGGTCAAGCATGCCGACTCCCACTGGATCGGTGCCCGCGCTCAGCGCCGCTTCCGCGACCGTGTTCTCGATCGGCATCGTGTTTCTCGGCTACTGGGGCATGTATGAGCCGACCGCCTGGCACAAGGCCGACATCGTAGTCTTCGTGCTCGCGTTGGCCGGCTTCGCGTGCCTCGGCCTCGTGCCGTGGATGGCGACGAGCCCCGTCGAGCCGGAGAATAGCGACTCACGCGTGCGGATCGCGCGGCATCTGTTTCTCGCGGGCGTGACCTCGATCTGGCTCGCGGTGGCGGTTTCCGTCATCTTCTAAAGCCTCGCGACTGCCAGGGCGCGCCGCTTACTCCGGCATCTTCCTGAACGACACCGCAATCCGGTTCCAGCCGTTGATCGCAACGATCAGCAGCGTCAGGTCGCTGATTTCCTGCTCGCTGAAATGCGGCTTCACTGCTTCCCATACCGTATCCGGTACGCGCGTTTGCGCGATCAGCGTCACCGCCTCTGTCCATTCGAGCGCCGCGCGTTCGCGCGCGGTGAAAAACGGCGCTTCGCGCCACGCGGCCACCGTCGCGAGACGCCGTTCGGTTTCGCCGTGCTTGCGCGCGTCGCTCACGTGCATGTCGAGGCAGAACGCACAGCCGTTGAGCTGGGACGCGCGAATCCGCACGAGTTCGGCGAGCGTCTTGTCGATCGTGCTCTTGCCGATCGTTTCCTCGAGCGCGAGCATCGCGCGCGTGCCGCTCGGGCTGGCCTTGTAGAAGTCGAGACGTGCTTGCATCAGAGAGTCCTGGTGAGTGTGCGAGGGGCGTCCAGATGGGCGTCCGTGGAGGTAAGCTTACGTTCGGCACTGGTCGTTCGAAATAACCATTTCGCCGTTATTTGAGGTAACCACCCGAATGGACATTCACATCGCGGTCGAAGGCCATCACGATCTGTCCGGACAGATTTATCGGCAGTTGCGCGCGGGCATTCTCGAAGGGCGGCTCGCCGGCGGCACGCGTCTGCCGTCCACACGCGATCTCGCGACCCAGCTCGGCGTGTCGCGCAAGACCACGCTCGATGTTTTCGAGCGGCTGCTGTCCGAAGGCTACCTGAGCGCGTGCGCCGGTTCGGGCACCTTCGTCGCCGACGGGCTCGAACGGCTGCCCGCCCAGCGCTCCGCGCAGGCGCGCGCGGCGGCTCGGTCGCGCGAGCGGGACGCCGCGCAAGCGAAAGCCGCCGCACGCGCGCAGCCGCTGTGGGAACAGATGCCCCACAGTCTGCCGTTGCCGCGGCCGTCGGTGCCGTCGCCGCTCGACTTCATCGGCGGCGCGACCGACAAGACGCTGTTTCCCTTCGACGTCTGGCGCCGCTGCGTGAATCACGCGCTACGCGGCCAGGCGCGCAGCCCCGGCACCTATCGCGAGGCCGCCGGTGAGCAGCAGCTGCGGCTCGCAATTTCGCGCTACCTCGCCTTCAACCGCGCGGTGTCGAGCAACTGGGACGACGTGATCGTCACGCAGGGCGCGCAGCACGCGCTCGATCTGATCGCGCGCATCACGTTGCGGCCCGGCGACATCGCGGCCATCGAAGACCCCGGCTACCCACCCGCGCATGCCTGCTTCACGGTGACGGGCGCGCGCGTGGTGCCGGTTCCGGTCGATAACGAAGGCCTGATCGTCGGCAAGCTGCCGGACAAGGCGCGGCTCGTCTACGTGACGCCTTCGCATCAGTTTCCGCTCGGCATGCCGATGAGCCTCGAGCGTCGCGTCGAACTGCTCGAATGGGCGCAAAAGCGCGGCGCGGTCATCATCGAGGACGACTACGACTGCGAGTACCGTTTCGAGGGCCGGCCGATGGAGCCGCTGAAGAGCCTCGATCGCGCCGGTCTCGTCGCCTATGTCGGCACGTTTTCGAAGACGATCTTCCCCGAGCTGCGCATCGGCTACCTGGTGCCGCCGGCGTCGTTGCACGGCCCGCTGCTGAAGGCGCGGCAGATCGCCGATTGTCACGGCTGCACGCTGACGCAGACGGCGCTCGCGGCGTTCATGCTCAATGGCGACTTCGCGCGTCATCTACGGCGCATGCACAAGGCTTATGCGGCGCGCCGCGCGATGCTGCTCGAGCATCTGCAAGGCGACCTCGCGCGCTGGTTCGAACCGATCGTGCCGACTGCCGGCATCCATCTGGCGGCGCGGCTGAAGGAGCCGTTGGCGTCGCTCGGCGAAGAGGCGCTCGTGGCCGCCGCGCGTGAAGCGTCGATCGGCCTCTATGGACTCGCGCCATTTCACCATCGCGTGACACCGCAGCCTGGGCTGATGTTCGGCTATGGCAGCATCGCGGCCGAGCATATCGACACGGCGCTGACGAAGCTCGCCGGCATCCTGCCGCGCATCGCACGCTGAAACGGAACCCGGCGCAAGCAAGGCGTAGGCATCGTCGCAGCGTCGGGGTTGCGTTGCTTGACGTGTCAAACGAAGAAAATGCCTTGATTCAAGGGACGAAAACACCAGCCCGCCTCGCCACGACCGCCTCGAAACCGCCGCCGAAACGAACTGTAACGAGCGTTACTCCTGCATGTTGAAGACCTCGCGGCACACGTTTTAGCCGCTAAAACAGGTGCTAAAACGTGTTGGACCGTTGGCGCCACGCAAAAAACTTCATCGCAATACATAAAAGAGTCGCGCAAATCGCTTTAGCGCTTGTAGAATCCGGCGTTGAAGCGTGCGCATACGGTGTGCGCTTCGAGCAATTCACTGACCACAACAGGTAGGAGAAACATGCCGACTTCCGCAAAAAAGGTGGCCAAGAAGGCTGCTGCCCCGGTACCGACCAAGAAGGTTGCTGCAAAGAAAGTCCCTGCGAAGAAAGCCGTCGCAGCCAAGAAGGTCGCCGTGAAGGCGTCTGGCGCACCGACGCCGATCAAGGACACCTTCACGAAGGCCTCGTTGGCAGCTCACATCGCTGAACGTGCTGCAGTGGAACCGAAGACCGCCAAGGCTGTGCTGGCCGCGCTCGAAGACACGATCCTCGGCACGGTGCATAAGAAAGGCGCTGGCGAATTCACGCTGTCGGGTCTGCTGAAGATCGTCGTGCAGGCTGTGCCGGCGAAGAAGAAGCGCTTCGGCAAAGACCCGTTCACGGGTGAAGAGCGCTGGTTCCCGGCCAAGCCGGCAAGCGTGCGCATCAAGGCACGCGCGCTGAAGAAGCTGAAGGACGCAGCGGCTGCCTAAGCGCGTTGCGCTCACGCTCATGCGTCGGCATGGCGCGGCTGTGCTTAACCATGCCTGACATTTGAGTGCGTGAAAAAGCGCCTGCATGCAGGTGATCGAAGTCCCCGTGGATGAGAATCCGCGGGGACTTTTTTTATGCGCTCGCTGCGTAGCGCTCATCGCACCTATTGGCGAAACGGCGGGCGCGACTCTCATAGTGTGCTCCCTGATGGCGCGCGCGCACCTGACTGGCGCATCATGATCCACGACAGTACGATCAACGCAATTCGACGCCCTGCGGATGCGCCGCTAGCGTGCACGTCGACGCGCATCATCACGACATATTCAATGGCATAACGCTTGCTTGATCAAGGTCGAATACCGAATGCGCAGCGCATTCGCCTTTATTCGACAAACAAGACTGGGGCTGACATGCGATGCTATGACGAGATGCGCTATCACGACGATGGCGTACGGCCGCATTACGCGCGCTTCGAGCGATGGTTGGATAGCCAGGGCAACGAAGCGATCGCACGCAAGCGCGCGGAAGCGGACCTGCTGTTCAGGCGCGTCGGCATCACGTTCGCGGTGAACGGCGACCTGTCCGGCACCGAGCGGCTGATCCCCTTCGATCTGATTCCGCGCATCATTCCGCGCGGCGAATGGCAGACGCTCGAAGCGGGTTTGCGACAGCGCGTGCAGGCTCTCAATCTGTTCATCCACGACGTCTATCACGATCGCAACATCGTGCGCGCGGGCATCGTGCCGGCCGAGCAGGTCTATACCAACGCGCAGTATCGTCCGGAGATGCAGGGCGTCGACGTGCCGCTCGGTGTTTACGCGCATATCGCCGGCGTCGACGTGGTGCGCGCCGGCGACGAAGGCGAGTTCTACGTACTCGAAGACAATCTGCGTGTGCCGTCGGGCGTGTCGTACATGCTCGAAAACCGCAAGATGATGATGCGGCTCTTCCCCGAACTGTTCGTGCAGAACCGCATCGCGCCGGTCGCGCATTACCCCGATCTGCTGCTCGATACGCTGCGCTCGGTCGCGCCGGAAGGCGTCGACGATCCGGTCGTCGTCGTGCTGACGCCGGGCATGTACAACTCCGCGTATTTCGAGCATACGTTCCTCGCGCAGCAGATGGGCGTCGAGCTCGTCGAAGGCAAGGATCTGTTCGTCGACGACAACTACGTGTTCATGCGCACCACCCAGGGACCGAAGCGCGTCGACGTGATCTACCGGCGCGTCGACGACGACTTTCTCGATCCGCTCGCGTTTCGCGCCGACTCCGCGCTCGGCGTGCCGGGTTTGCTGACCGCGTATCGCGCCGGCCGCGTCGCGCTCGCCAATGCGATGGGCACCGGCATCGCCGACGACAAATCGATCTACCCGTACGTGCCCGACATGATCGAGTTCTATCTCGGCGAAAAGCCGATTCTGAACAACGTGCCGACCTATCAGTGCCGCAAGCCCGAGGACCTCGCCTATACGCTCGCGCATCTGCCGGAGCTGGTGGTCAAGGAAGTGCACGGCGCGGGAGGCTACGGGATGCTGGTCGGCCCGGCCGCGACCAAGGCCGAGGTCGAGGCCTTCCGCGAGCGGCTGATCGCGCGTCCGGCCGGTTATATCGCGCAGCCGACGCTGGCGCTGTCCGCGTGTCCGACCTTCGTCGAAGCGGGCATCGCGCCGCGCCATATCGACCTGCGGCCGTTCGTGCTGTCGGGCAAGAGCACCACGATGGTGGCGGGCGGTCTCACGCGCGTCGCGCTGCAGCAGGGCTCGCTCGTCGTCAATTCATCGCAGGGAGGCGGGACCAAGGATACCTGGATGGTCGACTGATGCGCGGCAAGCGGCACGCAATGCGCGTGCGCCGCCGTCGCTCAACGGATAACCAGCGCGGACTTTCGTCGCCGACGAAGGCCTCGCGCGTTCAGATCACAGACATGGAACGCCGTCATGCTTAGCCGAACCGCCGATCACCTCTTCTGGATGGCCCGCTATATGGAGCGCGCGGAGAACACCGCGCGCATGCTCGACATCAACCTGAAGGCGCAACTGCTGCCGCAGACGCCCGAACAGGAGGCTCGCGCGCAGCGCTCGGTGCTGCGCATCTCCGAGCTCGAAAGCGCCTTCGCGCAGCGTTACGACGAACCGACGCTCGAGCACGTGCTCGACTTCATGGTCGCCGACGCGAGCAATCCGTCGAGCATTCATTCATGCCTGCAGGCCGCGCGCGAAAACGCCCGCGCGGTGCGCGGCACGCTGACGACCGAGTGGTGGGAAACCATCAACGACACGTGGCTCGAATTCAACGAGCGGCTTGCGAGCGGGCAGGCCGCGAGCAATCCGGGCTCGTTGTTCGAATGGGTCAAGTTCCGCTCGCATCTGTCGCGTGGCGTGACGATCGGCACCGCGCTGCAGGACGACGCGTTCTTCTTCACCCAGCTAGGCACCTATCTCGAGCGAGCCGACAATACCGCGCGGATTCTCGATGTGCGTTTCGCGAACGTCGAGCCGAACTCGCGCGACGCCGCGCGCCAGCTGGAGGACTTCTATTACTGGACCTCGATCCTGAGCTCGGTGTCGGCGCTCGAAATCTATCGCAAGGTGTATCGCGACGTCGTGACGCCCGCGCGCGTCGTCGAGCTGATGATCCTCAATCAGCAGATGCCGCGCTCGCTGCTCGCCTCGCTGGACGGCGTGTGCAGCAATCTCGCGATGCTGCGCACGTCGGGCTCGAACCAGTGCGAGCGCTTCGCCGGCAAGCTGCGCGCCGAGCTGCTCTATGCCGACATTCGGCAGATTTTCGAAACCGGTTTGCATGGCTATCTGACGCAGTTCCTCGCTCGCGTGTTCGAGCTGGGCAATCTGGTGGCGCGTACTTATCTGATGCTGCCAGTGGCCTGACGGAGTTTTCTCATGTACCTGACGATCCGCCACGACACCTCTTACCGCTACGAAGCGACGGTTCATTATTCGATCCAGCAGTTGCGCCTGACGCCCTCGAGCGGCGCCGGGCAGACCGTGCGGCGCTGGAGCATCGACGCGCCGGGCAAGCTGGACGCCACACTCGACGCCTACGGCAACGTGCTGCATACGCTCGTCATCAACAAGCCGCACGACGAGATTCATCTGCGCGTGTCGGGCGAGGTGGACACAATGCCGCTCGTCGACGGGGTGCTGCACGATCCGCCCGGCCCGATTCCGCTCGAGCATTTCACCTGCGCGACCCGTCTGACCGAAGCCGATGGCGCGATTCGCGAGCTGGCGGAATCGGTGGCGAATCTGGCGAGTCCGGCAAGCCTGATTGCGCTTGCCGAGCAGATCGTGCAGCGCGTGCAATACCGGCCCGGCGTGACCGAGGTCACGAGCACGGCCGCCGAGGCGCTCGCGCTCGGCAACGGCGTGTGCCAGGACCATGCGCATCTGATGCTCGCGTGCTGCCGCGCGCGCGGCGTACCGGCGCGCTACGTGAGCGGTTATATCGAACCCGGCGACGTGCCGCATGGCGCGAGCCATGCGTGGGTCGACGTTTGGCTCGAAGGCAAAGGCTGGATATCGCTCGACGTCACGCACGCCGGGTTTGCCAGCGAGATCTATTGCCGCCTCGCTGTGGCGCGCGACTATGAGGCGGCCGCACCGGTGCGCGGCCGGCGCATCGGCGGGCTCGAAGAGGAGCTTCACGTGGCGGTGGCGGTCAGCACGCAGATGTCGCAGTAGCCGCGTTGCAACGCTAAAGGCTGCGAAAAAGGCCATAAAAAAGGCCGTAAACACGGATAAAAGGCGCCCGTGCGCCGCATTACAATAGGTCCGTTCCCTCGCGTTCTGCGGATTCGTTATGACTTACTGCGTAGCGATGGCCGTCAACGACGGTCTCGTATTCCTGTCCGATACGCGTACCAATGCGGGCGTGGATCACATCAGTACCGCGCGCAAGATGTCGGTGTTCGAGCAACCCGGCGAACGCATGCTGGTGCTGCTGGGTGCCGGCAATCTGTCGATCACCCAGGCGGTGCTGCACGAGCTGTCCGAGCCCGCCGATGCCGGCGAGCCGACGCTATGGAGCGTGCCGACGATGGCCGACGCCGCGCGCGTGGTCGGCAGCGCGGTGCGCCGCGTGCACGAGCGCGAAGCGGCAGCGCTGCAGAAGTTCGGCGTCGACTTCAATTGCAGCTTCATTCTCGGCGGCCAGATCGCGGGCAACCGCATGCGGCTTTTCATGATCTACGCGGCGGGCAATTTCATCGAGGCGTCGGCGGTGAATCCGTACTTCCAGATCGGCGAATCGAAGTACGGCAAGCCGATCATCGACCGCGTGCTGACGCCGTCCACACCGCTCGACGAGGCCGCGAAGTCCGCGCTGATCTCGATGGACTCGACGCTGCGCTCGAACCTGTCGGTGGGCTTGCCGCTCGATCTGCTGGTGTACGAGAAGGATGCGCTGCGCGTCACGCGGTTCGTGTCGATCGATCGCGACAACGCGTACTTCGACATGATTCATCGCACGTGGGGCGAGCGTTTGCGCCAGGTTTTCGCCGAGATTCCCGATCCAGACTGGCAGCTGTCGCTGGATGCGCCGTCGCTGCATCCGGAGCGGGCGCTGGTGCTATATCGCGCGCCGGTCGGCGCCGATGGCGTCGAGCATGAGCACGATGTGCCGCCCGCGCAGATTCTCGCGCAAGCCGATAAAGGGAAGGCGCAGCGGCGCTAGCCGTATTGGGTTCGGGGCGCGCGCCAAGCTCGTCCGAACCCGCCACCAGAATCTCGGGACGAAAAAAAACCAGCCATCGGCATCGCCTCTGGCTGGTTTGTGGTCTCTGGCTACGCAGCTCGTCAGCTGCGTAGCAGGTCCGACTCGAAGTCCGATTAGAACTTGTGGCGGATACCGAGGCTGACCATGACCTGGTTGTTGGTGCTCGACTGGTTGCCATACGAACCGATCGAAGCCGTAGCCGATTGAAGGGTACTGGTGCCCGGTACACGCTGTTCGCCGCTTGCGTGCTGCCATGCGCCGACCAGGTAGAAGTCCGTGCGCTTCGAGAGGTTGTAATCGCCGCCCAGCGACACTTGGTTATACGTTGCGGATGCGTCGCCGTGACCCTTCGTGTAGGCGTAGCCAATACCCACCAGTGCTGCCGGCGTGACCTGGTAGCCCAGGTACGCACGACCCACTTCGTACTTCTGGGTCGTCGTGAAGCCCGAGCTTGCGTCCGGACGGTATTGTGCGTTGCTGTACGACAGGTTGCCGGTCCACGGGCCCGTCACGTACTGAACCGCGACCGACGCGATGCCGATCGACTTCGATGCAGCGTAAGCCGAGTTGATGCCGGCGTTGGCCGGGAAGTTGGAGTCAAACGTCGCGGCCGGTGCTGCCGTACCAGCCCAGCCGGTCACAACGTTGCTTGCGGATGCACGTGTCGCAGGCGAATTGGCATTGCTTGCATGCAGGTAGCCAGCAGCGATGCTGAACGGACCCGTTGCATACGTTGCTGCGCCCGACCACGTCTGGCCCGAACCCGTCGCGCCTGCGACGCCGCCCAGAGCATACAGACCTTCGATCTGGAAGCCCGACCAGACCGGCGACACGTACTTCAGCGAGTTGATGACGCGGAAGCTGTTGTCGTTGTTGTCGACGTCGCCCGGCGTAGCGAATGTGCTACCGAAGTAGTTGTCGCCCGTCAGCGGCTGGACCATGTCGACCAGCGGGTCGTACTGACGACCAGCCGTGAACGTGCCCCATGCGTCGCCCGTCAAACCGACGTAAGCCTGACGACCGAACATCGAGCCACCTTGCTGCAGCTTGCCGGTGTTGATGTCAAAGCCGTTTTCCAACTGGAAAATTGCCTTCAGGCCGCCGCCGAGGTCTTCCGTGCCCTTCAGGCCGAAACGGTTACCTTGGATGTTGCCGCCAAACAGTTGAACGAGGCTGCCGCCCTTCGGCGTAGCGTTGTTCACGTACTGGATCGACTCATCCAGCACGCCATACAGGGTCACGCTGCTTTGCGCGTGTGCGACACCGGCGACGCCGAGGAGCGCCAGCGAGAGGGTAGACAGTGCGATTCGTTTCATCCATTTCTCCACGCAGATGATTGTTCGTTGTTGCGGAAAGCAGAATAGCTCAGCGCATCCGCCCGGTAGAAACGGAAAAAAAAGAGTGTCGCCAAAAACTGACAATCGAGGCAAACCCTTGTATTTACAGCCCATCAACGATTATTTCTATTTGCGCAACATTTATTGGTCTGATGCACATTATTGTTGATTTGTTGATAGTGACGGGGTGACTTAACGCACTTTCGGCATCGATTTGCATGCTAAATGTAATCTAGTCGTCTACACGTCCGCTCGGCTTTGTAGTGAAAACATAAAAGAAACAGCCGGCGAAATGACTAGACAGGCTGGACAGAAGAACCGCGTTGTGTCCAAGCGTCGTCGAGCGGTTTGACGGCGCAACGCGTTTCAGCGCCTATCGGCGCCACGGCGCGCCATGGCCGCGGCCGTGAGTCCCGCGGCGGCCGCGAGCAGCACCGAGGTCCACGGGTTGCGTCGCACGTAGCGGTCGGCGGCCGTCGCCTGGCGGCGCGCTTCGACGATGGCTGACGCCGCGAGACGGGTGGCTTGCGCTTCGACGTCGAGCACCTTGCGCGTGACGTCGACCGCGGTTTCATGCGCAGAGCGCTTTGGCGCTGCCGCCTCGATCCCTGACGGCGGCAGCGGCGCGGTCGTTTGGCTGGCAACACGCACAGCCGTGCGAGCCGACGAAACGGCGTTCCCCGCGACGGTCGATGCCGCCAACACCGACGCAAGCTTCGCGCGGCTGCCCGGCGGCGCTTCCCCCTGCATGCCCCAGCCGCCGCGCGGATCGTGCAGCCTGCCGCGCGCCGCCGAGAACTCCGCGCCAAGCAGCAGCACCAGCGCCGAGAAGTACAGCCACATCAGCAGCACCGCGAGCGAGCCGGCTGCGCCGAACGCGCTGGCCATTCCCGCATGCGCGAGATAGAGCGCGAACAGCTTTCTGCCGCCGGTGAACAGCACGGCCGCGACGACGCCGCCCACCAGCGCATCGCGCCACAGCACCCGAGCGTCGGGCAGGAACTTCAGCAGTGCGGCGAATGCGAACATCAGCACGAGCAGCCCGACGCCGAGCTGCAGCAGATTGCCGATCACGACATAGGGCGAGTCGCCCCACAGCCACTCGCCGATAAAGGCGATGACCGTATCGAGCACCAGCGACACGATCAGCAGGAACGCGACGCCGAGCACGAGTCCGAACGAAATCAGCCGTACCCGCACGAGCGCGAGCCAGCTGGCCGAGCGCGGCCCGGTGTAGGGCCATACTATATTGAGCGCGCTGTTCAGCGACGAGAACGTCGCCGACGCGCCGATCGCCAGCAGCGAGAACGAAATGATCGTCGCGATGCCCCCTTTGGCGCCTGCGTGATGCGCGTTCTCGACGATCGTCTGCACGCCGGCCGCGGCCTGGTCGCCGATCAGGCCGTTGATGTGGCCGAACAGCTCGCCGCGCGCGGCCGCCGGGCCGAAGAACCAGCCGGCCACCGCGATCACCATCACGAGCGTCGGCGCGAGCGAGAACGCCGCATAGAACGCGATGCTCGCCGCCATCTCCAGACAGCGGTTCTCTGTGAACTGCCGAAGTGCGCCCATCGCCCAATTGGCCTGGTGACGCGCGGCCTGCTGGAGGTTCTCGCGAGAAAGGGTATCGATGTCCATGATCGTGTCTGAATCGTGACGGCGCTTTCACGGTGTTTGCCTTGTCGCTTTCCGCAAACCTCGTGCCCGTCACTATACAAGTTAAGCGGTGAGCTTCACGGCCTGTTTTCATGGCCTGCTTCGATGGCCCGCTCCGCGGCCGCCCGCCCGTACCGCTAGAATGCAGCGGGTTAATGTCACCTTTCCGCTCATCATGCATTCGCACGAACTCGTACGGCAACTGGACGTCATCGAGCGCGACCAGTGGAGCGCGCATCTGCCCGCGCATGTCGTCGAACAATTGCCGGCGCACGGCATCACGGTGTTCGCCGTTACCGACGACGCCTCCGACACCGCAGCATTCAGCGCGCGCTATGGCTTCGGCCTCGAAGACTGCGCGAACACGATCGTGATCCGCTACAAGAAAGACGGTGGCGAGCACTACGCGGCGCTGGTGTCGCTCGGCTCGCGGCGGCTCGACATCAACGGCGCGGTGAAGGCCGCGCTCGGCGCACAGCGGCTGTCGTTCGCGAAGCGCGAGGCCGCGGTCGAGCATAGCCGGATGGAGTTCGGCGGCATTACCGCCTTTGGTCTGCCGGCCGACTGGCGCGTGCTGGTCGACGCCGCGGTGATGGACCGTGCACAGATCGTGATGGGCGCCGGCGTGCGCGCGGCCAAGCTGCTGATGTCGCCCGACGTGCTGCGGCAATGGCCGCGCTGCGAGGTGGCGGCGCTGACGCTGCCGGCGGACTGAAGCCCGCAACCTTGAAGTAGCACTGAAGTTTTCCGCCGTCGCGCCGTTAATCCCGACAACGACATGAAACGTTTGCGGCTGTCCGCTCGCGCCGACAACCGCGAACCACGACAAGGGATACGGAAGATGGAACGGTTTCGCCTGAAGGTGCGGCTGTGGCTCGCGCTCGCGGTGATGTGCATGGGCATTCTGGCGATCGGCCTGTGGGGTGCATACAAGACGCGCGACACGATGATCGCCGATCGCGAGGACGAGCTGAAAAACGTGGTCAGCATCGCGTACAGCGTGCTCGATCGCTACAACGCGCTCGCCGCGGCCGGCACGATGCCGCTCGCCGACGCGCAGCGCGCCGCGATGGACGACCTGCGCGCAATGCGCTACGACGGTGCCGGCGGCTATCTCGTGCTCGAAGACAGCCGCGCGCACGTGCTGATGCATGCCACGCGCGCCGACCTCGTCGGCAAGGACATGAGCACCGTTACCGATCCCGACGGCCGCCATGTGTTCAAGGAGGGTTCCGAGCAGACGCAGCGCGAAGGCGAGGCATTCGTCCATCTGATGTTCCCGAAGCCCGGCACCAACCAGCTCGCGCCGAAGAGCAACTACATGCGGCTTTACAAGCCGTGGGACTGGACCATCGTCACCGGCGTGTACACGGACGACATCGAGGCGGTGTTCTACCGCACCCTCGCGCAATACGTGATCGCGGCGCTGGTGCTTTGCGCGCTCGTGTCGCTGGTGATCGGCGTGATCGTGCGCAGCATTGTGCGTCAGCTTGGCGGCGAACCGGCATACGCGGTGCAGATCGCGTCGCGAATCGCGGACGGCGACCTCGACGTGATCGTCGACACGAAGACCGGCGACAGTACCAGCCTGCTCGCGGCGATGAAACGGATGCAGCAGCGTCTCGCGCAGGCGATCGAGCAGATTCGCGGCGGCGCGACGCTGATTTCGTCGGTATCCAACGAGATCGCCGCGGGCAATTCGGATCTGTCGCGCCGGACCGAGCAGCAGGCGGCTGCGCTCGGCGAGACCGCGTCGAGCATGGAGCAGATCACCGCGACCGTGCGTCAGAACGCCGACAACGCGAAGCAGGCGAGCCAGCTCGCGCACAACGCGTCTGAGACCGCGGCGCGCGGCGGCGCGGTGGTCGGTCAGGTGATCGACACGATGCGCGGGATTTCACAGTCGTCGCACCGGATCGGCGACATCATCGGCGTGATCGAAGGGATTGCGTTTCAGACCAACATCCTCGCGTTGAACGCGGCCGTCGAGGCGGCGCGCGCGGGCGAGGAGGGCCGCGGTTTCGCGGTGGTCGCGGGCGAAGTGCGTACGCTCGCGCAACGCAGCGCGGCGGCCGCGAAAGAGATCAAGGCGCTGATCGAGGAATCGGCCGCGCAGATCGCGGGCGGCTCGGAACACGTCGGGCGCGCGGGCGACACGATGCAGGAAGTCGTGCAGGCGGTACGTCGTGTCAACGACATCATGGGCGAGATCAGCGCGGCGTCGGTCGAGCAGACCTCGGGCATCGAGCAGGTCAACATCGCTGTCGCGAGCATGGATCAGACGACGCAGCAGAATGCGGCGCTCGTCGAGGAAGCGAGCGCGTCCGCCGATGTGCTGAAGACGCAGACCAGCCAATTGTCGGCGGCGATCTCGGTGTTCAAGTTGCCGGAGCAGCGCTAAAGCGCCAGGCCGCGTTGCCGACGCACGCGCGAGCATTCACCGCACGCCCGCTCGCAACGCGGTGCGTGTGTCACGCGAAGCCGATTCCCGCGCGGCTCAACAATTGGCGGTTGCGCTCCGACAGGTTCTGCATCCGCAACTCTTTGCCCGCGTTGCGATAGCGCTCGGCCAGCCCCTGCAACGCGGCGAGCGCCGAATGATCGGCGAGCAGCAGGTGACTGCAATCGACGGTCACGCTCGCCGGGTCTCGCGCGGGATCGAACAGCTCGTGAAAGCGCGTCGTCGACGCGAAAAACAGTGTGCCGCGCGGCACGTAGGTCTTATGGCCCGCGCGATCCTCCGCGGGCGCGTGAATTTCGCGCGCATGCTGCCACGCGAAGTTGAGCGCGGCGATCACGATGCCGCACATCACCGCGATCGCGAGATCGGCAAATACGGTGATGACCGTGACCGCGACGATCACGAGCGCGTCGTTGCGCGGCACCTTGCCGAGCACGCGCAGCGAGCCCCATGCGAAGGTCTGCCGCGCGACCACAAACATCACGCCGACCAGCGCCGCGAGCGGAATCCGCTCGATCAGCGGCGACAGGAACAGGATGTACAGCAGCATCATCACGCCGCTGACGATTCCCGACAGCCGCGAACGTCCCCCCGAATTCAGGTTGATCATGGTCTGGCCGATCATCGCGCAACCGCCCATGCCGCCGAACAGTCCCGAGGCGATATTCGCCGCGCCGAGGGCGACGCATTCGCGATTCGGCTGACCGCGCGTTTCGGTGATTTCGTCGGTCAGGTTGAAGGTCAGCAGCGTTTCGAGCAGACCGACGATCGCAATCAGCACCGCGTACGGCAGGATGATGCGCAGCGTCTCGAGATCGAGCGGGCGTTGCTGCGAATGCCGGACAGCCAGGCGGGCCGACCGGAAGCGGGACTAGCGGTGATCATGTTTTACGAGGTGGCGCGCGAGCGCAATGCTGAGGCCTGCATGCGCTGCGCTGAACGGGCTTGGCAACGCGCGCGGCTGCGCGAAGGATACGTCCGCTGAACACGGACGGTTTGCGAAAGGCGTGGATTTTTCCGTAGCGCGATGAATGGCGCTGGCGAAGCGGGCGGAACGCGATGGCTTGAACGCGCGGCGCGGATCTGTCGTGCAGTCGCGCGGCGCGCTCGCACCACAAATCCGCAAGAGCGGAGGCTCCGCTCAGATACTCAGATAATCAGCCGGGACACCTTCGTGCCTTCGAGCGACACGCCGGCCATCAAACCGCCGTTGGTCAGCACGAAAGCCTGCACCGGGCTCGTTGCGGTCGAGGAATCCACCGCGCCGTTCGCGCCGACCTTCAGCACGGCGACGGTCGCATTCGCGCCGACCGCCCAACCCTGGCTGTGCATGAATTCGTCGAGCGCTTCCTGCGTCATGAACAGAAACACGAGCGCCTTCGACTGCGCGCCGATCTGCAAGCCGAACGAGCCCGCGACCGTGCTGAAGTAGCCGACCGTGCGGCCGCCGATGCGCATCGCGCCTTCACCATACTGCGCGCCGACCCAGAAGCCGGCCGAGATCACCGACGGAAACACCAGCACGCCGCGCGCTTTCGCAACGAGCTCGCGCGAACCGTCGACGTTTTCGTAGAGGCGCGCAAGCGTCGAGTCGACGCCCGCGTTGATCGTGTCGCGCTTGCCGGCATTGGCCGACGGGGATGCGTTCGAGGACGGCGAAGTCGTCGTGCAACCGGTGAGGCTCAGGCCCGCGACGGCCAATGCAGCGCTGCCGGTCATGATGAATTGTCGTCTGCGCATGACTGTTTTCCTTTGCGTTTCTCACGCATGTTGTACGTTATGGAAGAGTGCGGCGAATCGCCCGCCTTGCTTTGCTTTGTTCTCATTTGCGCACGAGAGGTTCCGTGCGCGCGGTGATTGTCGTTGAGCGGGCGTGCCGCGACGCGCGACGCACGCATCGCGAGCAGTCACAGCTGACATTAGCAGGGAGCGTGCCCAAGCGCCGCGCCGCCTTGCGCCAGGGCGGCGCGGCCACTTGCAGTTCGCGGTTTCGCGCTGCTCGCCGTTGCGCGTCGTCGCTACACGGTTGGGCGAATGTTCTGGTTGTGGCGGAACAGGTTGTGCGGATCGTAGCGGTTCTTCACGGCGACGAGCCGCTCATAGTTCGGCCCATAGGCATCCGCGATACGGCCGCCTTCTTCCTCGGTCATGAAGTTGACGTACACGCTGCCTAGCGCAAACGGGCGCGCCGCTTCGAAAAAGGCGCGCGCCCATGCGACGCAGCGCTCGTCGTCGCGCGCATCGTCCCAGCGGCCGTGCACGTTCATGCCGTATAGCGTGTTGCGGGCCGGGTAAGCGGTTGCGTCGACCGCCACGCGCTGCGTTTGCGCACCGATCAGCCCGAAGAAAATTTCGCATTGCGTGGACGGCAACGTGTCGATCGCGCGAAGCAGTGCGTCGATCAGACCATCGTCGATGGTGCCGAGGTTGTGCGACTTCCAGTAGTTGCGCGCCCCTGGCGTTAGCAGCGGATCGAAGGCCTGTTGCCAGATTTCGTAGGGCATCGGACCAAGATGTTCGCCGAGCGGCTTGCCGAAGCCGCGCACGGCTTCCACCGCGGCCGGGCCTTTGTCGACCGGGCCGTTGTAGCACATCGCGAACACCAGCACGGGTTTGCCGTGCACGTCGGGCGGCAGGAACGGCAGCGGCGGCGCGAGCCGCGCGACCGCCCAGACGGCCAGCTCGTCGGGCATTGCCGGCGCGGCATCGCGGTATTTGATCAGTGCTTCCTTCGCGTCGGCGAGCGGCAACACGACGAGGCCGCCATACACGAGCGGGCCGACCTCATGCAACGCGAACTCGAATAGCGTAACGACGCCGAAATTGCCGCCGCCGCCGCGAATCGCCCAGAACAGATCGTCGTGCGAAGTGGCGCTCACGTGGCGCAATTCACCGTCGGCGGTGACGATGTCGGCCGCGACGAGGTTGTCGATCGTCATGCCGTAGCGGCGGCTCAGCCAGCCGAAGCCGCCGCCGAGCGTCAGACCTGCGACGCCGGTCGTCGAGTTGATGCCGAGCGGTGTCGCGAGTCCGAATGCCTGCGCTTCGTGATCGAAATCATGCAGCGTCGCGCCGGGTTCGACATACGCGCGCCGCGCTTGCGGATCGATACGCACCGATTTCATCGTGGACAGGTCGAGCATGAGGCCATCGTCGCACACAGCGCTGCCGCCGATGTTGTGGCCGCCGCCGCGAATGGCGAGCGGCAGGCCGTTGTCGCGCGCGAAGGCGACGCCGCTGCGCACGTCGGCAACACCCGCGCAGCGCAAGATCATCGCGGGCGTACGGTCGATCATCGCGTTCCAGATGCTGCGCGCCGTGTCGAAGCCCGGCGTGTCGGGCAGCAGAAGCTGGCCGCGCAGTGTGGATTTGAATTCGTCGACGGCGCTGCTGGAGATAGTAACCATGTTGTACCTCGTCGGAGAGGGGA
This sequence comes from Burkholderia sp. JPY481, assembly GCF_038900515.1. NCBI lineage: Bacteria > Pseudomonadati > Pseudomonadota > Betaproteobacteria > Burkholderiales > Burkholderiaceae > Burkholderia > Burkholderia sp. JPY481. Next base: position 56,000 of record NZ_JAYMRT010000011.1, read on the forward strand.
GGGCGCTCGCAGAACTCTGCTCAGCAGACCAAACAAAATGCGGGCGGTGAATGAAAGCGGATTGAGAGGTTCGGCTGCGTGCAGTAAACGGGGCGGCGCGACGAAGTCAAACAAAGGTTTACCCGCGTATGGGGGCGATCCTGCGCAGTAGCTTGCGGGGGCGGGCGTTTGCGGGCAGCGCAACCCGACGATACGCGACGCTGGCGCCGAAGATGGTGGGAATGCTCCGGAAAAAGCGTGCGCGCCAATGTGTTGGTTATCTGACGCGCTGGTGGTTGTGCCACGACACTTTGGATATCGCGTGGGTCGCGATGGTGTGTGGCTGAGGCGCACGTTCGGCGACTCTGCGAGGCAGCGCACATCGCCACATCGCTTTTTGCGACGCACACTCGCTATGCAACAACGGGTAATGTTTCGCGCGCGCATTTCGATGATTTTTGTGGTGTTGTCTATTGGATTTCTCTCATTCGGCTTTCCCAATTTTCATTCTTATGTGCGAATGGCCACATGAATAAAACGGATGACGTGTAAATGGTGTCGGAATTCATCCGATAAAACCGAATGTTAATTTTCTTTTTGTCGGTTAAATTGCATCGCGGGTGATAGTTTTATCTTCCCGTCTGAAGAATCTGGATTAGCGGATTTGACGGACGCATCGTCGTTTCCCCCTGCCTGGCAAGCCGTCTCGCCAATATCGCATTGCGTGGTCTAACGCACGGTCGCGCGATTGCACTGCGAATAACTTCAACGTCCATCAAGCCTCGCTGTGCGGCTCTCACGATCACGTGCGCGCACGGCCAGCCCATTCTCTCGAAGCACGCCAAATCGGACCGGGGATTTTCCGTGAGAGAAGTATTTAGTGCGAGCGCATTTTAATTCGCATTAGGCGAAGTTGCGCAAAGGCTTTGACTTTCATTTTTTTGACGAGCCGAGATTCACTCGTTAATTGGACCGGTCGCTCAGGGGAAATAATTAGGAGGGTGAAATGAAAAAGCAAAACGGGGACGCGTGGATACTTGGCACGCGGCGGGCGGCGTTGGCGGTCGCGGTCAGTCTTTATGCGGCGATGGCGGGTGCGCAGACGAATTCGGGGAGCACCGCCGCGCCTGCAACCAATCCAGGAGTGATGGTGCTCGCCGAGGCGGGCGTGCAAGGCGGATGTCCGTCGGGCGGCGGGCCGGGCTGCACCTCGCACGGATTCGGGCAGCTCGGGGCGGGTGCCCTCGGCATCGCGGCGGCGGGGCTTGGCCCGACGTCGTCCACCGGCTCCTCGGCGGGCAACGGGACGTCGTCGACGGGCGCGGGCAGCAGTGGCGGAAATAGTTCGGCTAATTCCGGCACGGGCGGGGTGGGCTCGGGAGATACCGGCGGCAACAACGGTAATGGCGGTTCCGGCAACAACGGTAACGGAGGCGCTGGAAGCGGCGGTGATGGTTCGGGGAATGGCGGCACGGGCGGCGATGGCGGCAACAACGGTGGCGGTGATAGCGGTGGGGATGGTGGTGGGCATGGGCATGGCCACGGTGGTGATGGTGATGGCGACGGTGGTCATGGGCACGGCCATGGCGGCGATGGTGACGGCGATGGTGGTCATGGGCACGGCCATGGCGGCGATGGTGATGGTGATGGCGACGGCGGTCATGGACATGGCCACGGTGGTGACGGCGATGGCGATGGCGGTCATGGCCACGGCCATGGCGGCGATGGTGATGGCGACGGTGGTCATGGACATGGCCACGGTGGTGACGGCGATGGCGATGGCGGTCATGGCCACGGCCATGGCGGTGATGGTGATGGCGACGGTGGTCATGGTCATGGCCACGGTGGTGACGGCGATGGCGATGGCGGTCATGGCCACGGCCATGGCGGTGATGGTGACGGCGACGGCGGTCATGGACATGGCCACGGTGGTGACGGCGATGGCGATGGCGGTCATGGACATGGCCATGGTGGTGATGGTGATGGCGACGGCGGTCACGGACATGGCCACGGTGCTGACGGCGATGGCGATGGCGGTCATGGCCACGGCCATGGCGGTGATGGTGACGGCGACGGTGGTCATGGTCATGGCCACGGTGGTGACGGCGATGGCGATGGCGGTCATGGCCACGGCCATGGCGGTGATGGTGACGGCGAAAGCGGTCATGGCAACAGCCATGGTGGCGATAGTGACGGTGATGGCGGTCATGGTCATGGTCATGGCCACGGTGGCGATGGTGACGGCGATGGCGGTCATGGTCATGCCCACAGTGGCGACGGTGACGGCGATGGCGGTCATGGCCACGGCCACGGTGGCGACGGTGACGGCGATGGCGGTCATGGCCACGGCCACGGTGGCGATGGTGACGGCGACGGCGGTCATGCCCACGGCGGAGATGGGCATGCCGGCCACGGCGATGGCGGCCATGGCGACGGCGGCCATGGCGATGGCGGTCATGGCGAAAGCGGCCATGGCGACGGCGGCCACAGTAGCAGCGGTGGCGAAGGCAAAGGCGGTTCCGCCAACGGCGGCCATAGCGGTGGCGGCGCGGGCAACGGTGGACATGGCGGCGAAGGTGGCGGCCAGGGCAGCGGCGGTTCCGGACACGGTGGCCATGGCGGTGAAGGCGGCGGCCAGGGCGGTGGCGGCTCGGGCAACGGTGGCCGTGGTGGTGAAGGCGGCGGCCAGGGCAACGGAGGCTCCGGACACGGTGGCCATGGTGGCGAAGGCGGTGGCCAGGGTAACGGCGGCCCGGGCAACGGTGGCCATGGCGGTGAAGGCGGCGGCCAGGGCAACGGCGGCTCGGGACACGGCGGCCATGGTGGTGAAGGCGGCGGCCAGGGTAACGGCGGCTCGGGCAACGGTGGCCATGGCGGCGAAGGCGGCGGCCACGGCAACGGTGGTTTCGGACACGGCGGCCATGGTGGTGAAGGCGGCGGCCAAGGCAACGGCGGCCATGGTGGTGAAGGCGGCGGCCGAGGCAACGGCGGCCATGGTGGTGAAGGCGGCGGCCAGGGCAACGGCGGCTTCGGACACGGTGGCCATGGCGGCGAAGGCGGCGGCTACGGCAACGGTGGCTCCGGAAACGGCGGCCATGGCGGCAACGGTGGAGGCGAAGGCAACGGCGGTGGCCGGGGCGGAAACGGCGGCGCCGGTGGTGGCCAAGGCGGCGGTGGTTTCGGCAACGGAGGTCGCGGAGGCCATGGCGGCAACGGCGGCGGCCAAGGCAACGGAGGCGGCTTCGGCAATGGCGGCTTCGGCAACGGTGGCCGCGGAGGCAATGGCGGCTACGGCGGCGGTGGCTCCGGCAACGGCGGCCACGGCGGCGGCAACCACTAGGCACTGGCAAGGGTCCCGCGAACCTCGCGGGGCTCCCTCCAGGAGAGGAGGCCGGCGCCGCCCGGCCTCCACACCGACCGCGCTCGAGCACCGCGGGAAGTTTGCAGCGAAAAGCCAGCAAAAAACTACGCTAGCGAATCAGCAAACCAACCCGCAAACAAAAACGCAATCAGGCAACGAAGTGGCCGGCCCCCGCCGTCCACTCAACCCCTCAACTCGATCACCCTCTCCTGCACGACCAGAAAAACTCTCTCCCCCAAAACGCGCCCCGTCTCACGCGCGCCTCCAGTAAAGCTCCCGAACGCCGGCAGCACCCCCCGATCGATCCCGAAGCGAAAGCACGGCACGCGCACTGAATCGGTCCGCGTGGCGATCCGATAGACCGGATGCACATGGCCCGCGAGCACATACGCATGATCGACCGCATGCGGGTGATGACACAGCGCCCACGCCCCGAAATGCCACGGCTCGCGCACAGACTCGACACCCAGCGTAAGCGGCAACGCACCGGCATGCCGATCGTGATTGCCTTCGACCAGCACCACGCGCATCGACGCGTGCCGCGCGCGCCACGCATGCAAAGCATCGAGCGTGAGTGTCGACAGCGACTCGCGCGCATGCAGCAGATCGCCGAGAAACACCAGCGTCGCCGGCTCGAACTCGGCGATCAGACGATCGATCCGCAGCAGATTCTCCGCAGTCGAACCAGTCGGCACCGGAATGCCACGCGCGCGAAACACCGCATCCTTGCCGAAATGCGCATCGGCGATAAAAAGCGCGCGCAGCACCGGATCGAAGCACGCGCGCAAGCTCGATAGCACGAGAGGCCGTCCGCCGACGTCGATCGCCAGTGAGTTCACAGTCATCGTTGCGCCGCCCTTTCGAGTTCGGCCAGCATTCGCTCGACGCGATCGGCGAGCTTCTCGGTGCTGACTTTTTCGCGCAGGCGTCCGACGATCAACGGAAACGCGAACGGCGTCGCCTTCCTGGGCCGCGTGAGCACGACGCGGCTCGCGTTCATTCGTTCGAGCGCAATACGAATGCGCCGCACGTCGAGTTCCTGTAGCAGTACTTCGGTATCGGCCTGGCCCAGTAGCAAATTGCCGCGATCGTGCTGACGAAAGATCTCGTAGAAAAGCCCGCTCGAGGCCTGCAATTGCCGCGCGCTTTTCTGCTGTCCGGGATGCGCCTGAAACACGAGGCCCGACACCCGCGCAATCTCGCGAAAGCGTCGCAACGAGAGTTCGGACGAATTGAGGCTCGCAAGAATGTCGTGATCGAGTTTGTCGGGTGAAAGCAGGCCATTGCGCAGGTGCGCGTCCCAATCGAACGCCTGCGCGCACAGCAATTCGAAACCGTAGTCGTTCATCGAAATCGAAAACGTGCCGGGCTCGTCGCGCGCGACCCGCCACGCGAGCAGAGCGCCAAGCCCGATATGCGCTGTGCGCCCGGCGAACGGATAGCAGAAGAAGTGATGACCCTCGCGCGATTTCAGCAGCTCGACGACCAGCACGCCCGGCTCGGGCAACGCCGACCACTTCTGCTGCAATTCGAGCAGCGGCCGAACCGCGCGCATTTCCGGCTCGTCGTAAATGCCGTCGGCGGCGCGCGCGAGCATCGTCAGTGTCGCATCGGCGAGTTCGGACGATAGCGGCATGCGGCTGCCGGCCCATTGCGGCATTGCCCCACGCGATGAACTCGCACGCCGCACCCACGCCGTCATATCCTGCACGCGGATCAGTTCCAGCGCGCGGCCGCCGAACGTGAATACATCGCCGGGTCTGAGCCGCGAGATGAACGATTCCTCGATCGCGCCAATGCGGCCGCCCGATAGATAAGCAACGTTCAACGTCCCATTCGAGACGATCGTGCCGATGTTGTTGCGATGCCGGCGTGCGAGATCGGCGCGCGGCACGCGGTACAGACCGTCGCTATCGCGCGCGACGCGATGGTAGTCGGGATACGCGCGCAGCGTCGCGCCGCCGCCTTCGACGAAACTCAGCGCCCAGTCGAACTCCTGCTGCGTCAGATCGCGATATGCATAGGTATGCAGAAGTTCATCGTACAGCTCGCGCGCGTCGAAGCCGCCGCCGATCGCGACGGTGACGAGATGCTGCACCAGCACGTCGAACGGCTTTTGCGGCGTATCGCGGCTTTCGATCTGCCGTTTGTCGACGGCTTCACGCGCGGCCGCCGCTTCGATCAATTCGAGCGCATGCGTCGGTACGATCGTCACCCGGGACGGCAAACCGGGTGCGTGTCCCGAGCGGCCCGCGCGCTGCATCAAACGCGCGACGCCTTTGGGCGAGCCGATCTGGAACACGCGCTCCACCGGCAGAAAATCGACGCCGAGATCGAGACTCGACGTACATACCACGACCTTTAGCAAGCCGTTCTTCAACCCGCGTTCGACCCACTCGCGTACCTGCTGATCGAGCGAGCCGTGATGCAGCGCGATCGCGCCGGCCCATTCGGGGCGCGCATCGAGCAGCGCCTGATACCACACCTCGCATTGCGAGCGCGTGTTCGTGAAGACGAGCGACGTGCGTGCTTCGTCGATCGCGCGCGCGACTGCATCGACCTGACGCATGCCCATATGACCGCCCCACGGAAAGCGCTCGATCGTGTCGGGAATGATCGTGTCGACGATCAGTGCTTTCGACAGCGCGCCGTGCACACTGACGCGCGGCGTCGCGACCGGCGCGAGCAGGACCTCGGTCGCGAACGACAGATTGCCGAGCGTCGCCGACAGCCCCCATACCTGCAAGCCGGGCCGCCAATGCGTGAGACGCGCGAGCGCGAGTTGCGTCTGTGTGCCGCGTTTATTGCCGAGCAGTTCGTGCCACTCATCGACGATCACGAGCCGCACTCGAGACAGTACTTCGCGCGCATCGGCGCGCGTCAGGATCAGCGTCAGACTCTCGGGCGTCGTGACGAGCGCGGACGGCATGCGCCGGTTCTGCCGCTCGCGTTCGGCGGCCGACGTATCGCCGGTGCGCAGACCGACGCTCCAGGGTACCGCGAGTTCGGCCGCGGAGCTTTGCAACGCGCGGGCGGTGTCGGCCGCGAGCGCGCGCATCGGTGTGATCCAGAGCACCGTCAGCGGTTCGGGATGCTTGCGCTGTGTCGACGCGGCACTCGCGAACGCGGCTAGCGCGCCGAACCACACGGCCCAGGTTTTGCCGGCCCCGGTGCTTGCGTGCAGCACGCCGCTCGCGCCAGCGGCGATGTTGCGCCATACCTCGCGCTGAAACTCGAACGGCTGCCAACGGCGCGCGGCGAACCATGCGTCGAGTTTGTCCGCGAAGGGGCGGCGCGCGTCCTCGGGTGAATACGAGGGGAACGGCAGCGGCTCGAAAGCGGGTTCGCGCGCATCGAGCCGCGCCTGTTGGGCGCGGCTGCGCGGAATCCGGCGCGGCCTTGGCGCGCGAACGCGCTCGTCGGCGGGCGGGGGCGCGGCGGTCGGGTCGTCAGCGGGGTGGTCGGAATGGGCCGGCTCGGTCATCGGAAGCGCTCTCAACGGTGCGGCGGATTCGCGTGCCGGCGATTCGCGCCGGACGTTCATGTGGACCGCGGGCTCGCGCGGCGGTTCAGCGAGGTTCGTGACAGGCGCGCAACGACCCACGGCATCCGGCAGTATCTGGGAGCCTCGGCCGACACCCGATCCGTTACAATCAAACGGACTACCCCACTGGAGATTTGCTTTGAAATCACTCGTTGCTTTGCTGGCCGCAGCCGTTCTGTCCTCGACCGCGATGGCTGCCGCGCCGACCACGGAGAAGCTGCCGTCCGGCGTCATCGTCGAACATCTGACGCAAGGCACGGGCCCGCAACCGTCCGCGACCGACGTGGTAAAAGTCAACTACCGCGGCACGCTGCCCAACGGCACCGAATTCGATAGCTCGGCCAAGCATGGCGGCCCGGCCACGTTCCCGCTCAATCGCGTGATTCCGTGCTGGACGCAAGGCGTGCAGAAGATGAAAGTCGGCGGCAAGGCGCGACTCACGTGCCCGGCGGCGACCGCATATGGCGATCGCGGCGTCGGCCCGATTCCGCCGAATACCGATCTGACCTTCGAAGTCGAACTGGTCGACATCGTCAAGTAAAGCGCGCGAGCGGCGCTAAACATGCACTGCCACCGAGCCTCGCTGCGCTAATCGCAGCGAGGCTTTTTTATGGGCGCCGAATGGCCCGCCAAGGGGACTCACGATGAAACGTGACAAAGGTACCGTACAGGTGGCCAGTATTGGTTTTACCGGCAAGAGCGCCCAGAAGTTCTTCGGGTTGTTGAAGGATGCCCAGGTGCGCACGGTGCTCGACGTTCGCCTCAACAACACGTCGCAATTGGCGGGTTTTGCGAAAAAGCAGGATCTGCCGTTCTTTCTCGAGCAGTTGTGCAATGCGGCGTACGTGGAAATTCCGGAGTTGGCTCCCGAGCCGGAACTGCTCAAACGCTATCAGGGCAAGCAGTTGAGCTGGGAGAACTTTCGCGAGGAATATCTCGACCTCATCGCGCGCCGCCGTGTGGAAAGCAATCTGGATATCGCGCTATTTGAATCGGGCTGCCTGCTTTGCAGTGAACATTTACCACATCATTGTCACCGGATGTTCGCGCTCGAGTATCTGAACCAGCACTGGAACAATCGTCTTTCCGTTACACATTTGACCTGACCGGCGCCGGTCGGGCCGGGTTACGTTTTCCGCCTCGTGGCCCGGCGGCTTGCTGTGCCGGCAGGTTGCATTTCGCTGGCGCCGCCGGCGTTTTCCTTCAGTAGCCCGAATAGTAGCCTGGCGCGAAACGTGGAAAAACACGCCCAATACGCATGTTATTTCAAGGCGAGTGCCGCTCGCTCGTCTACTATCTACTCACGCGCAGCTCCCTGTATTCGTCTCGCCCTATCGCCGGCCACAGACCGGCCGTGATTATGCGCGCCAGGAGCGCCTGCCATGAATATCGACTTCCATTACGGCGTGGTCTACATCGCCGCGCGCGTCGGCGGCATGACGGCCGGCGATGCGCAAACCGTCGCGCATGCCTGCCAATACGTCGACGACGCAACGACGAGCGGAATACTGCGGTTCAGGGGCGGCGAGACATTCGAGCGATTCGCGACCGCGCACAAGTTATTCGATTACGCCAATACCGAGAACGACCAGAATCGGCTCGTATGGGCGCCGTTCCATTTTCTGCCGGCCGGGGTGGGTGACAGTCTCGAGGAAAAGGCGGTTTGCCGGCCCGACAGTGAAGTCGCGCGCGAAGTCGTGCGGCGCGCTATCAGGCAGCGCGAATCGGAGACCGCGTTGCACCGGCTCGGCGTGACGCTTCATACGTATGTCGATACCTGGGCGCACCAGGGATTCGCGGGCATCGAAAGTCCGTGGAATCGCGTACATCTTCTCGAAGCGCAGGATTGCACGCGCAAAGGTTGGCTCGCGAGCCTCGAACTGGCGGTCGCGCATCTGATCGAGCGCGTCGAGACGGACGTTCTGACGATCGCGTTACCGGTCGGCCACGGCGCCGCGTTGCATTATCCCGACCAGCCGTGGGCACGCTGGCATTACATCGACGGCTGCAATCACTTCATCTCACGACATAATTTGCCGGATTTCGTGCAAGCGGCGGATATGAGTTGTCGTGTCGTGCGAGCTTATCTGGCCGGACGCGAAGACTTCGAAAACCAGCCCGGCATGCCGGACGACGTCAAAGACGCACTGACCCGACTGCTCGATACGAACCGCGAACCCGACGACAACCTGCGTTTGAGAACCGTTTGCGAATGGGTGAGTGCCGGCCGTATTCCGGGTTTGAAAGAACCCGTGCCCGGCTATATCGCCAAAGGACAGGGTTCGTGGAAGTACCAGGCCACCGGTTTGTTGTGTGATGACGACACCGGGGACAGACCGGAGTGGACGACCGCGTTCGAAAAGAGCGACTACCGCCTCTTTCACGACGCGGTCAAACAGCATCGTTTCGTGACCACCCAGGAGATCTTGCCCGCGCGCGGATTGCGCATTGCCTGAGTGAATGGAGAGGGGCGTCAGTTACTGCATTCTGGCTGGCTGATGTGGCGCGGCCTGAGCCGCCGCCTGCTGTTCTTCGGCGTGTTTTTTGGCCACATGCCGTCCGACGATACAGCCGCCGACCGCGCCAACCACCGCATGATGTCCCGCATAGTGCCCGGCGACGCCGCCCACTACCGCTCCTTTCAGGCAACCGGCCGCGTTCGCGGTGCCTGCCATTGCGAACGAAACTGCCAGTGCTCCGAGGGTGGTCCGAATAAGGTCAGCTTTCATTGTAAGTACCATCGTGTTTGAGTGTATCGAAGTTAGGGTGGCCCAACGTCTTTTTCAATAGCTGCCGCGAGCATGGCGGCTGACAAAGGACTCTCTATTGGCTCTGCATCCGAGGCTGGGCACGGTTATGAAGTGTAAATGGACCTGGACAGAGCAGGAGCAACAGGTGCTGCAAGATCGGTAACGGTAAGTTACCGGAGCAGCGGTTTTGCACGTATCGTCAGTGGCGTTTCGCACACGCTTGAATCGGTTCGCTATAGCAGTTCACCAAAAAAAGACCGTTTTCAAATAAAAAGTGGGCTACTCTCCTTTGAATATCCAAATGCCGGGCTATAGTAGAAGCGACTAAAGCCAGAAAGCATGACGGCGCGCTATTTGCCGTCGATGCGGATGACGGGGAACACAAATGACGCCATCGAATGCAGCGATCTATCAGACCAGGACTTGCACACCGGAGTCGTTGCGTACGCTCGCGAGCTTTCTCGAATTGGCGCTCGACGAGGGAAAAAGCGTGGTCGTCATGCGGATCGGCAAGCAGGCGCGCAATGTTTATGTCGGAAATCCATCCGGTGCATTGGAGGATTTAACGGATTCCGGTGTCGTCGATGCTTTCCAGGCAGATGAAATGCTGCTACTGACCCGCCTGGGCCTGAACCGGATAACGGCGGACGGTCAACACTACCGCTTTATACGGAGCGTGAGGTACATTGCCGATCGCCAGGTCGTCGTTTTTACACCTATCTGAGTGATGGAACCGAAATGAAAAAAGAGGAATCACGAAGGAAGGAAAGGGAAGAAAGCTTCGATGACCCGGTAGAAAAACTGAAAGCTTTTGTTATTTGAACGCTGCATCGGCGCTCGTATCGATGTATTGAAGCTCAGGATAGGTCAATAGACTGCCTTTCTTCGGTCATTCATGGCATAGTTCGACGATTACCACATAAGGAGCAATCAAATGCCTTCGTTAGAGCAAATCCAAGCAAAGCTTAAGAAGCTCCAGGCGCAAGCTGACGTTCTCATTGCCAGAAAAGCACAGGCCGCGGTCGATCAGATTCGCGAGTTGATGCTCAAGCACGGTCTAACGACTGCCGATATCGAAGCACAGGCAAAGGCACGACGCTCCGCGCGAGGTCTGAATGGCAATACGGGTACGGGCCGGGGAAGACCTGCAGGCGTGAGCAAAGCCGCCAAGTCGGCAACGCCGGCGAAGTACCGCGACCATAAAACCGGCGCGACCTGGACCGGTCACGGCCGCGCGCCTGGCTGGATCGCCGGCGCGAAAGACCGCACGGTGTTCCTGATCGACGCTGCGAGCGCAAGCAAAGCCGCGGCTACTCCCGCCGCGAAGCGCGGCAAAGGTCAGCCGAAAGGCGCCCAGCCGCCGAAGTACCTGGATCCGAAAACCGGCGCGACCTGGAGCGGACGCGGTCCGGCGCCGGCATGGCTTGCCTCCGTTAAGGATCGCAGCAAATTCCTGATCGATGGGGCGAGCGCGGCTGCCGCTCCGAAAACAGCGAAAACGGCGGCAAAGAGCGGCCAGGCGAAAGCGACCGCAAGCGCGGTAGGCAAGAAGGCCACGGCGAAAAAAGCAGTGGCGAAAGAAGCAACGCGCAAGACGGCCGTGAAAAAGACCGCAGCCAAAAAGGCAACGCCGGCAAGCCGGAAAGCCGCGGTGAAGAAAACCGCTGGCCGTAAAAGCGCTGTGAAGATGGCAAGAAAAGCACCGGCCCGCAAGGCTGCCGCAAAGAGCGCCGCCGCGCCCGTCGCGCCGGCGGCTCCGCAAACGCCCGAGACGCAAGCAGGCGCGTAATAGCCGCGGAGCCGTGAAGTAGATGGTTAGCACGTTCGATGCATCCCGGCAGGAAGATCAGGTCTTCCTGCTGGACTCCGTTCCTCATCCGGCAGCCGATGCCGCCGAACCATTCATCGTCGCCAGCGATCGCCGTGTGATCCTCACTTATCCGATCGCGGAGTCGGACTTTGAACGGTTCGGGCCATTCGATCCCGACGACGATCCTTTTTGCGCGGTGTTGTTCGCCGACACCGTGTTTCATCGTCTCGGGCCGCCGGGCGATGACGATCTAGCCATTCATCCGCTCGCGGCGCAAGGTCTAGCTGGCTACGCGGCGCATGAAATCGTCAATTCGTCGTTGTGCGCGGAAATTGCCGCCGTGGCGACGGAGCCAATCACCATTGCTGCCGAGGCACCGGCGCGGCGGCATTTCGTCATTACGTTTCAGGCATCGACGTTCGAATGCGTGGCTTCGGACTATACGGTCATCGGCGTATTCGGCGCGGGCGAAATAGCCAGTCGTGAGGCATTTGCTTTGGTCAGATAAAGCGTTGGAGGCGGAAAGCAAGGCGCGGTCCCGCTGCGGGCACGCGCCGTGCATGACGCGAGGATCGTGAAAGCCGGGCAGGAGTCCGGCACTTTCCCGTCGGACGAGGGATGCGCATGCCGTGTCCCGCCGCCTGCCATCGAGGCCACGCATGCTGACCATTGCTATTACCGCGTTCGTCACGCTGGTGATCGTTCTCGTGATCGCCAATCTGTCGAGCGGCGAAAAGAAAATAGAACACAAGATCGAGCGGCTCTATAAGAGCGACGATCCGCAATTCCTGCGCTCGATGGGCCTATTGCTCGGTCCGCCCGTGGTGCCGGGTAATCGCTTCGAGATGCTGCTCAATGGCGACCAGATCTTTCCGTCGATGCTCGAAGGCATTCGGTCGGCGCGCGAAACCATCACATTTGAAACGTTCATTTACTGGTCCGGCGAGATCGGCGAGCAGATTGCGCGTGCGCTTGCCGATAAGGCGCGTGCAGGCATCGCCGTGCATGTACTGCTCGACTGGGTCGGTTCTTCGAAGATGGATCGGCGCTATCTGCAACTGCTGCGCGAGGCTGGCGCCGAAGTGGTCAAGTTTCACAAGCCGCATTGGACCGGACTCGGTCGCATGAACGATCGTACGCACCGGAAACTATTGGTGATCGACGGCCGGATCGGTTTTACGGGCGGGGTCGGCATTGCACCGGAGTGGACTGGCCATGCACAGGACGAAAAGCATTGGCGCGATACGCATTTCCGCTTGACCGGTCCGGCGGTCGCCCATATGCAGGCCGTGTTCATGGATAACTGGATCAAGGCGACCGGCAACGTCTTGCACGGTGCGAGGTATTTCCCGCACATCGACGCCGAGCCGAAAGGAGCGGGCGAGGGTTTTGCGCATATGTTCAGCAGTTCGCCGTCGGGCGGCAGCGACGACATGCAGCTGATGTATCTGATGGCCATCACTGCCGCCACGCGCAGTTTGCAGCTTGCGAGCGCGTACTTCGTGCCCGACAAGCTCACCATCAACGCGATCGTCGAAGCCGCGAAACGCGGCGTCAAAGTACAGATCGTCACGCCGGGTAAACGCATCGATACGCACACGGTGCGCGAAGCGTCGCGGGCGTGCTGGGGCGATCTGTTGAAAGCGGGCGTCGAGATCTACGAGTACCAGCCGACCATGTTCCATTGCAAGCTGCTGGTGGTCGACGAGTACCTGGTGTCGGTCGGCTCGACGAACTTCGATAACCGCTCGTTCAAGCTGAACGATGAAGCAAACCTGAATATCTACGACCGCGCTTTCGCCAGACAGCAGACCGCCGCGTTCAACGACGACATCGCAAAGTCGAAGCGCATCACATTCGAAGCCTGGACACAGCGTTCGTTTACCGAGAAGGTCGTCGAAAAGTTCGTACGGCTGCTGGACACACAGCTTTGAATAGCGGAATAGAAAGTGTCGACGCGCCGACGGATCAGTGAACGGCGCCGCTCAGATACGCTTCGACGTCGGGGCGCAAAGCCTGCGTGCCATTGTATTGCTCCGTGGCGGCCGCATCGACGAGGCGCGCTTTCGCGTGTCGATACGCGTTGGCAAAGCCGCGCAACTGCTGCGTGACCGGACGATCGTCGAGCCGGCGTCGTGTGAGCGCTTGCGCGATGCGGCCTTCGATCAACGTCAACTGGCTGTCGATATAGTCGATGCACAGCTCGCGGCAGCGCGACGATGCCGCCGCGACGCTCAGCAGTGCCGGCACGAGCGAGAGCGTCAGAAAACCGCCCGCGGGGATGCGTGCGAGCGCGGCGGGTGAATCGAACAGGTCGGCCCGCAATGCGTCGAATACGGCTTGCGTCCAGATTGCGCGCTCCTGTGCGAGCGCGCGGCGCCGCCGCGCGAGCGCATCTTCAGCTTGCGGATCGGCAATGCGGCCCGCGTCGACCAGCAACGCCGCATCGTCGCGTTTGCCTTCCTGGATGCATGCGCTGCCGACATAGATCGCGCTGGCGCCGCGTTCGGCCAGCACCAGATGTTGCAGGCTGTCCGGCACGAGCGGGTCGAGCGGTACCACTTCGCAGGTCAGCGGCTTGCCTTGCAGATGAATCGCGCAGCGTCCGTCGTCCGCCAGAGCAGGGCAGCGCGCGAGCGACGGATAGTCGAAGCCCTGCGCGACGATGCTGAAGGTGTCCCCCGCGCGATACAGCAGCGTATCGGCGAGCGCTTCGAACGCCGCGCAGTCGGCTTCGTCGAGCACGGCTTCATGCCGGCCGACACGCAGCCGTTCGCCGGGCCGCCTGCGCGCCACGCGTCCAATCGCAATACAGCCGATAAACCGGTCGGGATGGCGAAACAACTCCGCAAGCGTCATCGACGGTGGACTGTTGCAGCATCGACCGCACGCGGAACAGGAAAACGAAAACGTGTTCACCACGGCCGCCGCACCGAGTCCTGATAACGCGTGAGGATGAAATGCGCGACCTCGTTCGAATGATAGGCGGCGACCAGTTGCGCGACCCATGGGTTCTGGCGATCGCTGTCGCGCACGGTCAGCACGTTTGCATACGGCGAGCGCGCGTCTTCGAGACTGAGGCCGTCGCGAGCGGGGAAAAGACCGGAGCGCGCCGCTGTGTCGCTGTCGATCACGGCGAACGCGACGCTGTTCAACGAGTCGTACAGGCGCGCGCGCGGCACCTGGCGAATCTTCAGGTGGAGGCGGTTGCTCGTGATGTCGGCGAGCGTCGCGTGCAGGCCCGCGCTGTCGCGGAACGTCAGCAGCGTTTCGTTTTGCAGAAGGATCAGCGCGCGTGCGGTGCCGGCGGGATCGTCGGGAATCGCGATCGTCGCGCCGCGCTGCAATTGCACGAGGTTCGTCAGCTTGCGCGAGTAGAGCGCGACCGGAAACGTGACGGTCGTGGCCACGCTCGTCAGCGCGTAGCCATGCAGTTTGCGCTGCGCGTCGAGCGCGGGTTCGTCTTCGAAGCTCGCGACGTCGATCTGTTTCGCGACGAGCGCCGCGTCGATCCGCGACGGCTGATCGAACACCACGACGTCGAGCGCCAGACCCTTGGTCGCGGCGACGCGGCGCACTTCGTTCATGATCTCCGCTTGTGCGCCCGAACTTACGCCGACTTTGATAGTCTGCGCGGCGGCGTGCGCGGGTTCGGGCAGCGAGGCAGTCCACACCGCGAGCGCAAGCGCGGCAATCGCATATCGCTTCATGACTGATCCCTCGACACCGTGCGAAAGCCGATATGCGACGCCGGCAAATCGGCTTCCTGCTGCTCGCGCGACGCCGCGCGATACCTGACGCAATAGTCGCGCGAGCACAGGAACGAGCCGCCCTTGATGACCATCGGCGTATCGTGCCGGCGACTGAGTGGCGCCACGGCCGCGGTATCGCCGTTCGTATGCGACTGGTGCGGACCGCTGTACACGTCCTTGGTCCATTCCCACGCATTGCCGATCATGTCGTAAAGCCTGAAGTCGTTCGCCGCATAGCAGCCGACCGGTGACAGGCCGGCATGACCATCCTCGCTGGTATTGAGCACCGGAAACACGCCTTGCCAGTAGTTCGCGCTCGGCTTGCCGTGCGCGTCGCGCGGCGCGGTGTCGAGATCCGCGCCTTCGTGGCCGGCTTTGCCCGCGTATTCCCATTCGGCTTCGTTCGGCAGATCGCGGCCGAGCCAGTGTGCGTACGCGAGCGCATCGGCCTGCGTGACCATCGTCACCGGTTGATTCATGCGGCCGTCGAGATTGCTGCCGGGGCCGCTCGGATGATTCCACGCGGCCCCTTTGACCCAACTCCACCAGGCGAGATCGCGCGCGTTCATTTCCTCGCGCGTCGGCGTGTGAAAAACGACCGCACCGCCCTGGCGCTCCGCATCGCTGACGTACCCGGTCGCGCGCACGAACGCGTCGAACTGCGCATTCGTGACGTCGGTCTGGTCGATCCAGAAACCGGCCACGTGCGTCTTGCCGTCGCCGGCCGGGCGCTCGTCTTCGTAACCGAGCTTGCTGCCGAGAACGAACTCGCCACCATGCAGATGCACCATGCCGGCTTGCGGGTCGTCGCGCCAGCGCGCAGGCAGGCCCGAGTAACGCTCGCATTGCTGCTCGGAACCGAGCGCGGCGAGCGGACGCGAGCGGTTCAGGCTGTCGAATGCGCTCGGCGAGCCGCCGAATACCGCCGCACTCGCCGCACCGATGGAAGGCGCGGCAAGCGCGGCGGCGAATGCGGCCGCCGCGATCGCGGCGTATGCGCCATACAGCGCCACGCCGCCTTTGAGCTTGAATGAAAACGCCATCGTCTGCTCAGTAGTAGCCGCGCGGACGCAACGGCTCGACGCCGCCGACCCTCGTCATGTAGTCGTTCCACTGCTGCACGAGACCATCGATGATCGACGGATTCTGCGCCGACACGTCCTGCGTTTCGCCACGATCGGCGCTCATGTCGTACAGCTGCCAGTGACCGTCGACGGGGCCGAGCGGCGGTTCGGTCCACAGGGCTTTCCAGCGGCCGTCGGCGCTGCGCAGATAACCGCGGCCGTAGGCCTCGTCGCCGAACGACGCGCTATGCACGGGCGCGGCGCTCTGATCTTCGAGCTGCGGCAGCAGCGATTTTCCGGTGATCGGATACACATAGCGGTTGTTGTAGACCACCTTGCCCTTGTTCTGATCGACGCCAGTCAGCGTATTGATCAGCGCGGGAGCGGGCGTGGTCGGCGGCGCGATCTGCGCGACTGCAAGGAACGTCGCGGTGTTGTCCGTCACGTGCGTGAAATCCCGCAGCGTCGGCTTTTGCGAAGTCTGGCCCGGCAGATGCACGATCAACGGTGTCGACACGCCGCCTTCGCCCGAATAACCCTTGGTCAAGCGGAACGGCGTCGCGCTGACTTCGGCCCAACGCAAGCCGTATTGCAGACGTTGCGCGTTCTGCTTGCCGTTGTCGGTGCCGAGTTGCGAGTAGGTCGGATCGGCCCCGTTCGCGGTGTCGGTGGCGGTCGGGTCCGCGCCGGAATCGATCGGCCAGCCCTCGGCGCCGTTATCCGACTGGAACACGATGAACGTGTTGTCGTATTCGCCGATGTCCTTCAGATGCTGGATCAAGACGCCGATGTTGTGATCGAGGTTCTCGACCATGCCAGCGTAGATTTCCATATAGCGTGCCTGCGCTTTCTTCTCGGCCGGCGACAGGCTGTCCCACTTCTTGTTCACATAGCCGGGGCCGTAATCGGTGTAGCCCTGCACGGCGCTGTTCACGGCGCTCACGTATTTCGCGTTCGTGGTGCCGTTGTTTGCGGTGGCCGGGCTCGCGGCCAGCGTCTCCGTGGCGCCGCCATACGGCACGAAGTCCTGCGGAATGATGCCGAGCGCTTTCTGCCGGGCGATACGCGCATCGCGGATCGCGTCATAGCCAGCATCGTATTTGCCGACGTAGTTGTGCAGATAAGGATCGGGCACCTGCAGCGGCCAGTGCGGCGACGTATAGGCCGCGTACGCGAAGAACGGCTTGCCGTCGCCCTTGTTCGAATCGATATAGGAGATCAGGCGCTGCGTGTAGAAGTCGGTCGAGTAGAACACGGCTGGGGTGCCGCCCGCGCCGCCCGGTTGTCCGGGCTGGCCCGGCTGCACGTACTTGCCGTCTTCGGTGTAGTTCTTCGAGCCGGCCGGTTCGTGCGCGAAGTGATTGGACGCGGCGCCGCCGAGCAGCGCGTAGCTGTGCTCGAAGCCCCATTGGTCCGGCGTCTGCCCGCTGCCCGTCGCGCTGCCGACGATGCCCGAGCCGATGTGCCACTTGCCGGCCATGTACGTGTGATAGCCGCCGTCCTTCAGCAACTGCGCAACCGATAGCGCGCGATCGTTCAGATAGCCTTCGTATCCCGGCAGTCCTTTGCGCTCGTCGGTCGGCGCGCCCATCGTGCCTTCGCCGACCAGATGGTGATCGGTGCCCGAGATCAGCATCGAACGCGTGATCGCGCAGACGGTGCCCGTGTGGTGATTCGTCAGGATGCGGCCGCTTTGCACCAGCGCATCGAGATTGGGTGTGTTGATTTCGCCGCCGAACGCGTGAATGTCGGAGTAGCCGAGGTCATCGGCCATGATGTACAGGATGTTCGGCCGCTTCTGCGCGACGACCGGCGTGGCATTCGACGCGGCGGACGCGGCCGGCAGGTTGTCTTCGCCGCACGAGGCGAGCGTGACGAGGCTCGCGACGGCGGCGCCGATCATGCCGAGACGCAATGAAGGGCGATAGCGGGTACGGCGAAATCGAGGTGTTGTCATTGTTATTGCGGACCGTAGGGGAGGGCCGCCGATGTTAGCAATGACGCTATAAAGGCCAAACGAACGATTTCTGCGTTGCTATCGACGTCTGCCGATATAGCAGACAGTTGATGCCAAAGGGCGAAAACATCGCCAGTTGCCGCGCTAATTGCCAGGATTGAGCACGGGCTTATCCGGGTCCGCCTGCGTGCGATACGGCAACCGCGTGGCGTGAGGATCGGTGATCGTGTTGTCGATCACGCGCTCGACATCCGCCGTTTTGGCGAGTTCGGTCAGGAAGGTCTTCTTGTCGAAACCCGGCGCGACGCAACCTTCGACGTAGATGAAGCGGCGTTGCAGCGTGAGCCATAGCGTCGTTTGCTCGCGCCAGTGCGTCGCGGCGTTCAGATTCGCTAGACGCCGTTGCACGCTGTCGGCGATTTCCGCATCGTACAGATACGCGTTCGGCAAACGGCAACGGCCTTCGATCCAGCAGCTATTGCCGCGTTCGATTCTGTAATGGCTATCGTCGAGCCATTCCTTTTCGGTTTCGAATGGGCCGAGCGGCGTCGGGCAATCAGCGACAGCTTTGGAGATCTGCAGAAATGGATCGTGGCCGCGATTGACCCGCGCCGGTTCGCCATAAACGCGAGCCGCGGCCACGCATAGCATCAGGCTGGCGAGACTCAGTTCGAACACGCGTTTCATGCTGTGGTCGCTCCGGGTGTGGACCGCCCATTATCGCGCGCCCGCGAACCTCAACGCTTGTTGCGCCGATTCTCGACCGCGAACTTGATCAACTCGGCCTGTCCTTCGATATCGAGCTTGCGCTTCAGATTCAGCCGATGCGTCTCCACGGTTCGCACCGACAGATCGTTGCGCTGCGCGATCTGCTTGCTCGACAGTCCCTCGGCAAGCGCATCGAGAATGTCGCGCTCGCGCGGCGTCAAACGTTCGACCGGCGATTGCTTTGCCGACGCCTGGATCAGTCGGGCACTGATCTCTGCGCTGAAGAAGGTCTTGCCGTCGAGTACCGCGCCAATTGCCTGAATGATCTCAAGCGCCGGCGAATCCTTCAGCACGTAGCCGCTCGCGCCCGCGCGCACTGCCTGAGTTACGTATTCGAGGTTGTCGTGCATCGACAGCATCAGTACGCGAATCGCCGGAAAGCGCTCGTGAAAAAGGCCTGCCAGCGCAATGCCGTTCATACCGCTTTTCATGCCGACATCCATCAGCGCCAGATGCGGCGCCTGGCGTTCGGCCAGCGCGAGCGCTGCTTGCGCGTCGCCCGCTTCTCCGACCACTTCGAAGTGGCGCACTGCTTCGAGACGTGCGCGCAGACCGTCGCGCACGAGCGGATGATCGTCGACGAGCAGTAGACGCGCGATGGAAGGAGAGGTCGTGTCGTTCATGATGAGAGTTCCTGCAGGGGCGGCACCGTGGCGTGCGTCGTTGGCAGCGGCACGCGCGCGGTAACGACGGTGTGTCCCGGCTGCGAGTTCAGCGACAGCATGCCGCCGAGCGCTTCGAGCCGTTCGCGCATGTTGCGCAGACCGATGCCCTCAAGTCCGCCGACGAATGCGTCGGCCACGTCGAAACCGCGGCCGTTGTCGGAGATCGTCAGCGTGACCGCGTCGCGCGACACTTCGAGCGCAAGCGCCGCGCTCGACGCCTGCGCGTGCCGCACGATGTTCGTCAGCGCTTCCTGAGCGATACGAAACAGCACGGTGTTGACCGTATCGGGCAGCGTGGCCGCATGCGTGTGCGCGATCTGCGTGAAGCCGATCGCGATGCCGGACTCGTCGCCGAGTTCGCGCGTCAGTTGTTCGAGCGCGGCGGCGACGCCGAGATCGTCGAGCATCGACGGACGCAGCGCATGAGAAATGCGCCGGACTTCGCGCAGCGTATCGCCGAGCCGCGTGAGTCCGGTGGACAATGCGGCCTCGGCGGCGGGCACGCGCGCGTCGCCGCGTTCGAGCCGTGCGAGCGCCGATTCGAGCAGCAGCTTCACGGATACCATCATCTGGCTGATGCCGTCGTGCAGTTCGCGCGACAGCCGTGCACGCTCGTTTTCCTGCGACTCGACGACCTGCTGCGCGAGCCGCTTCAGCTTCGCGTCGGCGCTGCGATATTCGGTCACATTCAGCACGAGTGCGCACAGCGCAATCACCGCGAGGCCTGCCACCGCGATCGCGTCGATCCACTTCATCGTGCGAGCGATATTCGCCGCGGCCTCGGCGTCGATATGCGCGAGCGCGGTGTCGACGTCGTCGAGATAGATGCCGGTGCCGAGCATCCAGCCCCAGCGTTCGAGCGGCACCACGTAGCCGAGTTTCGACTCCTCCTTGCCGGTCGACGGCCGATGCCACAGATAGCGCACGTAGCCGCCGCCGCGCGCGGCCGCGGCGAGTAGCTGCTGGATCGTCGGCGCGCCGTGGCTATCGCGCAACGACCACAGATCCCGGCCCACCAGATCCGGCTCGCGCGGATGCATCAGCGTGCGGCCGTGCAGGTCGTACACGAAGAAATAGCCGTCCTCGCCGAAATTCATCTTCTCGAGCATCGCGAGCGCGCGCGTGCGCAGCAGCGCGTCGTCGCGCGCGTTCTCGCCGCCGGCTTCGTAGAGCGGCGCGATCGCGGTGGTCGCGAGCTCGACGTAGTGCTTGAGCTCAACCTCCTTGCTGGCCATGTAGGCGGCCTGGGTAGTCGCGTGCTGCCGCTCCGCGAGCGCCGTCGCTTCGCGGCGCACGCCGGTCTCGATGCTGGCGATCGCCGCCAGAAAGGGCACGATCGCCAGCAGCACAATCTTTGCTTTGAGTTTCATCGTTGAAAAAAGCCAGTCAACGGGCTACGTATTATTACGTAGACGGCTTACGTAGTTGCGCGCTTGTAAGGAAACGCGCGAAGGCGAATACTACATGCCCGTCGCGTACCGCGCTGCGCCAGGCTTGGCGGGCGAGTGTGCGGCGTTCCCGATTTCCCCGCACGAGCCATCGCGCGTGCTGTCGATAATACTCAAGGAGACGTTCGTGGAGACCTCCCCGCCGGCCGGCCGTTCATGGCTCTGGCTCATTTTGCTGATCCCCTATATCGCGCTGCTGTGGCTGCCGTTCTACAACGACACGCATCCGTCGCTCGCGGGCTTTCCTTTCTTCTACTGGTATCAGTTTCTGTGGGTGCCGTTGACCTCGCTGCTGATTTACATCGTGTATCGAGGTCTCAAATGAGCGATCTGAATCCTGTGAACCCGGTTGCGATGACGGTCTTCGTCGCGTTCTTCGTGCTCGTCACGGTGATCGGCTTTTTCGCGGCGCGCTGGAAGCGTGGCGATCTGACGCAGTTGCACGAGTGGGGCCTCGGCGGCCGGCAGTTCGGCACGATCATTTCCTGGTTCCTCGTCGGCGGCGATTTCTATACCGCTTATACGGTGATCGCAGTGCCCGCGCTCGTCTATTCGGTGGGCGCGTATGGCTTCTTCGCGCTGCCGTACACGATCATCGTTTATCCGTTCGTGTTCGCGGTGATGCCGAAGCTGTGGAGGGTTGCGCACGCGAAGAACCACATCACCGCGGCCGACTACGTGCACGGTGAATACGGCGGCAAGTGGTTCCCGGCAGCCATCGCGCTGACCGGCATCGTCGCGACGATGCCGTATATCGCGCTGCAACTGGTCGGCATGCAGGTCGTGATCAAGGGTCTCGGCGTCACCGGCGAATTGCCGTTGATCGTCGCGTTCGTGATCCTCGCGCTCTATACGTATGCGAGCGGCCTGCGCGCGCCGGCGATGATCGCCTTCGTCAAGGACATCATGATCTATATCGTCGTGATCGCGGCGGTATGGCTGATTCCGGTGAAGCTCGGCGGCTATGGGCACGTGTTCGAACTGGCCGATGCGCACTTCCAGGCGAAGGGCGGCGCGACCGGCATCCTGCTGAAGCCGAACCAGTACACCGCATTCGCATCGCTCGCGCTCGGCTCGGCGCTCGCCGCGTTCATGTATCCGCATACGATGACGGCGGTGCTGTCGTCGTCGTCGGCAAAGACGGTTCGCAAGAACGCGATCTTCCTGCCGGCCTACACGGTGCTGCTCGGCCTGATCGCGCTGCTCGGCTATATGGCGATCGCCGCGGGCGTGAATGTGAAGTCGGCAAGCGATGTGGTGCCGACGCTGTTCGGTACGCTGTTCCCGTCGTGGTTCGTCGGTTTCGCGGCCGCCGCGATTGCGATCAGCGCGCTGGTGCCGGCCGCGATCATGTCGATCGGCGCAGCGAATCTGTTCACGCGTAATCTGTGGCGTCCGCTGGTGTCGCCGAATCTGTCGCCTCAAGCGGAAGCGGCCAATGCGAAGATCGTCTCGCTGGTCGTCAAGTTCGGCGCGCTGCTGTTCATCGTGTTCCTGCCGACGCAGTACGCGATCGATCTGCAACTGCTCGGCGGTGTGTGGATTCTGCAAATTTTCCCGGCCATCGTGTTCTCGCTGTACACGCGCCGTCTGAACACGCCGGGTCTGTTCCTCGGCTGGCTCGTCGGTATCGTGCTCGGCACGGGCCTCGCGATTTCGCAAGGGCTCAAGCCGGTGTATGGCCTGCATTTCGGCCACGAGAACTACCCGCTGTATATCGGCCTGATCGCGCTGGTCGCGAACATCGTCGTGAGTTTCCTGGTGTCGGCACTGTCGCCGCGCCGGGCTGCCGTGACGGCCTGATCGACGTTTGTCCGGCTCGATGAAAAACGCCGCGGGGCTGTTGGCCCGCGGCGTTTTTTATTGCATCGAAGGTTCGTGGCTGGGCGCGGATCAGGCGTCGGCCCAGCGACGCAGCAGATTGTGATAGATGCCGGTGAGGCTCACGACGGTCGCGTCGTTCGAGCCTCGTTCGGCCGCGAGCGTCCGCACATCGTTGTCGAGTTGGAACAGCGTCGCGCGCTGGCCGTCGTCGCGGACCATGCTCTGGATCCAGAAGAACGACGCGACGCGCACGCCGCGCGTGACCGGGCTCACGTGATGCAGGCTCGACGCGGGGTAGAGCACCATGTCGCCGGCCGGCAGTTTCGCGCGATGCACGCCGTAGGTGTCCTCGATGCAAAGCTCGCCGCCGTCGTAGGTGTCGGGCTCGGCGAGGAACAGCGTCGCCGACAGGTCGCTGCGGATGCGGAAGTCCGTGCCGCGCAGCTGGCGGATCGCATTGTCGACGTGCGTGCCGAAACCGTCGCCGCCGGTATAGCGATTGAAAAGCGGCGGGAAGACTTTCAGCGGTAATGCGGCGGAAAAGAAGCGCGCGTTGCGGCCGAGCGCGTCCTGAATCGCATCGCCGATCGCGCGCGCGGCGGGCGAGCCTTCGGGCAGCTGCTGGTTGCGCTTGGCTTGCGCCGATTGCTGGCCGGAGGTTGCATTGCCGTCGATCCATTGCGCCGCGTCCAGCATTTCGCGGCATTGCGCGATCTGCTGTTTGCTGAGTACGGCGGGTAAATGCAGCATCATGTGCGCGGCTCCTGCGCCAGATTTGGCGTGGCGCTGATTTGCGTGTTCATGTTGGGGCTTGCATTCGCATTCGTATTGGCGTTTGCGCCAAGGCTGCGTTCGAGTGCGCGAAACGCGCTTACGGAAGAAGCGGCCAGCCATGTGCGCATCTTCGCGACGAACGCGCCGGTCGCGGTGTGCGGCACACGTTGCAACCATTGCAATGCTTCGGCGATTTCGCCACGCTCGGCGAGCAGCCGCGCGTAATTGAACTGCCCGCGAAAATCGCCACCGTCTGCCGCGCGTCGATAGTAGTCAAGCGCGATATCCGCATCGGCATCGACGGTCCAGCCATCCTCGTAAAAGCTGCCGACGAAGTTCAGCGACTTCGCGTGCCCGAGTTCAGCCGCACGCAAGAACCACTGCAATGCCTGCGCGCGATCGCATTCGATGCCATGACCGAGCGCCAACGCCGACGCGTAGTTGTACATGCCCCAATCGAGCCCGGCTTGCGCCGCGAGCCGATACCAGTACACGGCGACCGGCGCGCACGCGGCCGTACCCCAGCCATGTTCGTAGCAGCGGCCAAGCATGTTCATCGCCATCGGATGATCGCGCCGCGCCGCGTGCCGGAACCAGACGAACGCTTCGTCGACGTCGCGCTCGACGCCGTGACCGTCGAGCAGGTACTGCCCGTACACCGCCTGCGCCTCGACGATGCCGTTGCGCGCGGCCGCCGCGACCCACGCGGCGGCACGCTCGGGTGGCCCCGCGAGGATCGCGGCGAATTCATCGCGCGACACGCTCGCGAGCGCCCGCACCGACACCTCGTTCGTCGCGCGCGGCATCAGTAGTGCGCGTTGAGCGTCAGGAACGCGGAGCGTCCCGGCGCGATCGACGCGTAGTGCGACGCGTACGCCTGGTCGTAATACGTGCGGTTGAAAATGTTCTGCACGTTCAGCTGCAGATCGACGTGCTTGTTCACGCGATACGAGGCCATGCCGTCGAAGCGCCAGTACGACGGCACCGCCCGCAGATTCGCGGTATCGCCATACACCTGCGACATATAGAACGCGCCGCCGCCGATCGTGAACTTCGGCAGCACGTCGTAGTTGGTCCACAGGCTGATGCTGTTCTTCGGCGTGTTCGGGAACTGATGGCCGTTATCCGACGTGGTCTTGCCGTTGTTGCGCAACTCGCTCTTAAGATACGTGTAGCCGCCGAACACCTGCCACTTGTTGGTCAACTGACCCGCCACGCCGAACTCGAACCCCTGCACGCGCTTGTTGCCGGCCATCGCGTAGGTGTTGTCCGGCAGCGTGACGCGCGCATTGGTCGTGTCGATCTGGAACAGCGCGCCGGTCAGCGACAGCTTGTTGTCGAGCACGTTCCACTTGCTGCCTACTTCGACGCTGCGGTTCTTTTCCGGCGACAACAGCGCCGCGTTCGGACCAACGCCGCGGGATGGAATCAGCGACTGCGTTTCGCTGCCCTGGCCGAGCAGTGCGCCAGCCGGCGTCGACGACGTGGAGATCGACGCATAGATGCT
Organism: Burkholderia sp. JPY481; assembly: GCF_038900515.1. NCBI lineage: Bacteria > Pseudomonadati > Pseudomonadota > Betaproteobacteria > Burkholderiales > Burkholderiaceae > Burkholderia > Burkholderia sp. JPY481. The sequence goes on from NZ_JAYMRT010000011.1 coordinate 81,203, forward strand.
GCCGTTCGATGCCGGCTTGAACACGAGGCCGAACTGGTAGTTGAACAGCGTGTCGTCGCGCGACACACGCGCCGCGCCGTTGGCGACGGTAGTGCGCAGATCGGTCGAGTAATCCTCGACGCGCAGGCCGACGTTGGCCTGCCAGCGCTTCGTCAATTCGATCGTATCGAACGCGTAGATCGATTTGGTGGTCGTGCGCTGCTGGCTCGGGTCGTTGGTTTGCCTGATCGATCCGGCCCACGGATCGTTCGGATTCGGCGTCCAGAGACTCGTGCAGTTATAGCCCGACGCCGCGCCAATACCATTGGTTGCGCAGATCGCGCCGGTCGCGGCCGCCACCGTGTACGAATCGTTGACGCTGGTTTCGCGCGACAACTCGATGCCGGTCGTGAAGCTGTGCTTAAGGAAGCCCGTCTTGAACTCGCCGAACAGTTCGGTCTGGTTCGCGAGGCTGTACACGTTGCTCGCGCGCGTGTTCGCGCGGCGCCACACCTTGCCGTTGACCACGTTGCCCTGGCTGTCGTCGGGCTGGGTCCAGATGTAGTCCTGGGTCGACTTCGTGTATCGCGTCGTATTGCGGATCGTCAGGTCGCCGTTGATGTCGTGTTCGATACGCACGGTGCCGATATCCGAACTCGTCTTGCGGAAATCGCGGTCGATCAGGCCGTAAAAGTTGTGACGGTCCACCGGCGCCGGGAAGATCGTGCTGACGTTCGCCGGCTTGTTGGTCGTTGTGTAGAAGTACGGAATGCCGCTGTCGGGCAGATCGTCGGTGCTCAGGTGGTAGTAGCTCGCCGTCACGCGGGTCGGCGTGCCGAGACCGTACGTGAACGACGGCGCGATGCCCCAGCGCTCGTTGTTGACCGCGTCGCGGCCGGCCACGTCGTTGTTGTGGCTCATCACGTTCAGGCGGAACGCCGCGTGGTCGGCCATCTGCCAGTTGCCGTCGGCGGTAAAGCGGCGATAGCGGTCGGTGCCGAGGCCGACGCTGCCGTCGGCGGTCGTGCCCAGATGCGGCGTCTTCGTGATCAGGTTGATGCTGCCGCCCGCGCCGCCGCGTCCGCCGAACGTGCCGTCCGAACCCTTCGTCACTTCGATGCTTTCGATGTTGAACACTTCGCGTGTGGTCGCGCCGATATCGCGCATGCCGTCGACGAACGTGCTGCCCTGCGCGTCGTAGCCGCGAATGAACGGCCGGTCGCCGAGCGGGTTGCCGCCTTCGCCGGCGCCGAAGGTGATGCCGGGCACGGTGCGCAGCGCTTCGGTCAGCGTCGACGCGCCGGTGCTGCGAATCAGCTCCTCGGGAATCACCGTGACCGATTTCGGCGTATCGACGAGCGGTGCAGTGAATTTGACCGATGCGGAGTGATCGGTCTTGAAGCCATCGTCCGATTGGCCTTGCACGGAAATCGGCGCGAGCTGGCCCTCGCGCTCGGGCGGCGCGCCGGCCGTGGTGCCCTGCGCAAGGGCGGGGCCGGCGGCCAGTACGCCGCATAGTGTCGTGCTGATTTTGCCGAGCTTCGGATCGTCGGACCGCAACTTCATGTTTATCCCCGTCGAGTTCGGGAAGCCAGGGCGGGGTCAGTTTCCTTACCCGGGCATTCCATGTTTATTACAAAGTGATTTCGAGCGGATTGTATTCAATTGCCGCGTAATTGAGAAGCGTTCTCAATAGATATTTTGGCGGGAGCTGGCTGGGGAAGAGTGCGGTGAACGCGAGGTTGAGAGTGAAATCGAGGGAAATTGAGCGATGAAGTCGGGTAGTTGTCGGCTATATCGCGCAAAGCCTGGCTGTGAAAGGATGGCTCCCGGGGCATGGCGAGGAGCGGGTTTTGAGAACCGCTGTCCTTGCCCAGTTGCGGAAGAGGGCAAAAACCGGTCGTTCAAGAGGCCCGTTGCGGGCACTCTTGTCCGTCGTTTCCTTCATGGAAGTAACAAGATCAGGCGCTCGCTCGAGCCGCTCTCTGACCATCCGGGCTAAAACCGCTCGACCCGAAACGGCCGCGGATCGACCAGCGTCTGCTCGCCGGTCATCATCTCGGCGATCAGCCGCCCCGTCACCGGCCCGAGCGTCAGACCATGATGCGCATGGCCGAACGCGAACCACAGCCCCTGATGTTTCGTCGCGGGGCCGATGATCGGCATCATGTCCGGCGTGCACGGGCGCCGTCCCATCCACGGTTCCGGGTCCAGACGTTCGCCGAGCGGAAACAGCGTTCGCGCGATGGGCTCGGCCGCATCGAGCTGCACTGGCGTCTTGGCCGCTTCGGGACGCGCGATTTCGACGCCCGTGGTCAATCGGATGCCGCGCGCCATCGGTGCGAGCACATAGCCGTGGTCGACGTCGAGAATAGGATGGTTGAGGTGTGCGGTCCGACGCGCTGCATAGTGCATGTGATAGCCACGCTTGACCGCGAGCGGCAGCCGATACCCGAGCCGCGTGCTCGCGCGATCCGACCACGGCCCGAGTGCGATCACCGCCGACGCGGCCGAGATCGGCCCGTCCCGCGTATCGACCTGCCAGCCTTCGCGAAGCGTATCCGCATCGCCGATGAAGAACCGTCCGCCGAGCGCTTCGAAGTACCGCGCGTACGCGGTGACGAGCGCATTCGGATCGCTGACCGAATCGGATTGCGGATAGCGCAGCCCGCCTTGCAGGCGCTTGTCGAGATCGGGTTCGAGCTGTTGCAGGCGCGGGGCGTCGAGCGTTTCGAACTCGACGCCGTATTCGCGATGCCACCGTTCGGCAAGCGTGATTTCGGCATCGCGCGCGGCGGTGTTGCGAAACACCTTGATCCAGCCGATGGGCCGCAGCAGCGCGCTCGCACCGGCGTCAGCGGCGAGCGCGCGATGTTCGCTGACGCAATGTTCGATCAATGTCGCGTACGACTTCGCGATTTCCGCGTGCGTCGCCGGATGTGAGTTGCGCCAGTAGCGCCATAGGAACGGTGCAACCTGGAGCATCGCGTCGGCGTGATAGCGCACGTCGGGCGACTGGTTGCGCGCGTAGCGCAGCAGCGTGCCGAGCCCGCGCGGAAACGCGTACGGATAGACGCCTTCGCGCTGGATCAGGCCGGCGTTGCCGAACGACGTCTCGTTGCCCGGCTGCTTACGATCGATCAGTGCAACCGCGCGCCCGCGCTTCTGCAGATGCACGGCGACGCATACCCCGACAATGCCGGCGCCGAGCACCACGGTATCGAATTTCATGCTCCCTGTCCGCCTTGCGTGTGTTCTGTGTGTTGTCGACGCTCCGCAGTGTTCGGTGCGAGGCGAGGCGCCAGCTTTCATCTTATACAGGGATAGGCTTGCTTCGCTATTGGCAAAAAACCGCGCTCGGGAAAATGCGCGAATGCCAGGTTCGATCGGGCAAAACCGTGTCTTTCGACGCACGATCGAGCGAGCGACTTCGGACTCGTTGGCCTCAGCGTGTAAACTGCTGACTTTTTTGCGTCCGGTGGTATGTTGCAAGCCCCTCAGCGCAGCGCCCTCAGCGGGCCCGCGCTCGTTCGCTTATTGGCCCGTCTCGCCGAGGCCGATGTCGCCGAATCGCGCCAATCGCTGGCGGATCGGCTGAGCCAGTGGCTCGGCTGGACCGACGCTATCGCGTTGTCATCGGCGCTCGACGGCAAGCCGCCCGCCGTCGCTGGTGGCGCGCGCGCGTTCGGCCGCGCGGAAGAGGAAGAGTGCACGCGTGTGCGCCGCTCGCTGGTGAGCGCAATCGCCAGCGATAGCGTGCTCGCGGGCTCCCGGCGGCGTAGCTCGCCACCTTTGTCCGCCCGGATGTCGGCGCCGCGCGTGGCCGTCGACACGCAGGCCGACTACGCGGTGTTCCGGCAGCGCTACCTCGCGCTTCAGCAGTCGATGGAAACGGCGATCGGCACGTTACGCGGCCGGCTGCGCGCGCTGCTGGCGACGCAAGCGCCGGCGCTCGCGCGGCTCGCGGTCGTCGATGCGGTGATGGAGCGTGCGCTCGGCGAGCGCGAGCGGACCTTGCTCGGCGCGGTGCCCGGCCTGCTCGGCGGGCACTTCGAGCGCTTGAAAGAGGGGGAGGCCCGGAGGGTCGCGGAAGCGGAAGCGACCGACGCCAGCAACGCTGCCGCGCCGCTGGCGTCCGACGCATGGCTCGACGCCTTCCGCAAGGACATGCAAAGCGTTTTGCTGGCCGAGCTGGATGTTCGTTTTCAACCGGTCGAAGGGCTGCTCGCGGCTCTTCGCGCCTGCTAACTGGGACCCCATGTCCAGATATCGTATCGATCTCGTCGTATTTCTCGCGGGGCTCGCCGCGGCGTGCTGGATCGCCGTTGGTTACGCCGTCTCCAATCCGCTCGCGTTCGCCGTCACGCTGCTGATCGGCGGGTTCTATGTGCTGGGCGCGCTTGAATTGCGCCGCTATAGTCAGGCGACTACCACGCTGACGGGCGCGCTCTCCGCGCTGTCCGGACCACCGCCGAGCCTTGGCGCGTTTCTCGAACCCATCCATCCGAGTCTGCGCAATAGCGTGCGGCTGCGCGTCGAAGGCGAGCGCGTCGCGTTGCCGGGACCCGCGTTGACGCCGTATCTGGTCGGCCTGCTGGTGTTGCTCGGCATGCTCGGCACGTTGCTCGGCATGGTGATGACGCTGCGCGGCACCGGCCTCGCGCTGGAGAGCGCAAGCGACCTGCAGGCGATCCGCGCATCGCTGGCCGCGCCGGTCAAGGGGCTGAGCTTCGCGTTCGGCACGTCGATCGCGGGTGTCGCGACGTCGGCGATGCTCGGGCTGTTGTCGGCGCTGTGTCGCCGCGAGCGGCTCGAAGCGGCGCAACAGCTCGACGTGAAGATCGCGACGACTTTGCGCGTGTACTCGCAGAGCCATCAGCGCGACGAAAGCTTCCGGCTGCTGCAACGCCAGGCCGAAGCGACGCCGCTGCTGGTCGAACGTCTGCAGACGATGATGAGCGCGCTCGAACAACAGAGCGCCGCGTCGAACGAGCGGCAGATCGCGAGCCTCGACGCGTTTTACGGCCGCACCGAAGCTGCTTATCTGCGTCTCGCCGGTGTGATCGAACAGTCGCTGAAAGACAGCGTGGCCGGCAGCGCGCAGGCCGCGGGCAGAGCCCTGCAGCCGGTCGTCGAAGCGACGATGGCCGGCCTGTCGCGCGAGACCGCCGCGTTGCACGAAGCGGTGACCCAGGCCGTGCAGCGTCAGCTCGACGGCATGTCGAGCGGCTTCGCGGCGACCAGCGCGAATGTCGCCGAGATTTGCAGCAGCGCGCTCGCCGGACATCGGCAGGCGAGCGACGAGTTGGCCGCGCAACAGCGCGCTTCTGTCGAACGCGTTGCCGAAGCGTTCGAACAGCGCTCGGCCGCGTTGCTCGACGGCGTGTCCGCGCGGCTCGAAGCGACGGCCAGCGGCATGTCGCAGGCGTGGGGCGACGCGTTGGCAAAGCAGCAAAGCGCGGGCGACAAGCTCGCCGCCAACAACGAACAGGCGTTGGCGCGCGTCGCCGCGACGTTCGAACAGCATGCCGCGGCGTTGCTGAGTGCTGTCGGTAGCGCGCATGCGACCTTGCAGACGGAACTGACCGCGCGCGACGAGCAGCGTTTGGGCGCATGGGCGGAGGCGCTCGACGCGATGGGCGCGAAGCTTGGCGAGCAATGGCAGCAGACGGGTGCGCAAGCCGCCAGCCATCAGCAGCAAATCTGCGACGCGCTTGCACAGACGGCGCGCGAAATTTCTGCGCAGACACAATCGCATGCCAGCGCGACGATCGCCGAAATCGATCGACTGGTGCAAGCAGCGGCCGAAGCACCGAAGGCGGCAGCAAACCTGCAAGCCGGACTCGCCGCGCGCGACGAACAGCGCTTCACCGCATGGACCGAAGCGCTCGGTGCGATGACTGCAAAGCTCAGCGAACAATGGCAGCAGACGGGTGCGCAAGCCGCAAGCAATCAACAGCAGATCTGCGACGCGCTTGCACAGACGGCACGGGAAATTTCTGCGCAAGCGCAAACGCATGCCAGCGCGACGATCGCCGAAATCGATCGACTGGTGCAAGCAGCGGCTGAAGTACCGAAGGCGGCAGCAAACCTGCAAGCCGAACTCGCCGCGCGCGACGAACAGCGCTTCGCCGCGTGGACCGAAGCGCTCGGTGCGATGACCGCAAAGCTCAGCGAACAATGGCAGCAAACGGGTTCGCAAACGGCGACCCGTCAGCAGCAGATCTGCGACGCGCTCGCGCAAACCGCACGCGATATCTCCGCGCAGACACAATCGCATGCCAGCGCGACGATCGCCGAGATCGAGCGCCTCGTGCAGGCGGCATCGGAAGCGCCGAAGGCCGCCGCCGAAGTCGTCGCGGAGCTGCGCCAGAAGCTCTCCGACAGCATGGTCCGCGACACCGCGATGCTGGAAGAGCGCAGCCGTCTGCTCGCCACGCTGGAAACGCTGCTCGACGCGGTCAATCACGCGTCGACCGAGCAGCGCACCGCCGTCGATGCCTTGGTCTCCACGTCGGCGGATCTGCTCGAACGCGTCGGCAATCGCTTCACCGAGCACCTCGAACACGAGACCGGCAAGCTCGGCACGGTCGCCGCGCAGGTCACCGGCAGCGCGGTGGAAGTTGCGAGCCTCGGCGAAGCATTCAGCGCGGCCGTCGGCATGTTCGGCGAAGCGAACGACAAGCTCGTCGCGCATCTCGAACGCATCGAAGCGGCGCTCGACAAATCGCTTGCCCGTAGCGACGAACAGCTCGCCTACTACGTCGCGCAGGCGCGTGACGTGGTCGACCTCAGCGTAATGTCGCAGAAGCAGATCGTCGAAGACCTGCAGTTGCTGGCCGCGCAGCGCGCGACCGCCGGAGCCGACGCGGTATGAGCGAGGACATCGACGGCGGCGTGGAAACGGCCGCGCCGGTCTGGGCCTCGTTCGGCGATCTGATGTCGGTGCTGGTCGGCGCGTTCGTGCTGATTCTGGTGAGCGTGATCGGCATGCAGCTCGTGCTATCGAACAAGCTCGAGCAGGAGGTCAAGCAGCGCCAGGCCGAAACCCAGCGCCGCAAGACGCTCGAGCAGGCGCTCGCGGGACCGCTCGCGGCGGGGCGCGTGACGCTCGTCAATGGCCGCATCGGCATTAGCGGCAATGTGCTGTTCGCGCTGAACTCCGCGCAGCTGCAGCCCGAGGGCCGCGCGCTGCTGAAGAGCCTCGCCGGTCCGCTGTCCGCGTATCTGCGCGCGAGCGATCAGATCCTCATGGTCAGCGGCTTCACCGACGATCAACGCCTGCGCGAAGGCAATCGACGCTTCGCCGATAACTGGGAGCTGTCGGCGCAGCGCGCGTTGACGGTCACGCGCGCGCTGATCGACGAGGGCTTGCCGGCGTCGTCGGTGTTTGCGGCGGCGTTCGGCTCCGAGCAGCCGGTCAGTTCGAATGCCGACGAATCCGGCCGCGCGAAAAACCGCCGCGTCGAAATCGCGCCGGTGCCGCGGCCGTCGAGCGCGGCGGCAGCGGAGAAGTCCGGTGCTTGACGACGCAATCGACGCGGCTCGCGCGACGCTCGATGCATGGCGCGCGAGCGGTGCGGATCGGCTCGATCCGCTGCGCTTTCATCTGCTCGAAGCGCTTGCGCGGCGCGCGGCGCGGCACAGCGGCGAGACGCGACGGGTGATCGAGCAACGGTTGGCGGCATTACTGGCCGAATATACGGCCGAGGTCGAGCGTGCAGCCGCGGCCGAGAGCGCGTTGAAAGCCACTCCCATTGAAGCCGACACGCCCAGCGACGCCACGCTCACGGCGCTGATCGAACAGCTCGCCCGCCACCACGCGCGGGCCGACGCTCCGCACGCCGCCGCCTATCCCGAACTCCCCGTGCTCGACTACTTCCGCGAAGTCTGGTCGAAAGTCCGCACCGAAAAGCAGCTGCGTCAGTCGCTCGCGCAGGTGCCCGGCAACGCGGGGCCGCTCAATTCGAGCAGCCTCGTGCATCGCGCGCTGTCGTTGATGCGCGAGCTGTCGCCGGGGTATCTGAAGCAGTTTCTGTCGTATGTCGATACGCTGTCGTTGCTCGAGCAGATGAGCGGCGCCGCGCCGGTCGAGAAGGAAGCGCCGCGCGCCGCGACGACCGGCAAGGGCGCTCGCAGGAAGGCGCGCTGACGCGTCAACGGCGGCTGGAAGCTGCTTGCGCCAAGCCGCCGGGCATTTCATCACGGCATTACTCCTCGTTGCTTGCCAGCCGTTTCGTCTTCGCGCGCCGCGCGAGCATGTTCATCCCCTCCACGAACGCGGAGAACGCCATCGCCGCGTAGATATAGGCCTTCGGCACGTGCGAGCCGAAACCATCGGCGATCAGCGTCATGCCGATCACGAGCAGGAAGCTCAGCGCCAGCATCACGATGGTCGGATTGCGATTGATGAAACGCGCGAGCGGCTGCGCCGCGAACAGCATCACCATGATCGATACGATCACCGCGACGAACATGATCGGCAGGTGCTCGGTCATGCCGACCGCGGTGATGATGCTGTCGACCGAAAACACGATGTCGAGCAGGATGATCTGACCGATCGCGGCGGCCATCGTCAGCTGCACGGCCGAGCTGGATTTCGCGGTGACCTCGTCATCGGGAATCATGTGCTGACGGATTTCGGTGGTCGCTTTCCACACGAGGAACAGGCCGCCAGCGACGAGGATCAGATCGCGCCACGAAAAACCATGATCGAACAGCGTGAACGCGACCGCGGTCAGCTTCGCGATCCACGCGACGGTGCTGAGCAGAATCAGCCGCATCACCAGCGCGAGCAGCAGCCCGGTGCGCTGCGCGCGTGCGCGTTGCGCTTCCGGCAAGCGGTTGCTGAGGATCGAAATAAAGATCAGGTTATCGATGCCGAGTACGATTTCCATCACGATCAGCGTGACCAGCGCGGCCCAGGCGGCGGGATCGGCAACGAGTGCGAACAGGGAGTCCATGATGTGGGGCAAGGGAGTGCGCCGCGAGCGGCGGAACCGCCATCATCGGCCTGTTCTCGGTTCGAATGAACCAGTGATAACCTGAACGACATTTCGTTTTTTTCGAAGTATCGGATCCGCATGCTCAACTATCGTCACCTGTACTACTTCTGGATCGTCGTGAAGGAAGGCGGCTTCGCGCGCGCGGCCGCCAGACTCGACATGGCCGTGCAGACGATCAGCGCGCAGGTTCGCGAGCTCGAGAAAGCGCTCGGACGCCAGCTGTTGAAGCCGGCCGGGCGTGGCGTCGCGATGACCGAGGCCGGCGAGCAGGCGTTCAATCGCGCGGAGCAGATCTTTCAACTGGGCGAGGCGTTGCTCGACGAGATGCGCGAGACGAGCGGCGCGGACTCGGTGCGGCTCGCGGTCGGTTTGTCGGATGGGATTTCGAAGCTCTCCGCGCATGCGTTGCTTGCGCCGGTGCTGGCCACGCCATCGCTAAGGCTGCTGTGTCACGAGGGAGAGCCCGCACAACTGTTGTCGGAGCTCGCGCTGCATCGGCTCGACCTGGTGCTCGCCTGTCAGCCGGCGCCGCACGGCGCGGACCTGCGCGTGCTGAGCCAGCGCGTCGCGGGCTCGCCGGTCGACTGGTACGGGCCCGCGCAGATCGTGCGCAAGTCGGCGCGCGCCGGCTTTCCGCACTGTCTCGCGGACCTGCCCGTGCTGTTGCCTACCCGCCACGGCGCACTGCGCGCGCGGCTCGACCGCTGGTTCGAGGCGCAGGGAATCAGGCCGCGCGTCGTCGGCGAATTCGAGGACAGCGCGTTGATGGCGGTGTTCGCGGCGCGCGGGCTCGGCGTGTTTCCGCTGGCGGAGCTCGGCGCCGACGATCTCACGTTGTTGCGGGGCTTGCGCTGGCTCGGCCCCGCGGACGGCGTGATCGAGGAGATTCACGCGATCCGCTCGCGACGCGGCCAGCATCATGCGATCGCGTCGCAGGTGATCGCGGCGGCGCAGTCGTGAGGGCGTCGCACTATCGCCACGCGCCACGCGCCACGCGCCACGCCCGCGCCCGCGCCGCGCAAGCATCAAAACGCGTGGCGCATGCCCACCGTGACCGCGACCTGCGAATTCGTCGACGACGGCGACAGCGTGTTGATCATCGCGTGCGACAACACCGAATCGGCCGGTGCGCCGTGGGCGTTCTGGTACACGCCTTCGAGGTAGAAGTCGGTGCGCTTGCTGAGCGCGTAATCGGTCTGCAGCATCGCGGTGCTCCACGCCGGCGACGAGCCGTTATACGCGCCATGCGTGTAGGTGTACGCGCCCGATACGCTCCAGGCGGGGCTTAGCGCGTACTTCGCATTGACCTCGTAGTTGTCGAGGCGCAGCGAGCCGCCGAGCGTGCCGGTGGCGTCGCCGGCCGCGCCGAGATAGCTGCCGGTGCCGAACGAGAACACGCCCGCGACGTCGTCGATCTGCGTATGGCTCCAGACGAGGCCGACGCTCGCCGGTCCGAACGTGTAGTTGCCGCCGAGCGACCACACGCGCTGGCGCGTGGCGATGAAGTTCGCGCTGGTGTCGGCGGTGGTCACGGCGCCGGCGCCGTTGCCTGCGTGGTTGAACTGCAGGTAGCCGGCCGCCAGGTTCAACGGGCCCCGCGCGTACGAAAGGCCGAAGCCGTAGGAGCGGTTGTTCGCGAAGCCGCCGGCCTTGTTGCTGAACGAGTACATCGTCCCGAACGTGAGACCGTGGTACAGCGCGCTCGCGTACTTGACCGAGTTGTTGATCACGACCGAGTTCGCGGCGAGATTGTCGTTTTCGAACGGATGCCCGGCGAGGCTGCCGCCCCACGTGTTATAGCCAGCCGTCAGCGGGCCGACGGCGTCGTTCATCACGTCGAACTGGCGGCCGAACGTCAGCGTGCCGTACGAATCGCTTTGCAGGCCGAGCCATGCCTGCGAGCCGAACCCGCTGCCGGCGAACGCCTGAGCGCCGTTGTTCATCATGAAGCCCTGCTCGAGCTTGAAAACCGCGTGCAGACCCGCGCCGAGGTCTTCCGAACCCTTCAGGCCGAATACCGTGTTCTGCGTGGTGCCGCTCGCCAGCTGCCAGTTGCTGTGGCCGAGCTGATTGTTCGTATAGACGATGCCGGCATCCATCAGGCCGTACAGTGTCACGCTGCTTTGGGCGTGCGCCGATATCGTGAAGGCGCCGCACAGCGCGGCGGCGACCAGGGTTTTTTTCATCGCGGGTTCCTTGATTGACTAACGTGTTTTCGGACTAATTGGGCTCGTTGCGCAGTGAGCCGATGGCTGGACAACCGGTTATCGGGTGATTTAGCGAATCAGCCACAAGCACGCGGCGTGCTCGGGCCTGACGCGGGGCGCGGAAATCGCGCTCGGGTCGTCCAGCGGGGAAATAAAGCGGGATTTTTCGAAAAACGGTAGACGGTGCAAACAACGAGGCGGCGAAGCTTACCGTGTTCGGGTGTGCGCCGGGAGAGGGCGCGGCGAAATCGGGGCAAATACGCACGAATCTGTGGTAATTCGCGCAATTCTTTTAGATACCCGAACCTGCGGAAAGGCGGCGGCCCGCCCTGGCCGCTTCATCGACACATGGCATAGTGACTGAACCCATCATCACCGGAGGCCGGCATGCGTATCCAGACATCCTTTCTTTTCGACCTCGACGGCACGCTCGTCGACAGCGTCTATCAGCACGTGCTGGCGTGGAAAGAGGCGCTCGACAGCGAGGGTATCCCGCTGTCCGTCTGGCGTATCCATCGCAAGATCGGCATGAGCGGTGGGCTGTTCACGGACCAGTTGCTGCGTGAGACCCACGGCGAAATCAGCGTCGAACGCGCCGAGCGGCTGCGCCACGGGCATGCGGCCGCCTATCAGCGGATGCGCGCGCAGGTCTGCCCGCTGCCGGGCGCCCGCGAACTGCTCGCCGCGCTGACGCAAGCCGGCACGCCGTGGGCCGTCGCGACGAGCGGGCGGATGGAAACCGCGTCGCTGAATCTGGCGGCGCTCGGCGTCGATCCCGCCAAGGCGGTCGTCGTCACGCGCGACGACGTCAAATACGCGAAGCCCGATCCCGACCTGTTCCTCGCCGCGGCCGAGCGGCTCGGCGTGCCGATCGAGCACACGGTCGTGGTGGGCGACAGCATCTGGGACATGCTCGCCGCGCGCCGCTGCCGCTCGCTCGGCGTCGGCGTGCTGTCGGGCGGCTATGGCACCGAGGAACTCGAGCGCGCGGGAGCGTTGCGCGTCTACGACGATCCGGCCGATCTACTCGCGCATCTCGATGAGGTGGCGTCGCGGCCGTGAGCCCGGCTTCGCTCAGGGTTTGTTGAGGATCGGCGGCTCAGCCGGGGGCTGAGTGGGTCCCTGAGTTGGTCCCACTTTCGACGATTCCCGCACGAGCTTATCGGTCATCGCCGACGCGACCGGATTCGTACTGCCACGGCCGACACTCGGGCCAGGTCCGGGGCCGTTGTCAGACGGCAGCGGCACGGTGACGCCAGACGGCATCGGCAGCGAGGGGTCGGGTTTCGCCGATTCCTTGACCAGCTGATCCGTCAGCATCGCGGCGACGGGGTTGGCGCCGTTCGGGTGCGTGTCGTCGCGCCGTCGGCCTTGGGTCGTCTGGTCGATGCGCGGCCCGTACTGTGGCCTCGATTGGGCTCTTTGCTGTGCGTACGACTGCTGTCTCGAGCGCTCGCGCGCGACCGCGACCGGATTGCCCGCAGCCGGCGCTGCGTTGTCGATGCGGCCGCTGGCGGTCTGGCCGGCATCGGGCGTGACGCTCGGCGCGGGGGCGGCCGCGGTTGCGGGCAGGGATTGGGCGGGAGCGGGTGCCAGAGCTTGCGCCTGAGCCGGTGCCGGTGCCGGAGCAGCCGACTCCGTCCGCGGGGGCGCCGATTGCGGCGTGATCGGGGCGTTGTTCGCGATGTCCGCGCGCGGCGCTTGCGGCGGGCTCACCGGTTGCGCCGGCCTCATACTGCCGCCAATCGCATGCGCCGCGTCCGTCTGCGGTTGCGATTCCACCGTGCCGGTGACGCTGCGAGTCACCTGACCGGTCACGGCCGGCACCTGATCGTCCCTAGGGTACAGCAGATAGCCGGCGACGCCCGCATCGATCACGAGCAGTCCGACTATCATCATCTTCCCGGTATTCGTCATATCTAAGCAACAACCATTAAACAACTGCGATTGACTGATGATAAACGACCATTTCCCCATCGACGCTTCTCGTCCGCATATTGCGGCGCATCATGATGGCAGATGTCTGATCGGACCTGGCACCGAGCGGCGCACGCCTGCCGTTATAGGTGTTTGCCGGCACGAGGGAAGCGGGCATTTTTTCGGTGTGCCGCGGTTTTCTTTTCGATCAATCAGTCGCGCCGCTTTTGCGCGATAGGTGCCTGCGGGAAAGCGATTTAAGTTGTGCCGCCAATGCCCGGAGCCTGTACTATACGAACCATTGCAGACGACCGGCAGCCACCGTTCGATTATCCGGCGTGTAAATGTGACTTGCAGCGACTGGCTCGCAGTGCACATGCCGGAAGGCCCGCCCGGCTGCGCCATCCGAGACGCGCGAACAGCGTCGATCGCGGCGACGGCAGGCGGCGACCGGAAGTAGCGACAAGAACCCATTGATCATGCGGACCCGCGGGCGAGACATCGACCGGCATACCTTGGGCAGTCGCTTTGCGAAACGCCAGATCTACGAATCGACCGACCGACCGGTCGGTCTCGGGGGCGTTCGCGGCGGCGTGGGAAACACGTGAAGATATGAACAACTTTATTCGACCTCCCGTTTTTTATCCGTCCACGGTGGTTTTCGTCGACGACAACGACAGCTACCTCGACGCGCTTCGCCGGTTTTTTCCGGGCACCTACACGAACCTGTTTTTCACGCGGCCGCAAGCGGCTCTCAACTATATCCGCCAGCACGCGCGCGAAAATTCGCTCGAATTCGCGGCGGCATCGGCGTGTCTGAGCGAGCCGGGCGTCGAGCGCTTCGTCGAAACCTCGGCGGAACGCGATATCGTCGCGCGGCCGTCGCGCTTCGAGGAAGTCGCGGCGGTCGTCGTCGACTACGACATGCCGGGCATCGGGGGCGTCGAATTCCTGTCGTCGATCTCGCATCTGCGTTGCGCAAAGGTGTTGCTCACCGGCGTCGCCGATGAAACCGTCGCGGTGAAAGCGTTCAACGCCGGCATCGTCGACCTGTACCTGCGCAAGACCGACGCGGATTCGGCCAACCGCCTCACCCATTTCCTGAAGGACGCGAAGAGCCGCCATTGCGGGGAGTCGGGCTGGCTCGCGCTCGGCGAAAACGGCATGACCTACTGCGATCCGCGCACCCGCAAGGTGATCGACGAAGTGGTGGCCGCGCAGGGCATCGTCGAGTATTACTGGCGCCCCGAGCAGAACGTGATCCTGATGTTCGACGCCGCCGGCAACCCGAGCATATTCGTCGCGTGGGCGGAGAACGACTGGATCTCGCAGGGTGAAATCGTCGCCGACGAGGGTGGTCCGTCCGACCTGCTGCGCCAGCTCGCCACGCGCGAGGTGATGCCGTTGTTCTGGCCGGACCTCGCGTATCGTTCCGGCATGAAGTTCCGGTCGCTGACGCCGCAAAGCATTCCCGGCTGGGACGACGCGTTCTTCGGCTGGACCCGCATCGAGCCGGGCGAGGTCGGCCTCGATCTGGTCACGTTCGCGCAGTGGCGCGCTGACCGCAATCGCTGAACCGCCCGGTAGCGCACTAGGCGCACCGGTTAGTGTCGCTGCGCTAATGACGTGCGCGTCCGCGGAGAAAATCGCATACGGCCTTGTGCATGGCCTGCACGCCGGGGCTCGTTTCGAGCGCGCGCCAGCATCCATGCACGAGCCCCATGCCGATCAGCAGCCGGGCATCTCCACCAGCCACGCGAATCCGCTCGACGAACACGCGCGCGTCGTCGCGTAGCGGGTCGTGCTCGGCGCCGAATGCCAGCGTCGGCGGCAGTCCGTCGAAGCGGGTTGCGGCGAGCGGGATCGTCCATGCGGGGCCGGGCGTGCGGTCGCCGTTTTCTTCGCGTCTTTCTCCACTGTTTGCCCCGCTGGTCCCCCAGTACGCGTTGCGAAACTTGTGCACGTCCGCGAGCGTCAGCATCGGCGCATCGGCCTCGGTGTCGCGCGCGGGAGATTGCGGCTCGGTGCCGAGCATCGGATAAACCAGCGCGATGCCGCGCACTCCGCTCACGCCGTCGTCGCGCAAGCGCAGCGCGACGCTTGCCGCGAGCGTGCCGCCGGCGCTATCGCCGGCGAGTTGCAATCCGGCGTGGTCGGGCAGATCGAACGGCAGGCGGTTGTTCAACGCGGCGCGCGTGATCTCGAGGCAGTCCTCGTGCGCGGCCGGCGCGCGATGCTCAGGCGCGAGCCGGTAGTCGACCGCGATCACGTCGAGGCCGGTGTCCGCGGCGAGGCGAGCGGTCACCATCTGATGACTGTTCAGCGAGCCGAGCACGAAACCGCCACCATGAAAATACAGCACCGTGCCGCGGATCGCCCCGGATTCGCTTGCTTTCGCTCGATGCCGGTAGAGCCGAAGCGGGATCGCATGGCCCGCGTCGGTGCGAAAGCTTGCGTCCTGGGTGGTGAGTTCGCTGGGCAGGGGTGGCGTCAGCGTGGCAGCGTAGCGGTCGTACAGATCGCGCTGCTCGCGCGGCGTCATCGCCGCGTGATGCGACGGATAGAGCGCACTGGCCCGTTCGATAAACGCGGCGATTTCCGGCTCAAGCATGGTCACTCCGTTCGGGCAGTGTTTCCCGTTGCGTTGCGCAGGGCAATGCGATCACACGTCCGGCGAAACGCGCCGGCGGCAATGCCGCATGGGCTTGCGCGAGTTCATGGATGCGCGCTTCGACGTCCGGATCGAAAGCGACGCCACGCGGTCCGCTGGTATCGACGTGCAGCAGCATCTGCTCGCCAGCGGCGACCGGGCCGCTGCGTTGGCTTTGCGTCGCGTCCAGCGCAAACATTTCGAAGTAGACATGCATACGTTTCGCGTCGTAGCCGAGCACGCGCATGTCGACACGCACCGGCGTGCCTTGTTTGATTTCATGCAGATAGTTGACATGCGCTTCGAGCGTGTAGATCGATCGATGCCGCTCTTTGCGCACCGCATCGTGCAGGCCGATCAGATCGATCAGCTCGTCGGTCGCGAGACTGAAGATCAGCAGGTAGAACGCGTCGCGCATGTGGCCGTTGTAGTCGACCCATTCGGCGCGCACGCTGTCGCGGTAAGACGGCAGGGCAACGGGATGCGACATGAGGGTCTATCTCCTCGATCGAATGCGATGGCTGTGGCGCGTCGTTTGGCGTCATCAGTGTAGTTCATCGCGATGCCGCCGCGCCGGAACGTGTTGGCCTCGAATTGTGGTCGCTTTGGCAACAGTGAATTCATGGTTCAGGGCTTACTGCGTGGCCTGACCGCCTCCTAAACTGGCTTCGCTGCTGCGGATGGCCGATAGCCGATGGTCGCACAAGGCTCCGCGGCAATCGGATGAAGCCGTCTCTGGAGGTTGGAAATCATGAAGTCCATCAGGTCGCTGATCGAAGCAGCGGTTATCGCCGCTGTCATTTCCGTGCCGTTCGCGGCGTTTGCGCAGTCGAATCAGGCCAATCAGCCGCCCTCGCGCGCACAGGCGCACGATCCGTCCAACCCGAATGCGATCGACTATCCGGCCCATCTCCAGGCGGCTAAAGCAAAGGTCGCGGCGCAAAACCAGGCAGCCCAGAATAGCGGCGACGGTGCGCCGTCGAATGGTCCGTCGCAGCGCAGCGGCCGGACCAATTTCGCGCCGACTTCGTATTCCGTGCCGGTGGTGAATTACACGCGTTGATTACGCCGGGTTCTCATCAAATCCGTATCAACACCGCCCCGAGCGTCACGAGCACACACGCCACGATGCGTCGCGCGGTGAGCTTCTCGCGCATGAAGATGCAGCCGATCAACACCGCGAAGATCGAACTCAACTCGCGCAACGCGGAAACCATCGCGATCGGCAGATAGCGGTACGCCTCGATGATCAGGCAATACGCGCCGAGCGCGATCACGCCCGACGCGATGCCCTTCACCACCACCGCGCGGCCGATGAACAGCCCCTTTGCGCCGCCGCGCCAATGCCACGCAAGCAGGAACTGCGGAATGTTCCAGACCAGGTAGACCCACATGATGTAGCTGAGGGCATTGCCCGCGACGCGCGCGCCGACGCCGTCGACGACCGAGTACGTCGCGATGAACAGCCCCGTCAGCAGCGCGAACGGCACGCTCTCGCCGGAAAAGCGCATGCCCCGCCGAAACGCGAGCGAGACGATGCGGCACGACACGAGCGCGACGCCGAGCGCGGCGAGCGGCTTCAGCACTTCGCCCGCGAACACGAGCGCGCCGACGAACACCAGCATCGGCGAAAGACCGCGCGCGATCGGATAGATCTGGCCGAAATCGCCGCTTTTATATGCGCGAATCAGCGCGAGCAGATAGCCCCATTCGAGCACCGCCGACGCAACGATATACGGCCACGCGGCCGGTGCCGGCAGCGGCAGCACCAGCACGCCGATCGAGCTGACCGCGAGATACGGCATCGCCATCATGCCGAGCAGCCAGACGCGGTCTTCGGACACATGCAAGAACGCGTTCCAGGTTGCGTGAAGCAGTGCGGAGAACAGCACCAGCAGGACGACAAAGGGTTCCATCGACAGCGGGATCGGACGAAGAGAGCAAGGAAAGGCCGCAGGGCGGTCGCGAGCCCGTGATTATTCCAGCAGAACGCGGGAATGGCGGAGTGGATGACCGATGCGCAGGGGCTTTGTGGCAGGAAAACGGCGTTTTACGGCGCGCAGCATCGAGTGCAGATGACGCGGCAAAAAAGAAACGGGCGAAGCGGCAGCGCGCTTCGCCCGTGCTGTTCGTTTTGAATCGACCGGTCCGTGTCCCGCGCGCGCCGTACTCAGATCACCCGCTCACGCAGCCACGCCGAGCCGAGATCGATCACGGTCACGACGACGATCACCATGATCATCACGGCGGCCGTCTGCGCATAGTTGAACGAGCGGATCGCCTCGTACAGCACGACGCCGATGCCGCCCGCGCCGACCATGCCGACCACCATCGCCGAGCGCACGTTCGACTCGAAGCGATACAGCGCGTACGAAATCCACAGCGGCAGCACTTGCGGCAGCACCGCATAGACGATTTCGTCGAGGCGCGTCGCGCCGGTTGCGCGCACGCCTTCGGCTGGGCGCGGATCGATTGCCTCGACCGCTTCGGCGAACAGCTTGGCGAGCACGCCCGTGGTATGCACCCACAGCGCGAGCACGCCGGCGAACGGCCCGAGGCCGACCGCGACGATGAACAGCATCGCGAAGACAATTTCATTGATCGCGCGGCACGCGTCCATCAGGCGGCGCACCGGTTGCAGTACCCATTGCGGCGCGAGATTGTGCGAGGACATCAGGCCAAAAGGCACCGCGCAGACGAGCGAAAGCGCGGTACCCCAGATCGCGACCGCCAGCGTCACGTACATCTCGTGCACGTAGGTGCGCCACTCGGTGAAGTCGGGCGGAAAGAAGTCCGCCGCGAACTCGCCCATGTTGGCGGAGTCGCTGAGCAGATCGAGCGGACGCATGTCGGCGCCGTGCCAAGCGCCGCCGAGCACCGCGAGCACCGCGATCCAGCCGAGCAACGACCACCAGCCGCGCTTGCCGGCACGAACTTTTGCTTGCGCCGCCTGCGCCGCGGCCGCTTCGCTCGGGCGCGCCGGCGACACGCTCAGATCGGCCGTGTTCATTGCTTCGGCTGTGCGGCGCCGAGCGCGCTCAGCTTCGCGTCGAGCGCGGCCAATTGCGTCTTGCGGTCGCTATCGGACAGATGCGTATCGTTCTCGATCTTCTGCTTTTGCTGGAACAGCACGATCTGGCGGATCGGCAGCAGTTGCTGATCCGACGATGCCGAGAAGCCGCTGTATCCGGTGATGGCGGCCATCACCGCTTTTTCGTGCGGATCGGTCTTCGCGTAGTTCAGGAAGAATGTGCGCAGCTTGTCCTTCGTCGCTTGAGGCAGATCCTTGCGCCACACGAGCGGGTCCGACGGAATCAGCGGCGAGGTCCACAACACCCGCACCTGCGCGAACTTGTCCGGATGCTGTTGCTTGAGCGTGTCCATCATCTCGCTGTTGTTGGTCGCGATGTCGATCTTGTTGTTGACGACGGCCAGAAGATTCGCCTCATGGCTCGACGGCAGCACGGTCTTGAACGACGTCTTGACCGGCGCATTATGCTTCGCGAACAGGTAGTAGCCCGGCACCAGCGTGCCTGAGGTCGAGTTCGGATCGCCGAAGCCGAGCGTGACGCTCTTCGTGTCCTTGAACACGTCGTCGAGCGTCTTGAAGCGGCTGTTCACATTGGTGATCAGCAGCGAGTAGTAGCCACTTTGGCCGTCCGCGTGCTCGACTTTCGCAAATACTTCGCCATTCGAACGATCGACCGCTTCGATCGCCGACGCATTGCCGAAATAGCCGACCTGCACCTTGTTGAAGCGCATGCCTTCGATGATGCCCGCGTAATCGGTCGCGAAGAACGCCTTCACGTCCAGTCCGGTCTGTTTCTTCATGTCATCGATCAGCGGTTCCCAGCGTTGCTTGAGCACCGCCGACGAATCGGTCGAGATGATGCCGAGGTTGATGTCCTCGGCGTGGGCCGCGGCGACACAGGTGAAAGCGGCAGCGCCGGCCGCGAGCGTGATCAGGGAGCGCAGGAGTTTCATCGGTTGAGGTCCGGTTGAGTGGATGGAGAGCAACAACAGCGCGCGACGGCGTGCGCGGTTCAGTTCGACGGCGCGGCGTTCAGCGCGAATGCGTAGCGCGCGGCGGCGGGGCCGGTGTCCGGCCGCGCGGGCGCGGCGGGCGCGGCGGGGGTGTCGGGCGCGTCATGAGTGTCGTCGGCGTCGTGCGCCGCGTCGTCGAACAGTTCGCGCGCATCGTCGCCGTAGAGTTTCTTTAGCCGCGCCGGCGTGAGCGCATTGGAAGGGCCGTCGTAGACCACCTTGCCGCGACGCAGTGCGACCGTGCGCGGGCAGTACTGCATCGCGATGTCGACCTGGTGCAGCGACACCAATACCGTGATCCGATGCTCGACGTTCAGCGCTTGCAGCATGTCCATCACGCGACGCGACGACTCGGGATCGAGCGACGCGATCGGCTCGTCGGCGAGCACGATTTGCGCGCGCTGCACCAGCGCCCGCGCGAGCGCGGCCCGTTGCTGCTGACCGCCCGACAGGTTCGACGCCCGCTCGCGCGCATGCTCGCCGATGCCGACCTCGTGCAGCGCGGCCAGCGACAACGCGCGCTCCGCACGAGGGAAGCGGCCGGAGAGACGCCGCCACCACGGCAGGCGCGCGAGCGCGCCGATCAGCACGTTGGTTTCGACCGACAGCCGGTTCACCAGATTGAACTGCTGGAACACGAAGCCGATGTCGCGGCGAATGCTGCGCACTTCACGCACGATGCGGCCGTTCTGCTGGATCGGCCGGCCGAGAATCTCGATCTGCGACGGCTGCGCGTCCGACGCGGTAAAGCCCGCGATATGCCGCAGCAACGTCGATTTTCCCGAGCCCGACGCGCCGATCAGCGCGACCATTTCACCGGGCGCGACGCGCAGATCGATTTCGTCGAGCGCTTTGCGGCCGTTGCCGAACGTTTTGCTCAAACGTTCGATTCGAATAGCTTCCCGGATCGCTTCCATCTGTATTCCCTCGATGCATCCGGACACTGCCGGCATGTGTGAGGCTCATTCTAGAAAGCGACTGTGACGGTTGAGTGAAGGCATCGCAACGTCTAGACGACTACATGTTTCTGTGTCGAATTTCCGCGGTGTCATGTGTCGTCAGGATGGCAGAACTAAGTCAGCTTGAAGTCAATGATTTGAACGGAGAGTGACATACGGATGACATGATTCGCGTGCAGACGGGCGTGCTCGCGCGTGTTGACACTTGGAGAGGCAACATTGTGTCGTTTGCCGTCGTCCTTAATGTTCCCGATACACGGGTCGCGCCGTCATGTCGGCTCCTTTGATCGGGGGTTTCCAGGCCGCCTATTTTTCATCCTCCGCCAGCAGGAATATGCAATAGAAATCGAGATATCCGACACAGTCGTAAATAGTTGTCAAAACGGGCTTATCCCGATTTAAAGCGGTTGACCGTGCTCCGCTTCGATGATTAATTCGCGAGGTATCGCCTGAAAACTCTTGAGGAGAGTAATGGAGCAACTGAAACAGCAAAGCAGTGGGACGGATTGGACAGTGGAGGAAGAATGCGACCTTTGCCGTATCACCTATTCGATCTACTCAAACTTCCCGCCGATGCCGTTGGCACGGGCCTTGAACGCTGAAACCGGCGAGTTCTTTCCGTTTGACAAGGTTCGTAAAATGAAATCCGGTTATGCCATGACCGAAGCTCTGGGTTATGCATGGGCGTGCAACTGTCGAGGACGCAAGGCAGCGCCGAAATTTGAGGAACTCGAGCAATATTTCGAGCTTGTTGACGCGAAGACCAACGCTCCCGTCGAAGGGATGACCTATAGGCTATCGAGCGATGGTCAATGTCTTGTCGACGACGCAACGCTGGCAGGCGGGAGAACGCGCGCGTTCTCATTGAAGCGGCATCCGAATCTGACCTTCGTGGCGTGGCGTGAGGGGGATGTGCGATGAGCGGCGCAATCAGCCAGGAGGTACGATTGCTTGCCGCGATCGCTTACGGGGAGGCATCCACGGCCAACGACCCGCATGAAATCGGAGGAATTGCGTTTGCCGTGGCAAATCGGTGTCGCGCATGGGGCGGAAAGACGGTGTCCGAGTTGCGCGCCGCAGACCCGAACTATTCCTACGCATGGGATGGCTCCAACGCTAGATTCAACAAATTGATGCGTGCCACTGACAGTGAAATTGAACCGAATCCTGGGATGAAGCTGGCTGTCGATTGGGCTCAAAAGGCATTGGCCAACGATGGACCGGACCCGTCGAACGGTGCATTCTGGTGGGACGGGCTCGACTTCAAGACCAGGTACGCGAGCCGTCCCAAGGTGCTAGACGGGTTCAAATGGGGCTGCCCATCTGACAATATTTTCGGTGTGCCAGAGAAGCGGCGCGAAGTCATCAAGTATTGGAGAGTCCGTAATAAGAAGACTGGGCAAATCGTCGACGGCGGCGAACGCGGCCGCTACGATTCGGTATGGGTTTCGACGGCCGCTCGCGGTGGCACCGTATTTTGGCGGCACAACCCAGATTACCTGAAAGCTACCGGAGCAAAGGCATACCGATGAAATCCACCGTGATGCTGATGGCGGCTCTGGCCGCCATGTCGAGCAATGCGCATGCGGTCCGATCTTACGACAGTTACGATGCGTTCTATTCCGCCCAGTCGGACGTGGTGTTTGGTGCCCCGATCAAGCAACCTGCCGGGCATCTCCACCTTTATTCAGATCTCGGGGGGCGGGGGAGTTACACGGAACTGAGATCCACTCTGGACGGAAGGGCTGTGCGAATCGAGGTTGCAGAGAATCGCATAACGGTCAATGGCAAAAGCTATCGCTTTGCGCGCGCAACGACGTTTCCGGATGAGTATGCAATAGACATTTATCCGGGCAACGCTCAGGTGTTCTTGGCGGGAGGGACGAGAAATCGTCCTCCGCTTCTGTGTATGGAAGGGTACGGCAGTGGTTCAGGCGAAGCTGACCGGCACCAGCAGATATTCCTTTTGGTGAACCCTCTAGCTCGTAAGCCGACATTCTTGCATCTGCCAAGTCTGCTTTCGTCATGTCTGGCTGTAGTGGCGACGAAGGACGGTAAGCTTGCCTTTCCGAAGAACAGTTACCTGTTCGATGATGCACAAGAATCCCGCGTTGGATTGTTAGTGTCGTACTACACGTTTGAGAATCAGCGCTTTGTCCCGGTCCCGGCTCTAAACCAACTTCGGCTCAAATTTGCGCAGTCAGAGATACCGTTTCAATTTTCGGTCCAAGACAAGAACTAAGCGACCGACCATCTCCCCTCACGCCGGCTCACTTACAGAGCCGGTACGGGGTTGCCTATCTGAGGACTGTCACTCGGAGATGATGTGAGCATTCTACGATGGTGAACCGCTTTGGTTTTCGGGACATGTAGCATGTGTTAGTGTCTGGCGTTTCTTCCGTCAGAGATTCGAACCAGTGCAGGTTCAGGCATTCGTCCCGGAATGAGCCGTTGAACGTTTGGATGAAGCTGTGTTATCCGTCGGTTTGGCTGCACGGCTGAAGTCGATCTGTACCTTGTAGTGGTACGCCCACATGTCCAGCAGACGACCAGAGAACTCGCTGCCGTTGTCGGCGCTTTCCGGGAAGTCCAG
Source organism: Burkholderia sp. JPY481 (assembly GCF_038900515.1). Lineage (NCBI taxonomy): Bacteria > Pseudomonadati > Pseudomonadota > Betaproteobacteria > Burkholderiales > Burkholderiaceae > Burkholderia > Burkholderia sp. JPY481. Next base: position 104,557 of record NZ_JAYMRT010000011.1, read on the forward strand.
TCAATTCCGTGCTTCCGAGTCTGGCTAACTGTGCGTTAGTCCAACGAGTTTCGTTTCCCGGCACGCGCGAGTCGATGTTTACGAATTCACGGGGTGCGTCAGCTGCGTCAAGCGTTTGCATCTGCTTATCTCCTTGTCTTTAACCGCGGCGCAGCCCACGCATCGACGCGGCGCTACACCTCGATCCTACGCAACTGCCGATCGGCTGGACGCTCCCGCCTAATGACACACAGCCAGGCTATAGTGCGTCTTTTCCGGCCGCCCTTAAAAATCCCGACACCCCGGTCACGCCGTCATGCCGACTCCTTTGAGCTTCCTTCCGGACAGTTTTGCCGAATATGAAGATCTCAAGTCAATCCTCGACCAGGGCAAGGCGAGCTTCGAAATCCGCGCGATCTGCGAAACCGAAGTACGCGGCCGGCGCTTTTCCATCTACACCGCAAGCATCGGTTCATCCGATCCGCTCGCGCCGGCCATTGGCTTTTTCGGCGGCATTCACGGGCTCGAGCGAATCGGCTCGCAACTCGTGCTCGACTATATGCGCTCGCTGCTCGCGCGGCTCGAATGGGACGAACTGCTGGTGCGTGAATTGCAGTCCATCCGGTTGATCTTCTTGCCGATCGCAAATCCCGGCGGCATGTGGGCCGCGACGCGCGCCAATCCGCGCGGTGTCGACCTGATGCGCAACGCACCGCAAAACGCCGACGCTCGTGTGCCTCTGCTTGCGGGGGGCCAGCGTGTCGGCGCGTGGTTGCCCTGGTATCGCGGCCGCGCGGGCGAGCCGATGGAAGTCGAGGCGGCCGCGCTGCTGCAAGTAGTGGAAACGCAACTCGCCGCGCGGCCGCTGAGCATCGCGCTCGATTGCCATTCCGGCTACGGCTGGAGCGACAGCATCTGGTTTCCGTACGCGCGAACCCGCCAGCAGATGCCGCATCTGCCCGAAATGTACATGCTGAAGAGCATGTTCGAACACGCGCATCCGCATCACGGCTACACCTTCGAGCCGCAAAGCCATCAGTATCTGCTGCACGGCGATCTGTGGGACTACGCGTACGACCGTACGCCGGTGCCGAACATCTTCCTGCCGATGACGCTCGAACTCGGTTCGTGGCTGTGGATCAAGAAAAACCCGCGCCAGTTGTTTTCGCGGCAGGGTATGTTCAATCCGGTCATGGAGCATCGCACCGCGCGCGTGCTGCGGCGGCACGCGAACCTGTTCGACTTCCTCGCGCGCGCGGCGTTTTCGTCGCAGCGCTGGCTGCCGCAAGGCAACCAGCGCGAGCGGTTGCTGCAAAGCGCGCTCGACCACTGGTACAGGCCGGATCGCGAATGAGCACATGGATCCTGCTGCGCGGACTGACGCGCGAAACGCGGCATTGGGGGCGCCTGCCGGCGACGTTGCGCGAAACCCTGAGCCAGATCCCGGACGATAGCCTGTCCGATCCGACGACAACCGCGACTTCCACCGCAACGACCGCGACCGGCGTCCGTTTGCTGCTGCTCGATCTGCCCGGCAACGGTGAATACGTGCGGCGGCGCGCGCCCGCGAGCGTCACGGGCATCGTCGCCTTCGTGCGGCAGGCGGCGCGCGAAACGGGCGTGCCGGGCCCCTACAACGTGATCGCGATGTCGCTCGGCGGCATGGTCGCGACCGACTGGGCGCAGCGTCATCCCGGCGAAATCGAACGGCTGGTGCTGATCAATACGAGCATGCGGCCATTCAGCCGCATGCATGAGCGGCTGCGGCCGTCGGCGTGGCTGGGTCTGCTCGGCGTCGCCGCCCACTGGAGCGATGCGGCCGATGCCGAGAGCGGCATCCATCGCCTCACGTGCAACAACCTCGACACCTTGGGCGCGGATCTCGCCGCTTGGACCACGATCCGCCGCAGCGCACCGGTGAGCCGCGCGAATGCGCTGCGGCAATTGTGGGCGGCCGCCCGCTTTAGCGCGGCGCCCGCCGCGCCGGGGGGTGCACTGCTGATTTTGTCGTCGGCGGCCGATGGGCTCGTCAACCCGGTCTGTTCGGCGAAGCTCGCGGCGGCGTGGGGCGCGCCGCATCGCGAGCATCCGTGGGCCGGCCACGATGTGCCGCATGACGATCCCGCGTGGACCGCCGCGCAGATTCGCGCGTGGCTCACTCGGCGCGCCGAAGACGGCGATGCGGCGGCGCCGGGACCCGCACCGGCCAGGTCCGCGCGTTGAGCCGCGCAAGGCATTGCCGCGCCGCAGCGACGCGACCCTTTCCAACCCAACTGTGACGATTCTTCGACGACCCGTCAGCGGGTATTACCTGACTTCGCGAAACGGACGCATCGCACACGGCAGGCGCATAATTCCAAGTCAGACGTTGCCTGCGAATCACGCGATACTCACCATTGCCGCCAGCCAGGGGAGTCGATCATGCAAGCAAAGAACGAAGAAGCCGTCACGCACCTGCTGAACGATGTCGTCGAATTTGCGCGGGGGCGGTTGCCGGAACCGACCTTCAATATCGTCGAACCCTTCCTGCGGCATTACTACGATTTCGTCGACGCAGGCGATCTGCAAAGCCGCTCGATCGCCGATCTGTACGGCGCGGCGCTCGCCCACTGGCAGACCGCGCAGCGCTTCGTGCCGGGCGAGCAACGGCTGCGCGTATACAACCCGATCCTCGAACAGCATGGCTGGCACTCCGATCACACGGTGATCGAGATCGTCAACGACGACATGCCGTTCCTCGTCGATTCGGTCTCGATGACGGTCAACCGCCATCGGCTCGCGCTGCATTCGGTCGTGCATCCGGTGTTTCGGATCTGGCGCGCGGCGGACGGCAGCATCGCGCGCGTGAGCCAGGGCGCCGAAGAAGCCGGCGATACGCGCTCGCATCTGACCTCGTGCATCCATTTCGAAGTCGATCGTTGTGGCGATGCCGCAAAACTCGATGCGTTGCGCGACGATATCGCCCGCGTGCTCGGCGACGTGCGCGCGGCGGTCGAAGATTGGCCGAAGATCATCGAACGCGCGAAGCAGACGATTCAGGATATGAAGGCGCGCGAGACCGGTCCCGAGGGCGTCGAAGCGCGTGCGTTCGTCGAATGGATGGTCGCCGATCATTTCACGTTCCTCGGCCAGCGCGATTACGAACTGGTGCAGCTTGATGGCGGCTATGGTTTGCGGGCGGTGGCGGGCTCCGGTCTCGGCATTCTGCGCGATGCACAGGGGGCGGGCGGCGCGCCGGAAGTTACGCCGTTGCCGCCGGCGGCTGCGGAGATCATCTCCGGCTCGTCGCCAATCTTCCTCACCAAGGCCAATTCGCGCGCCACGGTGCACCGGCCGGGCTATCTCGACTATGTCGGCATCAAGCTGAGCGGCGCCGATGGCAAGGTGACGGGCGAGCGGCGCTTCATCGGCCTGTATACGTCGACCGCTTATTTCGTGTCGGCCGCTGAGATTCCGATCGTGCGGCGCAAATGCGCGAATATCGTCAGACGTGCCGCATTCCTGCCGAAAGGTCATCTGGCGAAATCGCTGGTCACGGTGCTGGAAACCTATCCGCGCGACGAATTGTTCCAGGCCGACGAAGACCAGTTATACGACACCACCCTCGGCGTGCTGCGTTTGCAGGAGCATCAGCGCACGCGGCTGTTCGTGCGGCGCGATCGCTTCGATCGCTTCGTGTCGTGCCTCGTGTTCGTATCGCGCGACAAGTACAACACCGATCTGCGGCAACGCATCGCGAACCTGCTCGCCGACGCATTCAATGGTGAGAACGTCGAATTCACGCCGCTGCTGTCGGAGTCGACGCTCGCGCGAATTCATTTCGTCGTCCATGCCAAAGCCGGTGGCATGCCGAGCGTCGATACGCGCGAGCTCGAAGCGCGCCTCGTGCAGGTCGCGCGGCGCTGGCAGGACGATCTGGCCGACGCATTGCTCGACGCGTACGGCGAAGAGCAGGGCAACCGTTTGCTGCAGCACTACGCCGATTCGTTTCCGGCCGGCTATCGCGACGACTATCCGGCGCGTACGGCGGTGCGCGATATCGAACTGATCGAGCGCGTGCAAGGCAGCGAGCGGCTCGCAATGAACCTCTACCGGCCGATCGAATCGGGACCGCGGGCGTTCCGCTTCAAGGTGTATCGCGCGGGCATGCCGATCGCGCTGTCGCGCAGCTTGCCGATGCTCGAACATCTGGGCGTGCGCGTCGACGAGGAGCGGCCTTATCTGATCGAGGCGCCGGGTGCGATGCCCGCGTGGATCCACGACTTCGGCCTCGAACTCGCGGACGATACCGAGTTTGACATCGAGCGGGTCAAGGATCTGTTCGAGCAGGCGTTCGAGCAGGTGTGGACCGGCACGATCGAAAGCGACGACTTCAACCGCCTCGTGCTGCGCGCGCAGCTCAATGCGCGCGAGGTGACGATCCTGCGCGCGTACGCGAAGTACTTGCGCCAGGTCGGATCGACGTTCAGCGACGCGTATATCGAACGCGCGGTGACCGGCAATCCGGCGATTGCGCGCATGCTCGTCGACCTGTTCGTCGCGCGCTTCGATCCGGCGCTCGGCGCGGTACGCGAGGCCCGCGTCAACGCCTGTCTGGAATCGATCGACAGCGCACTCGACCAGGTGCCGAATCTCGACGAAGACCGCATCCTGCGGCAGTTCCTCGGCGTGATCAAGGCGACCAAGCGCACCAACTACTACCGCCATGACGCTCAGGGGCAATCGAAGCCGTACCTGTCGTTCAAGTTCGATCCCGCGCAGGTGCCCGGCCTGCCCGAACCGAAGCCGATGTTCGAGATCTGGGTCTATTCGCCGCGCGTCGAGGGCGTGCATCTGCGAGGTGGGCGCGTCGCGCGCGGCGGCCTGCGCTGGTCGGATCGGCGCGAGGATTTCCGCACGGAAGTGCTCGGCCTGATGAAGGCGCAGATGGTGAAGAACGTCGTGATCGTACCGGTGGGCTCGAAGGGCGGCTTCGTCGTCAAGAATCCGCCGCCGCAGAGCGAGCGCGATGCGTGGATGCGCGAAGGTGTGACGTGCTATCAGACCTTCCTGCGCGGCTTGCTCGACGTAACCGACAACCTGGCGGGCACCGACGTCGTGCCGCCGCCCGACGTGGTGCGGCACGACCCCGACGACCCGTATCTGGTCGTCGCCGCCGACAAGGGCACGGCCACGTTCTCCGATTACGCGAATGCAATCTCGCAGGAATACGGTTTCTGGCTCGACGACGCGTTCGCGTCGGGCGGCTCGGTCGGCTATGACCACAAGAAAATGGGCATCACCGCGCGCGGCGCGTGGGAGTCGGTCAAGCGGCACTTCCGCGAAATGGGCATCGACACGCAGAGCCAGGACTTCACGGTGGTCGGTGTCGGCGACATGTCGGGCGACGTGTTCGGCAACGGCATGCTGCTGTCTCCGCATATCAAGCTGCTCGCCGCGTTCGATCACCGCCATATCTTCCTCGATCCGAATCCCGATCCCGCCGCGAGCATGGCGGAGCGCGCGCGGCTCTTCATGCTCGACCGCTCCAGTTGGGCGGATTACGACCCGTCGCTGATCTCGGCTGGCGGCGGCGTGTTCCCGCGCAGCGCGAAGACGATTCCGCTGTCGCCGGCGGTGCAGGCGGCGCTCGGCACCAGCGCGGCGGCGCTGTCGCCGGCCGAGCTGATGCGGGTGATTCTGCAGGCGCCGGTCGATCTGCTTTATAACGGCGGCATCGGCACCTACGTGAAGGCGAGCCGCGAGACCAACCAGCAGGCGGGCGATCGTGCGAACGATGCGATCCGCGTGAACGGTGCCGACCTGCGCTGCAAGGTGGTGGCCGAGGGCGGCAATCTCGGCTTGACGCAACTCGGCCGCATCGAGTTCGCGCAGCACGGCGGCCGCATCAATACCGATGCGATCGATAATTCCGCCGGCGTCGATTGCTCGGATCACGAGGTCAACATCAAGATTCTGCTGGGTCTCGTCGTCGCCGATGGTGAGATGACGGAGAAGCAGCGCAATGCGCTGCTTGCGGAAATGACCGATGAAGTCGGTCTGTTGGTGCTGACGGACAACTACTATCAGACCCAGGCTTTGTCGATCGCGGGCCGCTTCGGCGTCGAGCTGCTCGATGCCGAAACCCGTTTGATGCGCTATCTGGAGAAGGCTGGGCGGCTCAATCGCGTGATCGAGTTTCTGCCCACCGACGAAGACGTCGCCGAGCGCGCGGCCGCGAAGCAGGGACTGACGACACCCGAACGCGCGGTGCTGCTCGCGTACAGCAAGATGTGGCTCTATGACGCGCTGCTCGAATCGTCGATGCCGGAGGACCCGCTCGTTAGCGACATGTTGATCGAGTACTTCCCGAAGCCGCTGCGGCAGCGTTTCCGCGAGCCGATGCAGCGCCATCCGCTGCGCCGTGAAATCCTCGCGACGCATCTGACCAATGCGCTCGTGAATCGCGTCGGCTGCGAGTTCGTGCATCGGCTGATGGAGGAGACCGATGCGCAGCCCGGCGACATCGTGCGCGCGTGCATCATGGCGCGCGACGTGTTCGATCTCGATCAGATCTGGCGCAGCATCGACGCGCTCGACAACCGCGTCGCGGACGACGTGCAGGCGCGCATGTTCGCGGAGGTCGCGCGGCTCGTCGAACGTTCGGCGCTGTGGTTCCTGCGGCATCTGCAAACGGGCGCGGCCAACGGCGACGTGAGCGGCCTGCTCGCGCGCTGTCGCGATGCCGCGCAGCGTCTCGCGCCGCAATGGCCGGCGCTGTTGCCGGCCGCGGATCTCGAAGCATTGTCGGAGCGGCAGCGGGCGTTCGTCGATGCGGGTGTCGATAGCGATCTCGCGGTGCGAATCGCGAGCGGCGAGGTGTCGGCCGCGCTGCTCGATATCGCCGAAGTCGCGTCGACATGCGAGCGCAATCTGGAACAGGTCGCGGGCGTCTACTTCGCGCTCGGCACGCTGCTGAACTACAGCTGGATCAGCGAGCGCGCCGCTTCGTTGCCGGCGCCGACGCACTGGGACATGCTCGCGCGCGCATCGGCGCTCGCCGAACTCGCCCGCCTCAAGCGCGCGCTGACCACGAGCGCGTTGGCTGGCGCGACCGATGCGTCGACGCCCGATTCGCTGGTGCAAACGTGGCGCGAGAAACGCGCGGCGCAGCTCGAGCGTTATACGCGCTTGCTGACCGATTTGCGTGCGACGGGTGGCGCGAGTCTTTCGGTGCTGCTGGTGGTCGTGCGGGAGATGGCCGCGCTCGAGCGGGCGTGAGCCGCGCGAATGGTGGAAAGGGCGCTTGGGGTGCTGCCGGCACGGCGACGCGTCGGGTCCGATTCCTGCGGCCTGGCGTGTCGTTGTCGTCCATAATACCGAGTGCTTGCCGATCGTTTCGGTCGTGCAATACCCGACAATACCCAGCACCTTCACGGACGTCCGCCCGCAGATGAAAGAAGAATCGCCGAAAGCCATTTTCTACGCACTCGCCGCCAACCTCGGCATCGCCGTCTGCAAGTTCGCCGCGGCGTCGTTCACCGGCTCCGGCTCAATGTTCGCCGAAGCGATTCACTCCACCGCCGACTGCGGCAATCAACTGCTGCTGCTTTTCGGGCTGCGCGAGGCGCGCAAGCCGGTGAGCCCTTTGCATCCGATGGGCAGCGGCCGCGAAATCAACTTCTATTCGCTGCTGGTTGCGTTGCTGCTGTTTTTCGTCGGCGGCGCGTTTTCGGTGTATGAGGGCGTGCATCGGCTGATTGCGCGCGAGCCGTTGCAGTATGCGTTCGTCGCGTTGGCGGTGCTCGGTGTGTCGGTGGTGCTCGAAGCGCTATCGCTGTGGGGTGCGATCAAGGAGATTCGCAAGACGTATCCGGATAAAAACCTGTGGCAGTGGTTTCGCGAGACGCGCGAATCGGATCTGCTGGTCGTGGCCGGCGAAGATATCGCCGCGCTCTTCGGTCTCGCGATCGCCTTCGTCGCGGTGCTATTGACGATGATGACCGGCAACCCCGTGTATGACGCGCTCGGCTCGGTCGGAGTCGGTCTCTTGCTGATGACGATCGCGTGGCTCGTCGCGCGTGAAGTGAAGTCGATGATCGTCGGCGAGTCGGCGAGCCCGGAAGTGCGCAGCGCCATCGACGCGCATCTGCGCGCGCGTCCGGAGATTCGCAGCGTCATCAATATGATCACGCTGCAGTGGGGACGTCACGTGGTGGTGGCGGTGCAGGCGGAAATGATCGACTATGCGAGCGGCCGCGCGATGGTCGATGCGATCAATGTTATCGAGGCCGACTTGCAGGCCGCGTTTCCTCAGGTGCGCTGGGTGTTCTTCGAACCTGACGTGCCGCGTAATTGAATTGACGAAGAGGAGGCGAAACGGCCTGCGCTGCGATCGCAGGCCGTTCCGGCTGTGCAAATTGGGCTCCTGTATGCGTCGAAGCGCTTATTTGAACCCTGCCACCGCATGCGGCACATACAGTTCTTCGAGCCGCTGAATCTCTTCGCCGCTGAGCTTCAACGACAGCGCCGCGACCGCATCGTCGAGATGATGCAGCTTGGTCGCACCGACGATCGGCGCGGTAATCGGCTTCTTCTGCAGCACCCACGCTAGCGCAACCTGCGCGCGCGGCACGCCGCGCTCTTTCGCGATCTCGCTGACCCGCTCGACGATACGCCGATCCGCTTCCTGCGTCTGCGCGTACAGCGTGCGGCCGAACTCGTCGGTTTCCGAGCGTGCGCTCTCGGTGTCCCAGTCGCGCGTCAAGCGTCCGCGTGCAAGCGGGCTCCACGGAATCACGCCGATGCCTTCGCTCTCGCACAGCGGCAGCATTTCGCGCTCTTCCTCGCGATACAGCAGATTCACGTAGTTCTGCATCGTCACGAAGCGGGTCCAGCCATTGCGCTCGGCCACCTGCAGCGCCTTGGCAAACTGCCATGCGTACATCGACGACGCGCCGATATAGCGCGCCTTGCCGGCCTTCACGACGTCGTGCAGCGCTTCCATCGTTTCTTCGATCGGCGTACCGTAGTCCCAGCGATGAATCTGATACAGGTCGACATAGTCGGTACCGAGCCGCCGCAGGCTGTGATCGATCTCCGCCATGATCGCCTTGCGCGATAGCCCCGCGCCGTTCGGACCCGGATGCATGCGGCTATTGACCTTGGTGGCGAGCACGATCTCATCGCGTTTCGCAAAGTCCTTCAGCGCACGGCCGACGATTTCCTCGCTGGTGCCGTCCGAGTAGACGTTGGCGGTATCGAAGAAGTTGATGCCGTGATCGAGTGCCTGCTTGATGAATGGCCGCGCGGCTTCGTCGTCGAGCGTCCAGGTATGCGTGCCGCGCGAGGGCACGCCATAACTCATACAGCCGAGACAGAGACGCGATACATCGAGGCCGGTGCGGCCGAGTTTCACATAATCCATCGTGTTGCTCTCCTATGGTGAAGCGCACAAACCCGCTGCGAGGGAAAGACCTTCGATTATAGGGAAACGACGGCAAGCGCGTCGTCGCGGGCCGCGGCCGCTTTCGATCGCTTCAATGCAAATGGCGAGTGCCGTGAACGACAGTCAAGAAAAGCCTACAAAGTCGTGGATTTGATGAGGCGTTGGAATCACTGGAAAAGCGGTAGACAACTGCGATCGTTAAATATCGACAAATTCAGAATAGTTCAGAATTGTCTCGTAGTCTTCATTTGCTCTCCTTGATAACCTTTTGATGGCGTTGCATTGCGCAGGGCTTCATCGGGGATCACAGGTATAGGCAATGAATAACCGTTGTTATCGGCTTGTGTTCAGCAAGCTTCGGGGTATGCTCGTCGCCGTTGCGGAGACTGCAAGCGGACATGGGAATGCCCGTTCCGGTGAGGCCGACGCAGCGGTCGCGCTGCCATCCCTCACGCTGTTCGCGATGCGTCACGCGGCCTTCGCGGTGCTGGTGCTCGCCGGATTCGCTCCCGCTCTCTCGGATGCGCAGATCGTGCCATCGGGCGCGCACGCGCCGAATGTCATCCAGACGCAGAATGGTCTGCCACAGGTAGACATCAACCGTCCGTCTTCCGCTGGTGTATCCGTCAATACATACGGACAGTTCGACGTACAGAAAAACGGCGCCATTCTCAATAACTCGCCGTCTATCACGAACACACAACTCGCAGGCCAGGTGAACGGTAACGCGAATCTTTCGCCAGGCCAGTCCGCGCGGATCATTCTCAACCAGGTCAACAGCAATTCGCCCAGTCAGCTGCGCGGCTTTCTTGAGGTGGCCGGGAGCAAGGCCGAGGTCGTCATCTCAAACGGATCGGGCATCATAGTTGACGGCGGCGGCTTCATCAATACCACGCGCGGCGTTCTCACCACCGGTACACCGATACTCGATGCGGGCGGCAACCTGAGCGGCTTAAACGTGACTGGCGGCCTCATTACAGTCGAAGGCGCGGGTCTCAATAACCCGGATATCGACCGGGTGGACCTCATCGCGCGCGCGGTGCAGGCCAACGCTGCCATTTACGCGAACAACCTGAACGTCGTTACGGGCGCGAATCAGGTCAATCACGATACGCTCGCCGCTACCCCGATTGCAGGCGATGGTGCCGCGCCAGGTGTGTCGATCGACGTGAGTCAGCTTGGCGGAATGTACGCGCAACGTATCGTGCTGGCCAGCAATGAATACGGTGTCGGGGTGTCCAATGCGGGCGCGATCGCCGCCCAGGCGGGTGACCTGACGCTCACGACGCAGGGCAAGCTGGTTCTCACCGGCAAGACAACCGCGAGCGGCAATCTTGCGGTGTCAGCGGCGGGCGATGTGCAGAACAGCGGCTCGACCTACGCGCAGCAGAACCTGAGCCTCAGTGCGGGCAACCTCACCTCGACCGGCACGCTGGGTGCCGGGATCAACGCCGACGGGATTGCCGGTCAAAGCGGCGATCTGAACCTGAGCGCATCCGGTATCCTGTCCGCGACCGGCCAGAACCTCGCGGGTGGCCGCGCATCGCTTCAGGGGGCGTCACTCAATCTCGCCGGTAGCAGCACGCTAGCAAACGACGACATTGCGTTGACGGCAACGGGCGGCGACCTGAACACATCAGGCGCAACGGTGACGACCGGCGGTTCGCTCAATGCCACGGCGACGGGTGCGCTCTCCAACGTGCAGGGGCAACTCTCTGCGACGGATATCGCGGTGTCCGGGGCATCCATCGACAACACCTCGGGCCTGATCGACGGCGACCAGTTGCGCGTATCGAGCACGGGTGCGCTCATCAACCGTGACGGCACGATCCAGCAGACGGGTGCCACTGACCAGACAATCACCGTGGGCGGCGCGCTGGATAACACGGGCGGCACGATTGCCTCCAACGCGCAGCACCTCACGGTGAGCGCGCAGTCGATCACGAACGACAGCGGCAAGGTTGCGCACGCGGGTACAGGCACGCTGGCCGTGAGTTCGGCAGGCGCACTCTCCAACGTTGGCGGCCAGATTGCGACGAACGGCGCGCTGCAGACCGCAGCGGCCTCGCTCGACAATACGGGTGGCAGGCTCGCCGCGCAGCAGGCCGCGAGCATCGCCGCCGCCAGCGGCATCGTCAACCGCGACGCCGGGCAGATTTACGGCGACGCGGGCCTCACGGTTTCCACCCAGGGCGATTTCGACAACTCGGGCGGCTCGGCACAGAGCGGTGCAGACCTGACGCTCGACGCGTGCGGCAGGATCATCAACGCGGGCGGTGTGATTGCCGCGAACGGCGCGGCCGGGACGCTCGCCGTTGCGGGTTCGGACATTGACAACACGTCCGGCTCGATCACGAACGCGGGAACCGGACAGACCACTCTCAGCGCTGCCGGCACGATCACGAACACCGCGGGCGGGCTGGGCGGTAACGGCGATGTACAGGCTAACGCGCAGAACCTCGTGAACCGCTCAGGCGGGCAGCTGGTGGCGGGCGGCGCCGCCACGCTTGCCATCACGGATACGGTCGATAACACGGCTGGCACGCTCTATGGCGGCACGGCGCTGAACCTGAACCAGCCCGCCGCGACGCTCATCAATGATGGCGGCGCCATCGAGAGCGCGCAGGACGTGTCGCTGCGGGTGGCGTCCATGTCGAACGCAGGCGGCGCGGTGCGCGCCAATCGCGACATCGGCATGAGCGGTACGCTCGCGGGCGACGGCGGGATGACGGCGGGCCGTGACCTCACGCTGGCCCTCGAAGGCGACTTCGCGAGCAATGCCGCAACCTCCCTGCATGCGGACAACAACCTGGCACTCGGTGTTGGCGGCACGTTCACGAACACCGCTGCACTGGAAGCAGGCAACGCGCTGACGGTGAGCGCGGCCAATGTCGTTAATGCGGCCGGCGCGGACATGAATTCGGCGGCGACCACCGTCAATGCCACCGGCGACATCGCGAACGCAGGCACGATCGAGGGCGATGCGGTCACGACAAACAGCGCGAGCCTGAACAACACGGGCGCGGTGATTGGGAACAGCGTCATCGTCAACGCCACCGACGTGACCAATGAGGGCGCGCAGGCGGTTATCGCGGGGGCATCGTTCCTTGGAGTCTACGCGGGCAGTTCGCTGACGAACGCGGACGGCGCCCTGATCTACAGCGGCGGGAACCTGGAACTGGCGCGCGACAATGCGCGCGACTCCACGGGTCTGCTCGCGAACCAGACCGGCATCATCACGAACAGCGCGGCCAGCATCCAGGCGGCGGGCGATATCGACGTGGCCGCGCACACGCTCACGAACCAGCGCACGGGCGTTCAGACTGAAGCCGGGACGCCTGTCACGACCGAGGGGCCAACGCTGACGCTGTGGACGATGGGCATGCCGGTTGACGAGGTCGCCAGCTACCACAGCGCGATCTATGAGCAGTGGATTTTCAGCGGCACAGGGGCCATCGGTGGGCAGGTCATCGGCAAGCTGGCCAAGCCACTGGTCGTGACGTTGCCTGCTTCGCAGGTGACCAGCATCGACGCTACCAGCCAGACGTTCTCGCTCACTACGCCACTGACGGATACCTACAGGGTGTGCCCGACCACCTACTGTGTCGCGGACCCGCAGACCCGCACCATTACCAATAATGCGGTGCAGTATTACCAGAGTCTGACGCAGAACAGCGACGGTACGGTCACGATCGCTTTCTATCCGGACTTCGATCCGGCGAAGAACATCGCACCGGACCAGGTCAGGATCAATACGTCGATTGGCGACGACAGCCACGATTACGTTGAACTGAGCCGCACCTCCACCATCACCACCGTGACCGACCAGCTTCTGAACCCCGGCACGGCGGCGACGATCCAGGCGCAGGGTTCGATCCGCGTCAACGCGGACGGCGGCACGATCAACAACGACTCGTCCACGATGGCCGCAGGCGGGGACCTCGTGCGCCGCGCGACGGGCGGCTCGGTAAACGATACGGGCATCCTGTTGCAGCAGACCGGCACGCAAACAGATGTCTCGACCTACTACTGGCACGCAAAAATCAGCGACAGCAACGACACGAAGACTGATATCAAAGATGACGCGGTGCCGCTGCCGTCCACCACGGTTGCCTCGCTGCCTGCAATCGCGACGGCCAACCAGACCGTCCAGACCGACGCACAGGACATTACCATCGGCTCGGTGGATCGCGTCGGGCAGACTGTTACCGGCGCAGGCGTGTCCGGCGGTGACGCAACCGGCACCCAACTGGGTAGTGCCAGCGCCTCGGGTAACCGCCCGCAGACGCTCGGTGCGGGTCTGAAGCTTCCGGCCAGCGCGCTGTACACGTTTCAGAGCGCACCCGGCGCGCCCTATCTCGTCGTCACCGATCCGCGCCTGACGAGCTATTCGAAGTTCATTTCAAGCGACTACATGCTCGCCCAGCTCGGCCTGAATCCGCAGGTGATCGAGAAGCGTCTCGGTGACGGCATGTATGAGCAGCAACTGGTGATGGAACAGGTCACGCAACTGACCGGGCGCACGTTCCTCAGGTCTTACACCAGCAACCTGGACGAATACACGGCGCTGCTGAACAATGGCGTGTCGTATGCGAAGGCGTTTGACCTCACGGTGGGCGTCGGGCTGACCGCTGCCCAGATGGCGCAGCTGACCACCGACATGGTGTGGCTGGTGAGCCAGACCGTCACACTGCCGGACGGCTCGCAGCAGACGGTACTGGTACCCCAGGTTTATCTCGCGAAGTCCAGCACCGTTGATCTTCAGGGCAGCGGTGCGCTGGTGGCCGGTAACCGCGTGAACCTGAACGCGACCGGCGATGTGACGAACAGCGCCCACGTCGCAGGTGACGTGGCGACCACGGTCATCGGCAACAACATCGTGAACCGGGGCGTGATCGGAAGCGGCGGCGCGACGACGGTCGCCGCCGTGCAGGATGTGACGAACATCGGCGGTCGCATTGGCGGCGTCGATACGGTAGTCAGCGCAGGCCGCGATATCGTCAACCAGAGCACAACCGCCCAGGCCGCGGTAACGGGTGGCAACGCCGGCTTCACTTCGAGCGCAACCGGCATGGCGGTCCAGTCGGTGGGCACGATTTCGGCATCGGACAGTGCGACCGTCATGGCGGGCCGGGACGTGACCATGAGCGGCGCAGCGATCCAGACCGGGGGTGATGCGACCATCGCGGCGGGTCGCGATATCAACGTGGGCACCACGACGCTTACGGCCACCCAGGATGCGGGAACCACTGACGGCCTGAATGGCTACCACAGCACCACCACAACCAGCGTTGGCAGCACGATCACGACCGGCGGTAACCTCACCACCGTCTCGGGCAACAATGCGACGCTGACCGGTGCGCACGTTCAGGCGGGCGGCGATGCGACGATGGTGGCGGGTGGCGACCTGACGGTGACTGCGGCGAAGGACACCGCCACGTATACCGGCCAGTCGATGGGCGGCAAACTCGCGCACCACAAGGATTCGACCTACGACGAAACCGCCCAGGGCAGCAGCATCAACGCGGGCGGCACCGTTGCGCTGGCGGCGGGCCAGGGCGGAACGGGCAACCTCTCGGTTCTCGGCTCATCGGTGAGCACGGGCGGTGTCAACGGCGCGACCCGTGGCGGTGTCATCCTGCAATCGACTGGCGATATCACGGTCGGCGCGGTGACGGAAACTCACGATGCGGATCACTGGTCGCAGACGAACCATTCGAATGCGCTGTCGAGCAACAAGATCACCGACACGTCCACCTCGCATACGGTGCTATCGGTCGGTTCGACCGTATCGGGCGATACCGTGGCGGCCAGTGCGGCGCACGACCTGAACATCAACGGGTCCACCGTTGCGTCAACGAACGACATGACGCTCGCGGCGGGCCACGACCTCAATATCACGACCACCCAGGATACGAGCGAGCGCAGCACGCTTCACGAGGAGCAGGCTTCGGGCTTCGGCGCGATGAGTGGCGGCGGCGCGAGCATCAACTACGGCACGCGCGAGCAGAAGGACACCACGCACGACAGCACCGTCACCAACAACGGCAGTCTGGTCGGCAGCACGAACGGCAGCGTGACGATGGCGGCGGGCAACGACCTGCATGTCACGGGCAGTGCCGTGCTGGCCGCCCAGGACGTCACGGGCATGGCGGCCAACGTCATCATCGACGCGGCGACGAATACGTCACACCACGACGAAACGCAGGAGATGAAGCAGAGCGGCTTCACGCTGGGCCTGTCCGGCAGCGTGGGCGATGCGATCAACAGCGCTGTCCAGCAGGGGCAGAGCCTTGCGAGCGGCAACAGCGACGGGCGCGCAACGGCGCTGCATGCCATCGCGGCGGGCGGTAACGCTGGCATGGCCGTGTCAGGGGCCAAGGCGCTGGCCGATGGCGCCAAGGGTCCGAATGCGCCGAGCATCGGCGCGCAACTGAGTTTCGGTTCCAGTCAGAGCAGGAATACGTTCAACGAGGACCAGACGACGCATGCCGGCTCGACAGTCCAGGCAGGTGGCACGACCACGTTTGTTGCAACGGGTGACGGAACCGCGGGCTCGGGCAACATCACGATTGCCGGTTCGAACGTGAGCGCGAATGACGTGGTGCTGGCCGCCAGGAATCAGGTCAATCTGCTCAATTCGACCGATACCGATATCACCGCCAGCACGAACAAGTCGAGCAGCGCGAGCGTCGGCGTGTCCTACGGCACGCAGGGCTTCGGCGTGTCGGCGTCGATGTCAAATGCGCATGGCGACGCGAACAGCGACGCAACGATGCAGAACAATTCGCACGTGAGCGGGGCGAACAGCGTCACGATCGTGAGCGGCGGCGATACAAACATCATCGGCTCGAATGTGAGCGGTGGTGCGGTCACGGCCAACGTTGGCGGCAACCTGAACGTTGAAAGCGTGCAGGATACGACCGTGAGCACCGCGCATCAGAGCAGTGTCAGCGGCGGCTTCAGCGTCAGCCAGGGCGGCGGCAGCGCGAGTTTCAGCGCACAGAATGGCCACGGGGATTCGAGCTATGCCCAGGTGAATGAGCAGGCGGGTATCCAGGCGGGTGATGGCGGTTTCAACATCAACGTCAACGGCAACACGGACCTGAAGGGTGCGGTGATTGCGAGCGACGCCGATGCGTCGAAGAACAGTCTGACGACGGGCACGCTGACGTTCAGCGATATCGAGAACCAGTCGCACTACAGCGCGTCGAGCAACGGTATCAGCGCGGGCGTGGGCGTAGGCAACACCGGCAAGGCGACGGGTCCGGGTTCTGTTAGTGGCGCACCCGGCGTTACGCCGATGATCTCGCAGAACGAGAATGGCGACGAAAGCGCCACCACGCGCAGTGCTGTGAGCGCGGGTGCGATCAATATCACGGACGGCGCGAAGCAGACGCAGGATGTGGCGAGCCTCAGCCGCGACACGACGGATACCAACGGGACGGTCTCGAAAACGCCGGACGTGAACGACATCCTGAACCAGCAGGCGGACACGATGGCGGCGGCGCAGGCGGCAGGCCAGGTAGTCGCGCTGGGTATTGGCGCATATGCTGAAGCGAAAGAGCAAGCGGCAAAGGACGCGGGTGACGCAGCCGCAGCCGCAGCATGGGCCGAGGGTGGCGACAATCGCGCGCTGTTACACGCGGCCGGCGGCGCGCTGATTGGTGGCCTCGGCGGCGGCAGCACGTTCGGGGCTATCGGTGGTGCTGCCGGGGCGGGCCTGTCGTCGAAATTTGCGCCCCAACTGGAAGGCATTTCGAAGGGGGTAGCATCTGAAACTGGATCGGATCTGCTGGGCAACCTCGCTGCGAATGTGACGGCGGGTGTAGGTGGCGCGCTGGTGGGCGGTACGGCGGGCGCGGCTACTGGATCGGCGGTCGAGTTGTACAACCAGATGAACCATCAGAAAAAGGACCTGGTATCGCAGGCGTGCGGAGCGGGAGCGCAGTGCAGTGACGCAACGCTGAATGCGGCGATTCAAGCGCAAGGTGCCAATGCAGATACGGCATCCGCCAATATGAAGACAGGTGCGCTTTACGGTGTGCCCGCTGCTGTGGTCATTGCGCTTGGGCCGGAAGCGGTAACTGCGGCGCTTCTTGCGGGGGGATTTGACTACGCGGGAAGTTACTATAACTTTAAGAATGTGCCGGGTAGCGACGCACCAAACATCACCAACTCGTATTTAGCTGGAATGGTGGGTGGTCTGAGTACCCCACTTGCGATAGGTGGCGCTGCCATTGCTGGATTAGGAAGGTTCGGAAAAATTGGTGCGAATGGCTATAACGCTGCAGTGAGCGGTGTTGGCGCTTTTGGGGTTGCCGGAATGACAGGAAATAACCCAGATGCCGCTGCAGCAGGAGCTACAATTTCTTCGGCTCTGGGTTCTGGGGCGAAAGCAGCCCTACCTGCTCCACTGGGCAGCGTTTTGAATCAAGCAATTCAAGGCGCAGCAGGTCCTATTCAGACGGCCATTCAAAATAGGTTATCGAAATGATGAAAAATGAATGGCGAAAGCTATTGCGATTGTACATAAAAGCGTATCTATCCTTGGCGGGAATTGTAGCGGCTTTTTTAGGGGTCTCTATTGTGCAGGGGGCAGGATGGAGGCCGGCTTTGGCTGGGATGCCTCTTTATGTAACCTTGTTTATTGCGATCTCGTTCAAGTTGATCCGAGACATCTTCAAGCTGAAGAGGCTGGGGTCTCAGCGACAAGATGAAGGATAAGGAATGGATAAGAGTTCGATGCTGGAAGCATTTAGGCGCGCAGTGCCACGGACCCGCCGGAGAGGGCTGTTCTTTCTTCATATAGCGGTTGTTTTGGTGGCAATGGCCCGACTTCGGGGAGAGAGCTGGAATGCAGCGCTCGTAAAGGCGATACTTGTCGCCATAACGTTTGTTGCTCTGTTTGTTTTCGAAACGTATAACGAGAAACAAGCAATTTCTGGAAAGCCAAGACTCGATAGTGGGCAACTATGGAAGCGCTTCTTCGTTGTGTGCGCAGTGCTATCGGTGATTTATATTGGGGTGGCTGTAGGTTTGGCGGTGCTCGCGGGCAATCCAGATGGATTGCAGGAACTATTTCCTATTTATTTTCTAACTTTGGCTTGCTGTTCCGTCGTCTTATTTTGGGAGTTTAAGCATCTCAGCGACGGTGGAGGCGACACCTCAACTTGATATTGCTTGCGTCCAAACATCAGAGGGCGCTTTTTAACAATAGAGTATCGCCTGACTGGCAGCTCAGTCGCCTATCCAAAAAAACCGCATGAAAATCCGCAAAAGGCTGGCGGCATTGCCGCTCACAGCCGTGATAACGCTCGCCCACGCGCAGCAGACGCCGATGCCCACACCAGCGGACAAAGCAGCAGCGGCACGCGCGAACGCCGAGCAGAACCAGCAGGTCGAGCAGCAACGCAATGCACAGGAACGCAACGCCACTGTCAATGCGCCTTCAGTGCGTTCGACAGCTGAGCGCGCCTCGGGCTGGCCTGAACTGCCAGCTGAAACGCCGTGCTTCGACATCGATGTGTTGGTGCTAGACGTTCCTGCAACGCTGTCTGATGCAGTGCGCTCGCAAGGCGCATCCGCATTGCCGCTTGACCGCTTTGCGTTCGCCCGCGAATGGCTCGACCATTACCGGGGGCAATGCGTCGGCAAGGCGGGACTCGACACGCTCACCAAGGGACTGCAACAGGCCATCCTGAGCCGTGGCTACATCACCACGCGCGTCTTGCTGCCCGAACAGCATCTTTCAACCGGGACGCTGAAGTTCGCACTGGTGCCGGGTGTGATCGGGCAGGTTCGCTTTGCCGATCCTGCCACGCGCGGCACATGGAAGTCGGCATTCCCGACGCGAGATGGCAACCTGCTGAACCTGCGCGACCTCGAGCAGGGACTCGAACAGATGAAGCGCGTCAGCAGTCAGGACGTGGACATGAAAATCGAACCCACGGAGGTACCTGGCGAAAGCGATGTTGTCGTGACGGTAAATCGGACCAAGCCGTGGACGGTGGTCGCTTCGGTGGACAACTCGGGCACGCGGGCCACCGGCAAGCTGCAGGGCAACCTGAGCCTGGGTATCGACAACCCGCTCGGGCTGAATGACATTTTCAACGTCGGCGTGAGTCAGGACCTCGAATTTGGCGACAAAGGTCTCGGCTCGCACGGATGGAACGGCTTCTATTCCGTTCCGTGGGGTTACTGGACCGGCACGCTGTCAGCCTATACGAACACGTACTACCAGCAGATCGCGGGCCTCAACACGACTTTCGTGTCGAGCGGCAATTCGCAGACGGTCGATTTCAAACTGGCGCGTGTCCTCATGCGCAGCCAGAACAACGTACTCGGCGTGCAGTTCCGGCTGACGAAGCGCTTTGGCGAGAGCTTCATCGAAGATACCGATATTCCGCAGCAGCATCGCAACAACACCTTCATCGAGGCGGCGCTAACTGACCGTCATTACTTCGGCGCGTCGCAGTTCGACGGCAGTCTCGCGTACCGTCAGGGTGTGGGCGGACTTGGGGCGACACCAGACTTCTACGAGAATGGTCCGACTTACCGCTTCCGCATGGCTGTGCTCGACGCGAACCTGTCGGCGCCGTTCCAGATCGCGAACCAGCCGCTACGCTACGTGACAAGCGTTCACGGCCAGTTCACCAACAACACGCTCAACTATATCGATGACCTGACCATTGGCAGCCGCTACACGGTGCGCGGCTTCGACGGCGAAACGATGCTGGCCGCCGAGCGCGGTTTCTTCTGGCGCAATGAGCTTCAGGTACCAATCGGCTCGACGGGTCAATCTGTGTACGCAGGTATCGACTACGGCCACGTGTTCGGGCCGAACGCCGCATTTCTCGTCGGTACACAACTGGCGAGTGCGGTGATCGGTGTGCGCGGCAGCGCATCGGCAAAGTTAGGTGCGCTCGCCTATGACCTCTTCGCGGGTACGCCGATCTATAAACCGTCGGGCTTTTCAACTTCGCGGGTCACCCTGGGTTTCCAGGTGACCGCGCAATTCTGATATTCGCCCCGCCGACGCTATCCGGGTTTTCGGCATTTCAACAAAAAGGAAAAGCAAAATGAAGTTATCCAAAACATATGCGCTGGGAACCGTGGCTGTTGCCGTCGTGGTGGCGCTGGGCGGATGTGCAACCGAGTCGTCGCGCTCACTACCGGTGCCGCCCGTCGCCAGCGCGCAGAAGCCAGCGGTGGGCCAAGCCATCGGCATTTCAGTCGGCAAGTTCGACAACCGCTCGAGCTATATGCGCGGCATCTTCTCGGACGGGGTTGACCGTCTCGGTGGTCAGGCCAAGACCATCTTGATCACGTCTCTCCAGCAGAGCGGCCGCTTCAATGTGCTCGATCGCGACAACCTCGACGAAATCCGCCAGGAAGCGGGCTTCCTCAAAAAGGCCCAGTCGATCAAGGGTGCGCGCTTCGTCGTCACGGGCGATGTCACCGAGTTCGGTCGCAAAGAAGTTGGCGACCGGCAGCTGTTCGGCATCCTCGGCCGCGGCAAGAGTCAGGTGGCCTATGCAAAGGTCAGCCTGAACGTCGTCGATACGACGACATCCGAAGTCGTCGCGTCGAGCCAGGGCGCGGGTGAATTCAGTCTTTCGAACCGTGAAGTCATCGGTTTCGGCGGCACGGCCAGCTACGACTCCACACTGAACGGCAAGGTGCTCGATCTGGCGATCCAGGAGGCCGTCAATCACCTGGTCGAGCAGGTCGATGCAGGGACGCTCAAGGCCGCACAGTAAGTGCGTGCTGGTCTATTGCGTTCGATCCACGTTCAACCGCACCAGCAATCAACTTGATGACGCGATTCACGATGAAACATAACCGCATGATGCGGGGAATCTATTTGCCAGTAACGACGGCAGCCATGCTTCTCTCCGGATGCGCGGCGAACAGTCCCCAGCCGCTTTATCAATGGACCGGCTACCAGCCGGCCGTGTACGACTATCTGAAGGGAGAAAAGGCACCGCAGGAGCAGATCGAGGCGCTCGAAAAATCCCTCCAGGACATCCGCGGCAACGGGCACACGCCGCCGCCCGGATTCCATGCACAACTGGGCATGTTGTACGCGAGTGTCGGCAACGACACCCAGGCCATGCAGGAGTTCGAGTCCGAGAAGCAACTGTTTCCGGAATCCTCGACCTACATGGACTTCCTGATGAAGAAACCGAAACAGCCCTGAGCGAGCCACCATGTTCAAGATCTTTTCCTTCAAGCTCGGCTTTGCCCTGTCGACGGTCGCACTGCTGGCCGCGTGCGCGCAACCTGTGAAGCACGCCGACTACACGGCGTTCAAAAACAGCCGGCCGCACTCGATCCTGTTGCTGCCCCCGACCAACGAAACGGCGGACGTACAGGCGACAAACAGCATGCTCTCGCAGATGACGATGCCGCTCGCCGAATCTGGCTACTACGTGATACCGGTGGCGGTGATGGATGAAACGTTCAGGCAGAACGGCCTGACCATGGCGGCGGAGATCGAAGCGACCTCGCCTGCGAAGCTGCGCGAAATCTTCGGTGCCGACGCGGCCCTGTATTCGAAGATCACGCAGTACGGTACCGTGTACCACGTCGTCGACAGTGCGACAGTCGTCACGGCATCCGCCCGGCTGGTCGATCTCAAGAGCGGTGACGTGCTATGGCAGGGTAGTGCCAGCGCCAACAGCAACGAGGGCAACAACTATGCTGGAGGTGGCCTGATCGGCATGCTCGTCACGGCTGCAGTCAAGCAGATTGCGGATTCGCTGACGGACAAGGGCCACGATATCGCTGGCGTGACGAGCTATCGGCTTCTGCATGCCGGGCCGCCGAACGGACTGCTGTACGGGCCACGTTCACCCAAATACGGCACCGATTGAACGCTCCTAGGTCAGCAAAAAACGGCTTGCGCTTTCGATCGCTTCAATGCAAATGCGCCCGCGAAGCCACTTCGCGGGCGCATAACGGCGAGTGCCGAGAACGACAGAAAGCCAACACTCAACGCTGTACCGGCCGATACGGCGTCCACACGGGCGTATCGGTATCCCAGTTATCGAGTTCCGAGGGTGTCATGATGTGCTCCTTGATGAAGAGGCGCGCGCTTCTCGTGCGGCAGGCGCGCCGGTTTCCGAATCAACTTCTGCTAACTCGTTACTGGCCCTTCGCGACCCGCGTCACTTCGCCGTTCGTCCCTTCCTGCAACGCGATGCGCGCGGCCTGTGTCTGGCCGATCAGGCCTTTGTTCGGATACGAGGTGCGATTCAGCGAGGGCAGCGAGCCGTCGCGATACGCGGCGACCAGTTCGGCCTTGACCTCGGCGCGGGTCTTCGTGCTCGCGCTCGGCGCCGGTTGCGTGTCATAGGTTCCTGCACGGCCGATACTGCCGCCTTCCGCAAATGCCGGAACGCTGACGAGCAGCGAAAGGGCGAGGCCTGCCAACAGATTGCGTTTCATGATTCACTCCTGTCGATTCATTGGCAGCGTGATGGCGCTGCGACAGGGTGAAATGTAGACGTTGACGCGTCGCGGATAAATCGCGGTTTTGCGAAATGAATTGTCGCGATTCAGGAACAATCGCGAGCGAGCCTTGCAGGAGCCGTGCGATTGCTCGGTTGCCGCGGCATTGGCGCCGCGGCTGGAATTCACTGTTTCAATTAGCGTACTTCAGGCGACCCATTCTGACATCACCGGCGTGTCGAGTGCCGGCGCGGACTCGCGCTGCTCGAACGTGCGCTTCGTGCAGGTGGCGTCGAGACTGCCGCGTCCGCTCAGCAACGGGCACCGATCGAACAGCTCCGCAATCCAGTCTACGAAAACGCGGACTTTCGGCGACAGATGACGACTGTGCGGATAGACTGCCGAAATCGGCATCGGCAAAGGTTTCAGTTCCGGCAGTACTTCGACGAGCTGGCCCGAGCGCAGATGCGGCAGCACCATGAAGAGCGCGGGCTGAATCAGACCGAAGCCTTCGAGTCCGCAGGTCACGTAAGCGTCGGCGTCGTTGACCGACACGATCCCCTTCATTTTCACTTCCACCTCGTTGCCGTTCACGAGGAACGCCCAATCGAGTGTTCGTCCCGTGCGGCTGGAGAAGTAGTTGACGGCTTTGTGATTCTCGAGATCCTCGAGCGAAGTGGGCATGCCCGCGCGTTTGATGTACTCGGGTGACGCGCAGGTCACGCCCTCGAACAGACCGATGCGGCGTGCGACCAGTGACGAATCCTGCAGCGCGCCGACGCGTACCACGCAATCCACGCCTTCCTGCAGCAGATCGACGGGCCGGTCGGTCAGGCCCAGTTGCAGATCGATGTCCGGATAGCGCGTATGGAATTCGCACAGCGCCGGAATCACGAGCAGACGGCCAATCGAGCCCGGCATGTCGATGCGCAGCTTGCCGTGCGGCTTCTTGTTGCCGCTCTGGAAACTCGCCTCGGTCTCTTCGACGTCAGCAAGGATGCGCACGCAGCGCTCGTAGTACGCGGCGCCATCGGGCGTGAGCGAAAGACGGCGGGTGGTCCGGTGCATCAGCCGCGTGCCGAGAAACGCTTCGAGATTCTGAATAATCGTAGTAACCGATGCGCGCGGCAGGTCGAGCGTCTCCGCTGCGCGGGTAAAGCTGTTGGTGTCGACGACACGTGTGAACACTTGCATGGCCTGAAGCCGGTCCATTGCAAACCTCCAGTAGGGGCGGGTGCGCAGGCGGGAATGGTCCGCAAAAACAATCGCAATGGGATTGTTCAAAGGCACCGAATTGTGTTGCCGGATTATAGGCATTTATTTGCGAGTCTGCTGAACCCACAATTCGCACCATTGAAGTTCTATGCGCATTTGCGCGGCTCGACATGGATGCATTCAAATCGCCGTACCCGTCCGTTTCCATCGGCGTTTGCGCCGAAGACACTGACGCTGAGGCCAATGACGCAACGCTTGAAGTCACCGACGTGGGTATCGACGGGTACGCTCAGCCCATTACGTTGCGCCTGTATCGGCTGACGAAAAAAACCGCATTGCCGGTATTGCTTTATTTTCACGGCGGCGGCTTTACGAAAGGTTCGATCGAATGCGCGGACTTCGCCGCGCGGTATTTCGCAGAACGCTTACCGGCGCTGGTGGTGTCGGTCGGCTATTCGCTCGCGCCGCGGTTTCCGTTTCCAGCCGCGCCGGAAGATGCGCATCGCGCGGCGCTGTGGGTGCAGACGCGGGCGCGAGCGTTTGGTGGCAATAGCAGAAAGATCGGTGTGGCGGGCCATGACGCGGGCGGCCAACTCGCCAATTGTCTGGCGTTCATTGCGCGCGATCGTGGCGACGTGCAGATCAGCGCGCAGGCGCTGTTCGGTCCGATGCTCGACCCGAGCCTGACGCGGCTTGGCGACGAGAAGCGGCTCGGTTCGGACATCACCGCGCGCGAGTGCGCCGCGTGTTATCGCGCGTATCTGCCGCAAGCGTCGCAGCGCATGCATCCGTATGCGGCGCCGCTCGAATCGTCGCGGCTCGCCGGGTTGCCAGCCACGCTGATCGCGACCGCGCAGAACGACGTGCTGCATGTCGAGGCCGAAAAGTATGCAAGCAATCTGATCGACGCGGGCGTGCAGACCCAGGTGGTGCGCTTCCCGAGCGTGTCGCACGCGGCGCTCGCCGATCATCCGCCCGCTTTGCAGGAAGCGGTGCGCTTTTTCCAGTGGCGCTTCGATGCGCGCGCTCATCGATAAACAGAAATTCAATCAACGATACCGGGAGCTACACATGACTATCCTTCCTCTTTCCCGCCGCCGCGTGGCGCTTGCCGCGCTAGTGGTCGTCGTTCTTGCCGGGCTGGGCACGTTCGGCGCGATCCGTGTGGATGCCAGTTCGCCGGCCGCGCCGACCATCGTGCCGGAAGTCGACGTGGCGACCGTCGTGCAGAAGACCATCACCGACTGGCAGTCGTATTCGGGCCGTCTCGAAGCCGTTCAGAAAGTGGACGTGCGTTCGCAGGTGCCAGGCACGATCGTGTCGGTCAACTTCAAGGACGGCGCGCTGGTGAAGCAGGGTGACACGCTGTTCGTCATCGATCCGCGTCCCTACGCGGCCGAAGTCGATCGCGCGGAAGCGCAGCTCGCGGCCGCGCAGGCGCGCACCGGCTACACGCAAAGCGACTGGGAACGCGCGCAACGGCTGATCGTCGACAACGCGATCGCCAAGCGCGACTACGACGAGAAGCAGAACGCCGCGCGCGAGGCGAGCGCGAACCTGAAGGCCGCGCAAGCCGCGCTCGAAACCGCGCGGATCAATCTCGGCTACACGAAGATCGTCGCGCCGGTATCGGGCCGCGTGTCGCGCGCGGAGATCACGGTCGGCAACGTCGTGTCGGCCGGCGCCAGCTCGGCGCCGCTGACCACGCTCGTGTCGGTGTCGCCGATCTACGCATCGTTCGACGCGGACGAGCAGACCTATCTGCAATACCTGAGCCGCGCGAAGGACGGCGGCAAGGTGCCGGTCGAACTCGGTCTCGCCGATGAATCCGGCTACTCGCGCAGCGGCACGATCGAGTCGGTCGACAACCGCCTCGATACGTCGTCGGGCACGATCCGCGTGCGCGCGAAGTTCGACAACGCGGACGGTGCGCTGATTCCGGGCCTCTACGCACGCGTCAAGGTGGGCGGCAGCGCCCCGCATCCGGCGCTGTTGATCGACGATGCCGCGGTCGGCACCGACCAGGACAAGAAGTTCGTGCTGGTCGTCGATCAAGGCAACCACGTGGTTTATCGCGAGATCACGACCGGTTCGATGCAGGGCAATCTGCGTGTCGTCAAGGACGGTTTGAAGGCGGGCGACCGCATCGTCGTCAACGGCGTTCAGCGTGTGCGCCCCGGCGATGCGGTGCGCGCGCACATGGTGCCGATGACGACCGACGACGACCCGAACAGCGCAGCGCTCGCACAATCGCACGGCAAGGCGGCGGCGGACACCGGCGCGAAGGGCAATTCGTGAGCCGCGTGTTCCAACGCGCATGTTCCAAAGTTAAGAGCTTCCAATGAACATATCCAAATTCTTCATCGATCGCCCGATCTTTGCAGGCGTGCTATCGGTATTGATCCTGCTTGGGGGCATCATCTCGCTGTTCAAGCTGCCCATCTCCGAGTACCCGGAAGTCGTGCCGCCTTCGGTGGTGGTGCACGCGCAGTATCCGGGCGCGAATCCGAAGGTCATCGCGGAGGCGGTCGCAGCTCCGCTCGAAGAGCAGATCAATGGTGTCGAGAACATGCTGTACATGCAGTCGCAGGCGAATAGCGACGGCAATCTGACGCTGACGGTCACCTTCAAGCTCGGCACCAATCCCGACCTCGCGACGCAGCTCGTGCAGAACCGCGTCAATCAGGCGCTGCCGCGTCTGCCGGAAGATGTGCAGCGGCTCGGTGTGACGACGATCAAGAGTTCGCCGACGCTGACGATGGTCGTGCACCTGATCTCGCCGAACGATCGCTACGACATGACGTATCTGCGCAATTACGCGCTGCTGAACGTGAAGGATCGGCTCGCGCGGATTCAGGGCGTCGGCGAAGTGCAGTTGTGGGGCTCGGGCGACTACGCGATGCGTATCTGGCTCGATCCGCAGAAAGTCGCGCAACGCGGTCTCACCGCAACTGAAGTCGTCAACTCGATTCGCGAGCAGAACATCCAGGTGGCGGCCGGTGTGATCGGTGCATCGCCGTCGGTGCCCGGCACGCAACTGCAGTTGTCGGTGAATGCGCGCGGCCGTTTGAAGACCGAGAGCGAGTTCGGCGACATCATCGTGAAGACCGCGCCCGATGGCGGCGTGACCTATCTGCGTGATATCGCGCGGATTGAGCTCGCGGCGTCGGAATACGGCCTGCGTTCGTTGCTCGACAACAAGCCCGCGGTTGCGCTCGCGATCAATCAGGCGCCGGGCGCGAACTCGCTCGCGATTTCGGAGCAGGTGCGCGCGGCTATGAAGGAGCTCGCGGTAGACATGCCGGCCGGCGTCGAATACCGGATCGTCTACGACCCGACGCAGTTCGTGCGTTCGAGTATCGAGGCGGTGATCCACACGCTGCTCGAAGCGATCGCGCTGGTCGTGATCGTCGTGATCGTGTTCCTGCAGACGTGGCGCGCGTCGATCATCCCGTTGATCGCGGTGCCGGTGTCGATCGTCGGCACGTTCTCGCTGCTGCTGGCGTTCGGTTTCTCGATCAACGCGTTGTCGTTGTTCGGCATGGTGCTCGCGATCGGTATCGTCGTCGACGATGCGATCGTCGTGGTGGAGAACGTCGAGCGCAACATCGAAAGCGGGCTCAGTGCGCGCGATGCGACCTACAAGGCGATGCGCGAAGTGAGCGGGCCGATCATCGCGATTGCGCTGACGCTCGTCGCCGTGTTCGTGCCGCTCGCGTTCATGACGGGTCTCACGGGCCAGTTCTACAAGCAGTTCGCGATGACCATCGCGATCTCGACGGTGATCTCGGCGTTCAATTCGCTGACGCTGTCGCCGGCGTTGTCCGCGCTGCTGTTGCGCAGCCACGGCGAGAAGGAGGACTGGCTGACGCGTGTGATGAACCGTGTGCTCGGCGGCTTCTTCAAGCGTTTCAACAAGGTCTTTCATCGTGGTTCGGAAGCCTATGGCCGCGGCGTGACCGGTGTGCTGCGCCGCAAGGGCGCGATGCTCGCGGTGTACGCGATCCTCGTCGGTGCAACCGTATTGATGGCGCGGATCGTGCCGGGCGGCTTCGTGCCCGCGCAGGACAAGGAGTATCTGATCGCATTCGCGCAGTTGCCGAACGGTGCGTCGCTCGATCGCACGGAGAAGGTGATCCGCGATATGAGTTCGATCGCGCTGAAGCAGCAGGGCGTCGAAAGCGCGGTGGCGTTCCCGGGTCTGTCGGTGAATGGCTTCACGAATAGTTCGAGCGCGGGCATCGTGTTCGTCACGCTGAAGCCGTTCAAGGATCGCGGCGACAAGAAGCTGTCGGCGGGCGCGATTGCCGGTGCATTGAACCAGCAGTACGGCGCGATCAAGGACTCGTTCGTCGCGGTGTTTCCGCCACCGCCGGTGCTCGGGCTCGGCACGCTCGGTGGCTTCAAGATGCAGCTCGAGGATCACGGCGCGGTCGGCTACGCCGAACTGAACAAAGCTGCCGAAGCATTCGTGAAGCGCGCGGCGCAAACGCCCGAACTTGGGCCGACATTCTCCAGCTATCAGATCAACGTGCCGCAACTGAACGTCGATCTCGATCGCGTGAAGGCGAAGCAGCTCGGCGTGCCGGTCACGGACGTGTTCGACACGATGCAGATTTACCTGGGCTCGCTGTACGTGAACGACTTCAACCGTTTCGGCCGCGTGTATCAGGTGCGTGTGCAGGCGGATGCGCCGTTCCGTCAACGCGCCGACGACATCCTGCAACTGAAGACGCGCAACGCGGCGGGCGAGATGGTGCCGTTGTCGTCGCTCGTCACGGTGACACCGACCTACGGGCCGGAGATGGTGGTGCGCTACAACGGCTACACGGCGGCCGACATCAACGGCGGCCCGGCGCCCGGCTTCTCGTCGGGACAGGCGCAGGCCGCGGCCGAGCGCGTGGCCGCCGAAGTGCTGCCGCGCGGCGTGAAGCTCGAATGGACCGACCTCACGTATCAGCAGATCCTCGCCGGCAACGCGGGCCTGTGGGTGTTCCCGATCAGCGTGCTGCTCGTGTTCCTCGTGCTCGCGGCGTTGTACGAAAGCCTGACGCTGCCGCTCGCGGTGATCCTGATCGTGCCGATGAGCGTGCTGTCCGCGCTGACCGGCGTGTGGCTCACCGGCGGCGACAACAACATCTTCACGCAGATCGGTTTGATGGTGCTGGTGGGCTTGTCGGCGAAGAACGCGATTCTGATCGTCGAGTTCGCGCGTGAGCTCGAACACGATGGACGCAGTCCGCTGCAGGCCGCGATCGAAGCGAGCCGTCTGCGTCTGCGGCCGATTCTGATGACGTCGATCGCTTTCATCATGGGCGTGGTGCCGCTGGTGCTGTCGAGCGGCGCGGGCTCGGAGATGCGTCACGCGATGGGCGTCGCGGTGTTCTTCGGCATGCTCGGCGTCACGCTGTTCGGCCTGATGCTGACGCCGGTGTTCTATGTGGTGCTGCGTTCGCTCGCGGGCGGGACGATACACGTCGCGCAGAAGGATGCGCCGCGCTATGGCGCGCCCGTTACGGACGCCTGAGGAGAAAACAACAATGAAACGCTTTGAATCTCGCTTTGCATCCTTGCGCGGATGGGGCCGCGCGGCCGCGAGCGGTTTGCTGATTGCGCTGCTGGCCGCTTGCTCGGTCGAGCCGACGTACAAGCGTCCCGACGTCGATACGCCGGCGGCGTTCAAGGAAGCGCCCGCGGTGAAGACGTCGGCTGCGGCGGCGTCGGGCGCGGCGCCTGGTTCGGCCGGGGCGGCACAAAACAACGGCACGTGGAAGCCGGCCGAACCCGCCGACAATGCGCTGCGCGGCGAATGGTGGAAGGTGTTCGGCGACCCGCAACTCGACGCGCTCGAAGAACAAGCTGCCGCGGCGAACCAGGACCTGAAGGCCGCGGCCGCGCGCGTGCAGCAGGCACGCGCGGTCACGCAGGCCGCGAAGTCCGACTGGTTCCCGAAGCTCGACGCGGGCTTCGGCCCGACGCGCGAACGCGCGTCGGCGGCATCGCAATTCCAGCCGGACAGTGCGGGCGGCACGACCGGCACGATCTGGCGCGCGCAGGTCGGCGCATCGTATGAAGCGGATCTGTTCGGGCGCGTCAGCTCGAACGTGAACGCGGCGCGTTCGGACGAGCAGCAGAGCGAAGCGCTGTTCCGTTCGGTGCAGCTGTCGTTGCAGGCCGACGTCGCGCAGAACTACTTCCAGTTGCGCGAGCTCGACACGGACCAGGAGCTGTACCGCCGCACCGTCGCGTTGCGCGAGGAGACGCTGAAGCTCGTCCAGCGGCGCTTCAAGGAAGGCGATATCAGCGAGCTGGATCTGTCGCGTTCGCGTAACGAGCTCGCCAGCGCGCGTGCCGATGCGGTCGGCGTCGCGCGGCAGCGGGCGGCCTCCGAGCATAGCCTCGCGATTCTGCTCGGCAAGCCGCCCGCGGATTTCACGTTCGCGGAACAACCGCTCGCGCTGGTGACGGTGCGCGTGCCGGCCGGTTTGCCGTCGGCGCTGCTCGAACGCAGGCCTGACATCGCAGCGGCCGAACGCGCGATGCAGGCAGCGAATGCCCGCGTCGGGCTCGCGAAGTCGGCGTTCTTCCCGAAGCTCGACATCACCGGTGCGTTCGGCTTTGAATCCGCGACGCTCGGCGATCTGTTCATGTGGTCTAGCCGCGCGTTCATCCTCGGTCCGGCCGTAGGTACCGCGCTGACGATGCCGATCTTCGACGGCGGCCGTCGCAAGGCCAATCTCGCTCAGGCGCGTTCGAAGTACGACGAGGACGTCGCTCAATATCGCCAGCAGGTGCTCGTGGCGTTCCGTGAAGTCGAAGACAATCTCGCCGATCTGCGTTTGCTCGACGATCAGATGCGCGAGCAGAACGACGCGGTCGAGGCATCGCAGCGCGCCGCGCATCTGTCGCGCACGCAGTACACGGAGGGCGCTGTCAGCTATCTCGACGTGATCGATGGTGAGCGGCAGGTGCTGCAGTCGCAATTGCAGGCGAGCCATCTGGCGGGCACGCAGGCTGTTGCAACCGTGAATCTGATTCGCGCGCTCGGTGGCGGTTGGGGCGATGTGACGGCGGGGAGTACGGCGGTGGGGGCGGTGCCGGTGCCGGTCGGTGCCTCCGGTTCCGCGGCTGAAGCTGCAGCCGTTTCGGCGCCACAGCAAGTGGCGAAGCGCTGAATTACTAACCTGTAGCAAGCGCTTCATCAAGCTCATCAATCACGCCGGGCCGCGCGCAAGCGCCGCCCGGCGTTTTTCATGCAAATCGTTTTTCGCGCTTTCCTTGTGCAAATCGCTTCGTAGACCACGTGCGCGCGGCTCCCTATCATCGTCCGATCCAGCCAACGACGAACCTAGGGCAAGCCAGTGACTTTCGTGCATGACGGCATCGAGCAGTTTCGCGAGCAGCAGCATCAGGATTGCGCGCGCGACCTCACCACACTGCTCGCCGCGTTGCGCGCGAGCGCCGCGCAGCGCGATCGCGAAGGCGGTCACGCCGCGCAGCAGAAGCAGTGGATCGCCGACGCGGGCCTGCTGACGCTCGCCGTGCCGCGCGAATTCGGCGGCGCGGGCGCGCGCTGGTCCGCGATCTACGACGTGGTGCGTGAGCTTGCGCGCGTCGATAGCGCGCTCGCGCATCTGGTCGGCTTCACCTGTCTGCAGGTGGTCAGCATCGACCTGTGGGGCAATTCACGGCAGCGCGAGAAATATCTGCGCGGCACCGTCGAGCATCGCTGGTGGTGGGGCAATGCGGTGAATCCACTGGATGCGCGTCTCGTTGCTACATCGACGCACGATGGCGGCTACCTGCTCGACGGCGAGAAAGGCTTCTGTTCCGGTACGCGCGGCTCGCAGATGATGACCGTGTCCGCGCACGATCCATCGACCGGCAAACCCGTATTCGCGGCGGTGCCGACCACGCGCGAAGGCATCACCGTTCACGATGACTGGGACCCGATCGGCCAGCGGCAGACCGACAGCGGCAGCGTGTCGTTCGCGCGGGTCAGGGTCGAGCCGCAAGAGGTGCTCGAACGACCCGACACGCCGCACGCGAGCCTGCGCACGCTGATCTCGCAACAGGTGCTGACCAATCTGTTCGTCGGGATCGCGCAGGGCGCGCTCGAAGAAGCGCGAGCGTACGTGCACGAACATGGCCGGCCGTGGATCGCGTCCGGCGTCGCCAAAGCGACCGACGACCCCTACCTGATCCAGCGCTTCGGCGAAATGCATATCCAGACGGTCAGCGCCGCGGCGCTGGCCGAGCGCGCCGCAAACGCGCTCGACGAAGCGTGGCAGCAACGCGCAACGCTCGATGCCGAGAGCCGTGCGCGGGTCGCGCTCGCAACATCGGAAGCGAAGATCGTCGCGCATCGGGCGGCGCTCGACATCGGCGAAAAGCTTTTCGACGCCTGCGGCGCACGCGCGACTCATGCGCCGCTCGCGCTCGATCGTTTCTGGCGCAACGCGCGCGTGCACACGCTGCACGATCCGCTCGACTACCGCGTGCGCGACGTCGGCCGCTACGCGCTGAGCGGGACATTGCCGGAGGTTTCTCTGTACACTTGAGGCCGTTTGCGACGCCCGCCCGAGGCGTCGCGTCGATTCCTCTCGAGAGATTTCCGGCTTGCTGTTCAAACTACCTACAACCGCCACAGCGCCGTTCTGTCCGTCCGAGGTCCAGGGCTCGGTCGCCGTCTCCGCGGGCGCGCCGTTCTGGAAGAAGATTCTGCAATTCGCGGGGCCCGGCCTGCTGATATCGATCGGCTATATGGACCCGGGCAACTGGGCCACCGCGATCGAAGCCGGTTCGCGCTTCGGCTACAGTCTGCTATTCGTCGTGCTGCTGTCGAGCCTCGCGGCGATGGCGCTGCAATGCCTGAGCATGCGGCTCGGTATCGCGACCGGGCGCGACCTCGCGCAACTGTCGAGCACGCGCTATTCGCCGGGCGTCGCGCGTGCGCACTGGCTGCTCGCGGAGCTGTCGATCATCGCCTGCGATCTCGCCGAAGTGCTCGGCGGCGCGCTTGCGTTTCATCTGCTGTTCAACTGCTCGCTGACCACCGGCGTGTTGCTCACCGCGTTCGACACGCTGATCGTGCTCGGCCTGAAGGGCAAGAATTTTCGCGATCTCGAAGCGATCATGCTCGGCCTGATCGCGACGATCGGCGTCGGCTACATCATCGAGCTTGCGCTCGTCAGGCCGCATTGGCCGTCGGTCGCGCAAGGGCTGATTCCGTCGTGGCAGGCGTTGAATTCGCGCGAGCCGATGTATCTCGCGATCGGCATTCTCGGCGCGACGGTGATGCCGCACAACCTGTATCTGCACTCGTCCATCGTACAGACGCGCGCGGTGAAGCGCGATTCGGCCAGCATCCGCTCGGCGATCGGCATGTCGCGTATCGACACGATCGCATCGCTCGTGCTCGCGGCGCTGATCAACATGGCGATCCTGATTCTCGCGGCCGCCGCGTTTCATGCGACGGGCCACAACCAGGTCACGCAGATCGAGGACGCCTACCGGCTGCTAGCGCCAATCGTCGGCACCGGCTTCGCCGCGTTCCTGTTCGCGATCACGCTGCTCGCGTCGGGACAAAGCTCGACGTTCACCGGCACCGTGGCGGGGCAGGTCATCATGGAAGGCTTCCTGAAGATGAAGATTCCGTGCTGGCAGCGGCGCTTCATCACGCGAGCGCTCGCGCTGATTCCGGCGCTGATCGGCGTGCGAATGCTCGGCAATGGCGCGGTCGGTCAACTGCTCGTCGCGAGTCAGGTCGTGCTGAGCCTGCAACTGCCGTTCGCACTTTATCCGCTGATCCGCATGACGAGCGACCGTTCGCTGATGGGCGAATTCGCCAACACGCTGCCGACGCGCCTGCTCGTGTGGACGCTATTTGTTGTGATCAGTGCCGCGAATCTGTGGCTCGTCGTCCAGACGGTGGGGCTGGCCGGTTGAGCTGACCGGCGGCGAAGATTCATTTGAACGCCGGTTGGCCCGGCGCGAAGGCGAAAAAAAATCCGCGCAGTTCAATCACTGCGCGGATCCACGTGAGCTTCGGTTTGAAACGGGTTGGCCGCGTCTCGCGACGGGCGCCTCGAGCGGTCAGGCGGCCTGCGCGGCCTGTGCCGCACCGAGCGCTTCCCGGCGCGCGGCGGCTGCCTTCTTCGTCTTGCCGGCACGCGACGGCGGCTGGCACGCGCCGCACACGACGTTGTGCTGCAGGTCGTGCTTATGCGCGACGAACTTGCCGGTACAGCGGCAGCACTTGGTCAGCTGCAGGATGTCCGCGTCGAAGAAACGCACGAGCGTCCACGCGCGCGTCAGATCGAGCACCGGCTCGGTTTCGCTGTGCTGACAGTGCTCGAGATACAACCGATATCCCTTGGTCAGCGCATCCAGATGCGAGCAGCGCGCTTCGTTCTTCAGGAACAGGTACGTGTTGTAGAACAGCGACGCGTGAATGTTCGCGAGCCACGTCATATACCAGTCCGCCGAAAACGGCAGCATGCCCTTGGGCGGCGATACGCCCTTGACCTCACGATACAGGCGGATCATACGGTCGCGCGACAGCGTGAGCTCGCTCTCTAGCACCTGCATGCGGGCGCCGAGCTCGATCAGTGCGATCGCGCGAAATACTTCCTGTGCATCTTCGGTCAGGCTTCGCTTGAGCATTGCAGTCATCTCGATCAGGCAAATTGCTCGGCGGGCTGGCCCGCAAGCAGAATCGCCGTGTGGGTCGGTGCAACTGCGGCGTGCTTCGTCGTTTGCGTCAACGCCGACAGCATCGCGTGGTCGTTGAAGCGGAAGAAGCACAAAAGCTGGTCGGAAGAGGCCAGCTTGACGATTTGCGCGAGCGACAGCCCGGCAAGCAAATCAGCCAGTTCCGACGACAGTCCCAGCCGGAACATTCCGACCGGTTTGTCCTCGCGCAACATACGTTGCGCGAGCATGATGTAAGACAAATTGATCTCGCGGATTGAATCCAGCGTCTCGCTGCTACGGTCCATTTTCTCTGTTTCCGAAGCCCCGAATTTCTATGTCGGCTTTGCGCCGTTATGTCTTTTCTGCCTCGCCGGAAACGCTGCCTCCGGCTACATGTTGCTACCTGCTACAGGCAGCGAACATTTGATACAAGACGTTACATTTCGTAACAGCTCGGGACGAATTGTATGAAGGGTAAAACCAGAAATCAATCCCTTCACAAAAAAATATCTCAAAAAGCCACACCATTTTTCGGTAAGTTTTTCACGTCGTTGTAATGAATGATGCCAACTGGGTTTTTAGCCTTCCGAGAGTCGCCTCTAATCCATGAAAACCCTTGCTGCGCGGGAATCTAGCGCGCTTGTCCCGGCCGCGCATTCGGGCCGCGAGGCCATCGGTAAATTCGTTTTGAATTGGAAAGGAAATGGAAAGCGATGGAAAAGACGGTAATAAATACTCGTCTTTCATGGCGTGTGAGGGACGGATGAGGGGTGTAACGGGTTGATGCGCCCCCAGTTACAACTATGCAAACTGGGGCGGGATTTGTAACGGCTCGATTGCTGATGGGCAGGCGGACCGGCGGATGCATTCGGCCCCGAGATCGAAAAGCGGTCGCAAACGTGTGCAGATTACGTTGCCGACGAAGACGGCGACGAGCCAGAGCCGTGCAGGATGCCTGACAGATGTTGCTGCATTGAGCGCTGATATTTACAACCTTGCCGAGGCACCGGAATCGGCCGCAGGTGAGCGCTATGCGAGGAATCTCGCCATCAGATCCTCGTCGTGGAATACGCCGTTGACGTCCAACGCGCCGACTTCGCACCCATATTTGCGAAAGCCGAGCGATTCATACAGTTTGCGCGCCGCGTCGTTGCGGCTACCCACGGTCAGTTGCACCTGCCGCAAACCGTCGACGCGCGCCGCGCGCGTCAACAACTCGCTGAGCAGCGCACGCCCGACCCCACGACCAGCCGCTTCCTGTGCGACATACATGCCGACCACGTTCGCCTTGTGACGTTCCTTGTGAGCCTGGTTGCGCCGCAGACCGACGACGCCGATCAACGGAGCATCCGCCGATGCATACGCGCCAAGCAGGAACGAGCCTTCCGCCTCCGAGCCCAGCAACGTCGCGTCATGCTGCGCGGGGCCTTTCGCGAGCGCTTCATCGTAGCTTTGTCCGAACGAAGCGGGATGCGCCTTCAGCCCGCGCAGACGAAGCTGGAAATAGGCGTCCCGGTCGGCGGGTCCGAGTTGGCGGATGAGCAGGGTGTCGGCGTTGACGGACATATCACTTGGTTCGTGCTGGGTCGGGCGGACGGGGTGCGCGAGAGACTAGCCGCGCTGGTGTTCGGCAAACTCGCGCAGCGCCGCCGCGGTTTGCTGATCCGCTGGAAAGAACGCCTCGATAGCGAGTTCCGACAGCGTAACGTCCACCGGCGTGCCGAACACCGTGGTAGTGCTGAAAAACGACAGCACGCCAAG
Source organism: Burkholderia sp. JPY481 (assembly GCF_038900515.1). Lineage (NCBI taxonomy): Bacteria > Pseudomonadati > Pseudomonadota > Betaproteobacteria > Burkholderiales > Burkholderiaceae > Burkholderia > Burkholderia sp. JPY481. The sequence continues at coordinate 141,089 of NZ_JAYMRT010000011.1, forward strand.
CGGTGTGCGCAGCCGCAATGGCACGGCGATCTGGTTGAGGACGGCATCGTCCGGCATCGAGGCGTCGGCACCCGGCGGCGCGGGATAGCCGGCCAGTTCGTCGCGCAGCGCGCTCAGCGTGTCGTCGCCGCTGACGTCGATCTGCCGTTGCAGCCGGGCCAGCACATGCTCGCGCCATGCATGCCAGTTGATGATCGACGCCGCGATGCCTTGCGGATGCAGGCTCAGGCGCAGCGCGTTGACCGGCGGCTTGAGCAGTTCGGGGCTCGCGCCGCTCAACAACGGCGCAAGCGCATTGTTGGTCGCGACGATGGTCCAATGCCGGTCGATCGCGAGGGCCGGGTAGGGCTCGTGTCCCTTGAGGACCAGTTCGACGGCTTCGCGCGCGGCGGAGAGCTGCGGGTCGGAGAGCGGACGTTCGCGGAACAGCGGCGCGTAACCGGCCGCGACGAGCAGGGCATTGCGCGCGCGCAATGGCACGTCGAGACGCTCGGCGAGATGCATGACCATTTCCCGGCTCGGTAGTGCGCGCCCCGATTCGACAAAGCTCAGATGGCGCGTCGAAATGTCGGCCTCCGTGGCGAGCAGCAGCTGACTCATGCGCCGCCGTTGCCGCCATTCGCGGAGAAGTTCGCCGACCGCCCGAGTGCCTCTCGACGGGGATGACGAAGCCGTTTGTGCGATAGAGAGTGTGTTCATGCCACCGATGATAGTCAAAGCGTGCAGGCAATCGATTACCTGAGAGGTAATGCCCCGCCAATTTCAACCAACGCGACGTGCGGCCGATACCGTCGCTTCACACCAACGATTGCGCCGGCCCCGGCCGCCACGCGTGAATTCGCGCGACGCACTGGCCAGCGCCGCGCCCGGCTCAGGCGGCGGCCATGCGCAGCGGCACGGCGGTGAATTTGACGCCGATCGCACCCGCCAGCTTGAGGACCGTGTCCATGCGTGGCTTGGAGCCGGGCGCGAGTGTCTTGTACAGGCTTTCGCGGCCCAGGCCCGCTGCCGCGGCGATCTTCGTGATGCCGCGTGCCTTGGCGATGTCCGCAATGGCGGCGAGCAGCAGGTCGGAGTCGCCCTGGTCGAGCGCGGCGTTCAGATAGGCCGCGACCATCTCGTCGTTGTCGAGGTACTTCGATGCGTCGAAGCGCGCCGTTTTGATTTTGCTCATGACCGTTCCTTTCTGATGGTTGCCCACATTGTTCCGGCATGCCTGATATCGGCCTGCTGCGTGGACTTGATACCCCCGCACAGCAGCAGATACATCATGCGCCCCTCGCGCGCGTAGTAGACCCGGTAACCCGGGCCGCAATCGATGCGCATCTCGAACACGCCGTTTTCCAGCAACTTCGCGTCGCCGAAAAGTCCGCGTTCCGCGCGCCGGATTCGCACGAGAATTTGCGCCTTGGCCTTGAGGTCGGTGAGGCCGTGAAGCCAACGATCGAACTCCTCGGTGCAGTTGATCGTGTACGCGCGCGGTGTTTCGAACTGCGGATGATTGTATCCTTGAGGATACGGTCGTGCAAGCGAAAAAAGTGTCTCGATAAAGCGGTCCAAGCCGTCCTCCCGTTCATTGCATTGCCCGCCTCGCGAAGTCATCGGCAGGCTTCGTGAGGTTAGCGATGCAAAGGTTTCTTGACGACTCGGCCGGATGGCCTATTTGGCGTGAAGGACAGTGAAAGACGCTGCGTGACAGCGACGCTGCATCCGCTTGATTACCTCCCACGTAATCGACGCAGTGCACGCGAACCGTCAATCTTCACTCCGAGCCCGCCGCATGCGATGCGTATGACGCGCGAAGCGCTCAGTCCTGCCAATTGAGGAGTTTGAGATGAATGCACATACCGATCTGATCGACCGTTATTTCGACACCTGGAACGAGACCGATGGCGCGCGTCGTCGCGAGTTGATCGCGGCCACGTGGAGCGCCGACGCCGACTATCGCGACCCGCTGCTGGCGGGGGCGGGCCACGATGGCATCGACGCGATGATCCGCGCGGTGCACGAGCGCTTTCCGCATCACACGTTTCGCCGTACGACCGACGTCGACGGGTTCGCGAATCGTCTGCGCTTCTCGTGGGCGCTGACGACGCCCGCTGGCGAGGCGATCGTGAAGGGCTCGGACTTCGGCGTGGTGGACGCGCATGGACGCTTGCAAGCGGTCACCGGTTTCCTCGACGAAACCCCTGGCGCCGCCTGAGGCGCTTTTCACGGAGACGATCATGCACGACCCCGCCGCTGCCAGGCCCGCCCAAGTCCATCTCGCGTTGCTGCGCGTCGCGGCCGCGTTCGATGCGTTATCGAGCGCGATCGCCGGTTTTGCGCTGCTCGGCGGCGCGCGGGCGTTCATGTTCATCGCACTGTTCGGCTGGCGCGAGCCGGTGCTCGGCGGCGCGGGGCTCGTGCTGCTCGCTCTGGTCGGATGGCTGCGCTGGCAATGCGGTGCGAGCGCAGCGCCGCAAGACCCGCGACGCGCTTGCTACAATCGATCGTCGTGCTGATGACGCGTGACACGCACGACCTCACCGCCGCGGCATGTTCCCAACCGAACGACCAGGAGACCCCGTGCTGAAAAATCTGGACCCGCTACTGAACGCCGATATCCTCCACGCACTGCGCTCGATGGGCCACGGCGACGAGCTCGTGATCTGCGACGCCAACTTCCCGGCCGACGCGGTCGCGCGCGATACCGTGCTCGGCAGGCCGCTGCGGCTCGACGGCGTCAGTTCGCCGCGCGCGATCCGCGCGGTGCTGTCGGTGCTGCCGCTCGACACCTTCATCGAGCATCCCGCGTCGCGCATGGAAGTGGTGGGCGAGCCGCAGACGATTCCCGCCGTGCAGCGCGAAGCGCAAGCCGAGGTCAATGAGGGAGAGGGGCGCGAGGTGCCCTTCGTGTCGATCGAGCGATTCGCGTTTTACGAGCGTGCGCGCCGCGCATACTGCGTGATCGCGACCGGCGAAGAGCGCGGCTACGGTTGCTTCGTGTTCACGAAGGGCGTGTTGCTCGCGCCGGACGCACCGCGCGCATAGTCGCGGCCACCTTCCCCGCTTCATCGGGACAAAACCATGAGCTTCCAGCTAGACGGTCTCGATCATCTCGTTCTGAACGTCGCTGACGTCGAAGCGAGCGCGGCCTGGTACGCGCGGATGCTCGGCATGCAACGCACCGAGTTCATGTCGCGCAGCGGCATGCGCGTGGCGATGACCTACGGCAATCAGAAGATCAATCTGCGTCCCGCGTCGGCCGATACCGTCGTCTGGTTCACGTCGCGCGAGGTGGTGCCGGGCACGGCCGACCTGTGCTTCGTGACCACCGCGAGCCCGGACGAAGTCAAGGCGCACTGGCTCGCGCAAGGCGTCGCGATCGAGGCGGGGCCGGTGGAGCGCGACGGCGCGCGCGGCAAGATGACCTCGGTGTATTGCCGCGATCCGGACGGCAACCTGATCGAGGTCGCCACCTATCCACCAGCCTGAGCGGGCTTGGAAATCGTCGCCATTGCACATATGCTCAGGGGCGAGGCGGGGAACTGAGCCCGTCTATTCGGGTCTGCTGCTTATTCATTACAGGAGTCCCCCATGTCGCGTCCCGTCGATTTCGGCATTATTTTCATCGCCCGTCTTGCGCTTTCCGTGCTGTTCCTGTGGAGCGGGGTGATGAAGCTGCTGGGCTATGCGGGCTTCGTCGGCTACCTGCATTCGAAGGGCGTGCCGTTCGTGCAGATCGCCGCGCCGATCGCAACCGCGGTCGAGGTGCTCGGTGGCCTGCTGCTCGTGATCGGCTTCAAGGTGCGACCGCTCGCGCTGATCATGGCGGTGTATACGGTCGCGACCGCGGTGCTCGGCCACGACTTCTGGAATATCACCGACCCTGCGCTGCAGCACGACATGGTGATTCATTTCTGGAAGAACATCGGAATCGCGGGCGGTTTCCTGCTGCTGTTCGTCACCGGCGCGGGGCGTCTGAGCGTCGACAACGCGCGCGCGCCGCGCAGCGGACTCGGCGGCCTGTAGGGCGCGGCCCGGATCCTGCTACCAGCAGGGTTCCAATCCGCGCCATTCAAGGGAGCAGATGATGATTCAGAACTTCGAGCAAATGATCGGCGGCAAGCTCACGCAACTGTGCGCGAGTCTCGGCGAAGGGGCGACGCCGCATCGCGTAATCATCAGCCTCGCCGATTCTGCGAAGACGCTGGTGGTTCTGGATGCGTCCGGATTCATCGGCACGCTGAAGGCGGAGATCGAGGACCCGGAGAAACTGGTCGCCGATGCGATCGCCAAGGCGCGCGACGAAGGCCTGATCGAGCGCGCAATCGATACCGGCACGATTCAGGAGGCGTCGCTGTAGGCGCCTGCGTTACCCACACCGCTTACTTACTCGCGGCTCTCGCCCCGCGCGCAGACGACGCCGTCGCGTGCGGCTCCGGATGCACGAAGCACGCAAGCACGAGACCCAGCACCAGCAATCCCACCGAAATAGCCGTCGCCGCCTGCATCCCCGGCACGATCTGGGTCGCGGCCGCGCCGCCCGCGAGCGCCCCGAACGCCGCCACGCCCACCGCGCCGCCGGCCTGGCGCGCCGTGTTCAATACCGCCGACGCCGTGCCCGCGCGCCGCGCTTCGGTCGAGGCGAGCACCGCCGTCGTCATCGCCGGCACCGCGAGCCCCATGCCTGACGGAATCAGCAAAAACGGCAGCAGCAGGCCGATCAGCGGCGTGTCGGCATCGACGAGATGCAGCAGGCCGTAGCCGAGACCGGCCGTGATCGCGCCGAGGATCATCGGCACGCGCACCCCGAGGCGGCCGATCACCCAGCCGCTCGCGACGTTCGAGACCAGGAAGCCGCCCGTCAGCGGCAGGAACGCGAGGCCCGCCTGCAGCGGCGTGTAGCCACGCACGCGCTGCAGGTAAAGGCTCAGCACGAATACCATGCCGTAATACGTCAGGTTCACGCAGATACCGAACAGCACCGCGGCGCTGAACGTGCGCGTGCCGAACAGCGACAGCGGCAGCATCGGGCTCGCGACGCGCGCTTCGACGAACACGAACGCGACCGCCGCCAGCAGCGCCAGCACGAAGCCGCCGGCGACCAGCGGATGCGCGAGCCCGAGCGGCCGCCATTCGATCACCGCGCCGACGAACGCGGTCAGCGCGACGATCGCGAGACCCTGGCCGCCGAGATCGATGCCGCGCGGCGTCGCGCCGGTGTTGCCGCGAGCGGCGGCGGGCGCGCGGCGCTGCGCGGTTTGCGGACGCGGAATCCACAGCAGCGTCGCGAGCAGGCCGGCCGCGCAGATCGGCAGATTGACGAGGAAGATGCTGCGCCAGCCGAACGCGGCGATCAGCAGACCGCCGGCCACCGGCCCCGCCGCGATCGAAATCGCGCCGGACGCGGTCCACAGGCCGACCGCGCGTGCGCGCAGCTTCGGGTCGTGGCCGAACGATTGATTGAGCAGCGCGAGCGAATTCGGCAGCATCGCGGCCGCGCCGATGCCTTGCACCGCGCGCGCGGCGACCAGCATCGGCGCGTCGAGCGCGAGTCCGCAGGCCAGCGACGCCAGCGCGAACAGCACGATTCCGCACGCGTACATGCGCCGCGCGCCGAAGCGGTCGCCGAGCGCGCCGGCCGACAGCATCAGCACGGCGAACGCGAGCGTGTACGCATCGACGACCCATTGCAGTCCCGCGACGTTCGCGTGCAGATCCGCGCCGATTCGCGGCAGCGCGATATTGACGATGGTCACGTCGAGTTGAGTGACCACGAAGCCGACGCTGACGGTCGCGAGAACGCGGCCGAGGGTGGGCGAAAAGGAGGATTTGGATGAGTTCATGACTGCATCGTATGCCCGATGCAGCGTGCCACGTTTCGGCGCGGCGTGAAGTATGGATGTCGCCCGTACGAGTGACGGCGCGTCGAAAACCGCGCCGTCGCGGGGCGCTTCGTCGACACGCTGGATGCGGATCGACGAAGCGAGATGCGGCGTCGGCTTAACGCCCCTGCGGCGCGTCCTTGATGAACAGCGTGGTCAGTGCGCCCAGCACGCAGATGGCCGCGACGTACAGCGGCGCGGCCAGCGGGTTCGACTTCATCATCAGCGAAACGGCGATCGGCGTCAGACCGCCGAACACCGCGTACGCGACATTGTACGAGAACGAGATGCCCGAGAAGCGCACGACCGGCGGGAATCCGCGGACCATCACGAGCGGAATCGCGCCGATCACGCCGACGAACAGCCCGGCGAGTGCGTACAGCGGCACGAGCAGGGACGTGTCGACGGTCAACTGGCGAAACATCACGTAGTACGTAATCGCAAGCGCTACGCCGCCGACGAAAATCGTGCGACCCGCGCCAAACCGTCCGGCGATCGAACCCGCCATCACGCAGCCGATCGTCAGGCACAGCGTCGCGACACAGTTCGCGAGCAGCGCGGTAGCCGGCTCGATGTGGAATTGCTTTTGCAGCAGCGTCGGCGTCATCAGGATCACGACGACGATCGCCGCCGACAGCATCCACGTGAGCAGCATCGACACGATCACCGCGCGGCCGTGATCGCGCAGTACGGCCTTCAGCGGCACTTCCGCGGCGATCGCCTTGCGCTGCTTCAGCTCGGCGAACACCGGCGTCTCGTGCAGCCAGCGGCGCAGGTAGACCGAGAACATGCCGAACACGCCGCCGATGAGGAACGGAATACGCCACGCAAACTCGGAAATATCGGCCGGCGTGAAATGGCGATTGACCGCCGACGCGATCAGCGAGCCGAGCAGAATGCCGGCGGTGAGGCCGGCCGTCAGCGTGCCGCACGCGTAGCCGACGTGCCGCCCGGGCACATGCTCGGACACGAACACCCATGCGCCCGGCACTTCGCCGCCGACCGCCGCGCCCTGCATCACGCGGAACAGCAGCAGCAGCACCGGCGCGAGCACGCCGATGCTCGCGTAGGTGGGCATCAGGCCCATCAGCAGCGTCGGCACCGACATCAGCAGCACGCTCAGCGTGAACATGCGCTTGCGGCCGAACAGGTCGCCGAAGTGCGCCATGATGATGCCGCCGAGCGGCCGCGCCAGATAACCGGCCGCGAAAATGCCGAAAGTCTGTACCTGGCGCAGCCAGTCCGGCATCGCCGCCGGGAAGAACAGCTGGCCGATCGCGGGCGCGAAGAAAACGAAGATGATGAAGTCGTAGAACTCGAGCGCTCCGCCGAGCGCGGCGAGACCGAGTGTCTTGTAATCGCTGTGCCCAAGCGGGCGTGGGGTGACAGCCTGTGCTCCACCCAGATTTGTTGCTTGCATTGCCATGTCTTTTGTTGAATTGGGAGCCACGCGGGTCACGCGTGGACATACGGCGGTCGTCGGGCGAGAAGTGTGGCAGGCGCTGGGTAGAGCACGGGACACGGGCGCGCCGTCCGGATAGGGCGGGCGCGCTGACGACGGAGGCCGGCGCGAATTTTACAGGATGAAAGCGGAAGTGCCGCGGAAGCGCCCAGTTGGGCGAAGAAAGCGCCGAAATTCGGAATGCTCCGAAGGGAGGGACCGGGGTGCGCCCCGGAGAATGGCCCGCGAGTCCTTTTCGAGAGTCATTCCATGCGCGTTGCTGTCCTTCAGCGTGACCCGGTCATGCGTCAGTCCATTAAATCAATGCTGGTGAGAGCCGGCCATTTCTGCGCCGCGTATGACGACGGCCGCGCGATGTCGAAATCGCTCGTGCACTCCACCATGGATCTGCTGGTGCTCGACTGGCAGGATACGCGGCCCGCCGGAGCGGACCTGTTGCGCTCGATGCGCGTCGTGGCGGGCGAGCATGTGCCGATCATGTTCGTGTCGAACGACAGGTCGGAGGAAAGCATGGTGCGCGCGCTCACTGGCGGCGCCGACGAATACCTCGCGTTGCCGTTGCGGGACGCCGAGTTTCGCGCGCGAGTCGCGGCGCTGCTGCGGCGCGCTTACCCGGTGAGCTTCAGCGCCGCGACGTGCTTCGAGATCGGCCCTTATCGCTTTGACACGCATCGCCGGGCGGTCGCGCTGCATGGCGAGCCGGTACCGTTGTCGCCCACGCAGTACCGGATCGCGGTGCTGCTCTTTTCCAATATCGATCGCGTGATGTCGCGCGACCATATCTTCGCGACGGTGTGGGGCCGCGAGTTGCGCGAATACACGCGGACCATCGACAGTCACGTGTCGCGGCTGCGTCTGTTGCTCGCGATCGAGCCGCGTAACGGTTTCCGGCTGCAGCCTGTATACAGGAGCGGCTACCGGTTGCTGCGGGTCGGTGACCACGTGCTCAGCGAATGAAGATTTGCAGTCGGCCGGGTATATGCTGAAATCCGCGTTATAGGCTGTCGGGCTGGCCAGCGGCGTTCGGTGCCGGGTTCGGAGTGATGTTTGTCGACGCCGATACCGAATAGCGGGACGTTCCGCACGCCGCGCGCGCGGCGGATCACACATCGTCCCGGTATGCCGAAATCGTCTCAATCCGCGCGCACGCGCACCAAGACCCACCTGCCCGCGATTCCTACCATGGGCGACATGAAAACCCTCAACATCATCGACTCGCACACCGGCGGTGAGCCTACCCGCCTCGTGGTGTCGGGTGGCCCGGATCTGGGCGGCGGCACGCTCGCGCAACGGCTCGACGTTTTCCGCACCCGCTTCGACGACTGGCGCGCCGGCATCGTCACCGAACCACGGGGTTCGGACGTGGTGGTCGGCGCGCTGCTCTGCGAGCCCGACGATCCTAGCTGCGCGGCCGGCGTGATCTTCTTCAACAACGTCGGCTATCTCGGCATGTGCGGTCACGGCACGATCGGGCTCGTCGTGTCGCTCGCGCACATGGGGCGGATCGGGCCGGGACGGCACCGGATCGAAACGCCGGTCGGCGTGGTGGAGGCGACGCTGAACGAAGACGGCGGCGTCGCGGTGCGCAACGTGCCCGCGTATCGCCACCGCAAGGCCGTGCAGGTCGACGTGCCTGGCTATGGCGTGCTGACCGGCGACATCGGCTGGGGCGGCAACTGGTTTTTCCTCGTGGCCGAGCATGGGCACGAGCTCGAAGCCGCGAACATCGCGAGCCTGACGGCTTTCAGCTCGGCGATTCGCGACGCGCTGATCGCACAGAACATCACCGGCGCGAACGGCGCGCTGATCGACCATATCGAGCTGTTCGGACCGGGCTCGCGCGAGGGCCTCGACAGCCGCAGCTTCGTGCTGTGTCCGGGCAATGCGTACGACCGCTCGCCGTGTGGCACCGGCACCAGCGCGAAGGTTGCGTGCCTCGCGGCCGACGGCAAGCTCGCCGAAGGCGCGGTGTGGCGCCAGGAGAGCATCATCGGCAGCGTGTTCGAGGCGAGCTATCGCGCCGCGGGCGATGGCGTTCACGACGGCGTCCGCGTGATTCCGACCATCACCGGTCACGCGCACATCATGGCCGAGGGGCGTCTGTGTTTCGATGAGCGCGATCCGTTTGCGTGGGGTATCCGGACCGCATGAGCCGGGACGCGCTGATCATCGGAGCGGGTATCGTCGGTGCCGCGTGCGCGGCGGAACTGGCCGCGCTCGGCCTGCGTGTCGACGTGCTCGACGCGCAGCGCATCGGCGGCGGCGCGACGGCGGCCGGCATGGGCCATATCGTCGTGATGAACGACTCGCCCGCGGAATTCGCACTGAGCCGTTATTCGCGCGAGCTGTGGCTCGAACTCGCGCCGCAGCTTCGCGCGCGCGACGCGTTCGCGCGCTGCGGCACACTGTGGGTCGCAGCCGACGACGAAGAATGGCAAGCCGCGCGCACAATGCATGCGGCGTTTGAGAGCCAAGGCGTTGCCGCGCAACTGATCGACGCAGCCGGGTTGCGCGCCTGCGAACCGGCGCTCGCGCCATCGATGGCCGGCGGCTTGCGCATCGAGCACGACAGCATCGTGTATGCGCCGACCGCCGCCGAATGGCTGCTCGCCCGATCGCCGCACGCGGCGAACATCGGCGTGCGGCTCGGTGCGCAGGTCACGTCGATCGATGCGGGTGGTGTGACGCTGGCGAGCGGCGAGCGCATCAGCGCGGCGCAGGTGATCGTCGCGAACGGCATCGGCGCGGCGCAATTGCTGCCGTCGCTGCCGATGCAGCCGAAGAAAGGCCATCTGCTGATCACCGACCGCTACCCGGGGCTCATCCGTCATCAACTGCTGGAGCTCGGCTACGTCAAGAGCGCACATCACGCGACCGGCACGTCGGTCGCGTTCAACGCGCAGCCGCGTCCGACCGGGCAATTGCTGATCGGCTCGTCGCGCCAGTTCGAAACGACCGATCCCGCCGTCGAGATGCCCGTGCTCGCGCAGATGCTACAACGTGCAGCGCAATATCTGCCGGCGTTGCCGACGCTCAGCGGCGTCCGAGCGTGGACGGGCTTTCGTGCCGCGTCTCCGGACGGCCTGCCGCTAATCGGACCGGCCGGCGAGTTTGCACCCGAATTTGGCGCTGGTTCCACGTCCCGCGTATGGCTTGCGGTCGGTCACGAAGGACTGGGCGTAACGACCTCACTTGCGACCGCGAAACTCCTCGCGGCGCAGATCGCGGGCCACGCCGCGCCGATTCCGTTCGAACCTTATCTGCCGGTCCGTTTTGCTGAACAGGTGTCCCATGACTGACACTGACGCGGCTAGCATCCGTTTGACGGTCGATGGTTGCTGCATCGAAGTGAAACCCGGTACGACCGTGGCCGCGGCGCTCGCTATGGCGGGTATCCGCGGCTCGCGTCTTTCGGTCACAGGCGAGCCGCGCGACGCGTTGTGCGGGATGGGCGTGTGTCAGGAGTGCCGCGTGACGATCGACGGACTCGCGTACGTGCTCGCGTGCCAGACGCTGTGCCGCGACGGCCAGCGCGTGCAGACACGAAACGGGACCGTAGACGCATGACGCAGCACTTCGACATCGTGGTGATCGGCGGTGGTCCGGCCGGGCTGAATGCCGCGCGAGCGGCGGCGCAGGCAGGCGCGACGGTCGCGCAGATCGATGACAACCCGCGCGCCGGCGGCCAGATCTGGCGCCAGGGGCCCACCTATCCGCCGCAAGCGCCGCTGCATGCGTTACTCGCAGCGTTGCAATCGCAGCAAAACTTCACTTACTGGCCATCGACGCGCGTGGTCGCGCCGCTCGGCGCGCAAGCTTTGCTGCTCGAATCCGCCGAACACGGCGGCGTGTCGATCACCTACGACAGACTGATTCTCGCGACCGGCGCGCGCGAGCGTCTTCTGCCGTTTCCCGGCTGGACCTTGCCCGGCGTAACCGGCGCGGGCGCATTGCAGGCGCTGATCAAAGGCGGCATGCCGGTGCGCGGCGAACGCATCGTGATCGCCGGCAGCGGCCCGCTGCTGATGGCCGCGCTGGCCACCGCGCGAGAGGCCGGCGCGCATGTGATCGCGGTGGTCGAACAGGCATCGGCGGCCGAGGTCGCGCGTTTCGGCGTGTCGCTGCTGCGCGAGCCTGCGAAGCTGCGTCAGGCGATCAGCCTCACGCGCGGTTTCGCGGGACTGCGCTACTGGACCGGCAGCATCGTGCGCGAAGCCCGCGGTGCCGAGCGCGTGCAGCAGGTGACGATCCGGCGCGGCGAGCGCGACGAGACGCTCGACTGCGACCGCCTCGCGTGCGGCTACGGACTGCTGCCCAACGTCACGCTTGCCCAGGCGCTCGGCTGCGCGATTAACGACGCGGGTGAAATCGTCGTCGACGCTGGGCAGCGCACCTCGCTCGAGCGCGTTTATGCGGCGGGCGAGTGCACAGGCGTCGGCGGCGCGGAACTCGCTTGCGCGGAAGGCGAGATCGCCGGGCTCGTGGCGAGCGGCGCGGCGGCGGCCCAGCGCGCCGCGCTGACGGCGCTCGTTCTGCAGCGCGCGCGCTGGCGGGGCTTTGGCGCGCGCGTCGCGGCGTCGTTCGCATTGGGCGAGGCGGCTCGCACGCCGCCCGCCGACGCGACGCTGCTGTGCCGTTGCGAGGACGTGAGCGTCGGCGAGGTGCGCCGCTGCGCCGACTGGCGTGACGCGAAGCTGCAGACGCGCTGCGGCATGGGCCCTTGCCAGGGGCGCATCTGCGGCGCGGCCGCGAGCCTGTACTTCGGCTGGCCGGCCGCTGCGGCACGTCCGCCATTTAGCCCGGCGCAAATTGGCACGCTGATGAGCGCCGCTGAGCCGCCGACAGCGGCGCCATGACGGCTCCGCGCTTACCCTCGGCGGATATTGGCGCGCGGCGCGCGGCTCTATAATCGATCGCTATCAACTGCACGAGCAGGCTGCCCGGCCGCACCGCGCAGCGATCCGCGAACGCAACCCAACGCAATCAACCAGGCCGCACCAACGGAACCGCACGATGAACACGCTGGCTCATCCGCTCGAACCGGACGATACGACGCTGTCCGGCATGCTGTCGCATTTCAGGTTGCTCGAGCCGGTATTCGATGCAATGCCGGACGTCGTGTTCTTCGTGAAGGACGCGGACGCGCGTTACGCGCTCGTGAACCGCACGCTGGCCTCGCGTTGCGGCTTCAAGGAAAAGGCGGCGCTGCTCGGCAAGACCGCGGAAGACGTGTTTCCGCGCCGCTTCGGGCGCATCTATACCGCGCAGGACAAGGCGATCATCGGCGTCGGCAACCAGATGCTCGATCAGCTCGAATTGCATCTGTATCCGGGCCGTCAACCGGGCTGGTGCCTGACCTGCAAACAGCCGTTGCGCGATGCGAGCGGCAAGGTGGTCGGCCTCGCCGGCATCTCCCGCGATCTGAAAGCCGACGAAAGCAGCCACCCGGCCTACAGCCGGCTCGCCGCCGTCGTGCAGTCGATCCAGGAGAATTACGTGCAGCCGCTGAACCTGAAGCAGCTTGCGGCGATGGCGGACATGTCGGTCGCGCAGTTGGAGCGCTACTTTCACAAGGTGTTTCATCTGACGCCGCGCCAGGTGCTGCTGAAAACGCGGCTCGATGCGGCGACCGCGCTGCTGGTTTCGCATGACAAGGTCACCGACGTCGCCGCGCGTTGCGGCTACACCGATCACAGCGCGTTCACGCGGCAATTCAAGGCGACCGTCGGCGTCACACCGACCGAATACCGGATGTTGCTGCACGGCACGCTGCGCGGCTGAGCGGCATCGGGCGTGTGATGGCGGCTCGCGGGCATCACTATTACGTGTACGTCGTCGCGCTCGACGACCAGGTGTGGAATGAGGCGCGCTTTCGTCGCGCGAATCCCGATTACCGTTTCGACAAGCCGTGCGTGTACGTCGGCATGACCGGGCTCGACCCGGACTTGCGCTTCGATCGGCACAAGGCAGGCATTCAAGCCAACCGATATGTGCGCGACTATGGTTTGCGTCTGATGCCCGAACTGTACGAAGTGTTCAACCCGATGCCTTACCGCGGCGCGCAGGATATGGAAGTGGAGCTGGCGATCGGGTTGCGCGAGGCGGGGTATGGGGTGTGGCAGGCTTGAGAGGCTTGAATGAAAAAAGGCCGCGGCAACGTCGACCGTTGCCGCGGCCTCAAATCTTTACGATGGTCGTCCTTTACTTCACCCCAAGCCCCCGCAACACCGCATTACCCTCGGACGTGAGGCGGATATGCGAGCTGCCCGCGTCGTTCGAAACGGTCTCGACGAGACCTGCTTCGTAAAGCTGCGGAATTTCGGGTTTTGCGGATGCATCGATCGGTGCGTGCAACAACAGCAGCAGCGTCGCGAGTTCGTGATGGCTCAACAGACGGCGCAGGATAGTGGGCCGCTTGGCCGGCGTTTCGTTGGTATTCGGTTCGGGCTGGTTCATGGAGCGCACCTCGTGCGGGGACATGTCCGGGGATGTTGCGGACGAAGTCTTAAACGATTCTTAAGACTCCATTGTCCTGTAACACCGTGACATGAACGTTGCAATGGATCAAATTCCGGCGCCCGCAACTTCGGTTTTTTGCGCCATAAAGCCTTATGGCGCGCAGGTTTTGGCTGCCGATTCGATCCACAGGTTGCTTACATGACGCTTGCCCGCATAGAAACGGTAAGTTGTCGCGCCATTGTCACTGCGTACCTTGATGATGTTCGAGTCGCCAAAGTCGAGCATCTGGCCTTGCGGGATCCCGGTCGACTTGAACGCGGCGTTGTGGTGATTGGCCAACTGCGTCAGACAGGCGACGACGTCGTCGACCGAACGCTGCGTCGTCGTGTCCGTGACGGGTTCGCCGGAATCGGGGTCTTTCTGGAAATACGCGCAAGCGTTGAGAAGCAGCGAAAGGGACAGGACTGCAGCGAACTTCTTCATATCTCTCCTGGCGTTGATTCGGCGATTCGGCCGAGGGTCCACGCGTCGCGCGGGCTGGACCGCAAAACAGCCGCCATTATATCGAGACGGCGAATCTGCCCGTTGGGGGCGCAAATCGCGTGCCTGAGAAGACGAAATCCGTATCGACGCGGCAACTTTTCAATGACGAAGCCGCCGCCTCGGGTGTCTGCCTGCCCGCTACTTGCGGCGCTGTGCCTGAGCCGCGAGCCGCACCGCCGCATTGGCCGCGCCATAGCCGTCATAACCACCGCGCCGCTCGACGATTTCGAGGAAGAAGCGCTGGTCGAGTTGCTCCGTATAAGCGTGGAAAAACTCGCCGCCGCGTTCGTCGCGGTCGTACAGGATATTGTTCGCGCGCATCGCTTCGAGCAGCGTGTCGGACAGCGCGTAGCGGGCCGCGAGGTCGTCGTAGTAATTGCGCGGAATGCGCAGGATCGGCACGCCGTCGGCGACGAACTCGGGGATCGCGCTGAAGATGTCGCCGGTACTGAAAGCGACGTGGTTCAGTCCGGAACCGTGATACATGTGCAGCGCCTCGGCTACCGCGGTATGGCGATCCACCGATGCATTCAGTGCGATCCGCACCGAGCCGTCGGCGCTGCGCAGCGCGCGGCTGCGCACGAGGCCGTACGGATCGGGCACGAGCACGCCCGGCTCGGCCTGGAAGCCGAACGCGGTGCGCAGAAACAGCACCCACGTATCGAGCGCACTCGCCGGCACCGACAGGCACACGTGGTCGATGCGCTCGAGCGGTCCCACCTCGGTCGGCCCGTTGATGTCAGTCAGCACGAAATCGGCCTCGAACAGCGTGGGCTGATCCGGCGTTTCGTCGACGAAATAGTTCAGGCTCCCATCCGGTGCCTGCACGGCCGGCAGCACGCGCTCATTCGGCCCGATTTGGCCGGAGAACGGCGTGTAGCCGAAGCCGGCGGCGCGCTCGAATGCCTGGCTCGCGTCGTCGACACGAAACGCCGATGCGCACAGCGACAAGCCATGCTGCTGGAAAAACGCGTTCGCGAACGAATCGGGCTCGGCGTTCAGCACGATGGATGCCGCGCCGTGCTGATACAGCGTCACGTCCTTCGAACGATGCTGGCCGGCCTGGCGAAAGCGCAGCTTGCCGAGCCAGTCGGCGAGCTGCGCGCGGGTGGTGTGATCGACCGCGAATTCGAGGAACTGATAGCCGACGTGCGCGGGTGCGGCGGGCGAGCGGTACAGGTCGCCCGATGTCTTCTGCGGCTGCTGCCCTTCGAGCAGCGCGCGAGTTTGCTCTTCGAGGAACAACAGCGAGCGATGGCCATCGGCGGCCGTGATCGTGGTGGGGGCGGCGCGAAAGCCGTCGTTGAAGATTTCCAGCGAGAGCGGGCCCTTATAGCCGGCCTTGACGACCTGCGCGGTGAAGTTCGCGAGATCGAAGTCGCCCTGGCCGGGGAAGCAGCGGTAGTGGCGGCTCCATTCGAGCACGTCCATCGCGAGCTTCGGCGCGTCTGCGATCTGCACGAACGCGATGCGCTCGCCCGGAATCTCGGCGATCGCGTCGAGCGTGTCGTTCAGCGACAGCGTATGAAAGCTGTCGAGTACGAGCCCGAGGCTCGGATGGTTCACGGCGTCGACGAGTTTCCACGCGTGGCGGTACGTCTTCACGTGCTTGCCCCAGGCGAGCGCCTCGTAACCGGCGATTACGCCGGCCGCTTCGGCCGCGCGCGCCAGCGCGCCCAACTGGTCGATCATCAGTGAGTCGTCGCAGATCGTCTCGGGCGACACGTTGCTGCACACGAGGATCCGGTCCGTGCCCAGCTCGTGCATCACGTCGAACTTGCGCTTCGCGCGATCGAGGTTGCGCTCGAGCCGCTCGGGACTGACGCCGTCGAAATCGCGAAACGGCTGGAACAGCATGATCTTCAGGCCGAGGTCGTCGGCGATGCGGCGCACGTCGGCCGGCGAGCCGTCGAAATACAGCAGGTCGTTCTCAAAGATTTCGACACCTTCGAAGCCTGCCGCGCGGATCGCGCTCAGCTTCTCGACGAGGGTGCCGCTTATCGACACGGTGGCTATCGAACGTTGCATGAACGGCTCCTGCAAAGACGGACAAACGAAAGGGAAACAAGCAGACAAACCGCTGCGGCGCGCCTTTGGGCGCGGCCTGCCGGGCTTGCTGCAATGCGCAAATGAGCTATTTCGTTACGCACTGCAGCAAGACGCAGACCAGAATACCCCACATTAGCCGGGAGTTTCGCCAGTCTATACAAACTAACTAGATGGTACAAATTCGTAGAAACCCCGAATGACGGCGACGGCCGATGAGCGCACACTTCGTCATGCGTCGAAGAACCGTCGCGAGAGCAGCGGTTCGAGTCGCGCTTCATTTTGTGGGAGTCGTTGTCATGAGCTTTGCCTCCGTACTGGTCCTGAACGGACCGAACCTCAATCTGCTGGGCACGCGCGAGCCGGCCATCTACGGCTCGGAAACGCTCGACGACGTCGCGAAGCTGTGCCGCGACGCGGGCGAGCGCCTCGACCTCGCGATCGACTTCTGCCAGTCGAACGCCGAGCATCAACTGATCGACTGGCTGCACGCGGCGCGCACCAAGGTCGACGGCATCGTGATCAATCCGGCCGCGTACACACATACGTCGGTTGCAATCGCCGACGCGCTGACGGCGATCGAAAAGCCCGTCATCGAGGTGCATATCTCGAACGTGCATAGGCGCGAAGCGTTCCGGCATCACTCGTACGTGTCGGCGGTGGCGGACGCGATCATCGTTGGCTGCGGCACGCAGGGTTATGTGCTCGCGCTGGAACGGATGGCGACGATTCTTAAGAATAGGGCGGCGAAATGAACACTCAAGCGAACACACAGGAAAATCCCCGGACCGACGCGCAGATCACCGCGTTGGCCAATGCGCAGGCGAGTTTGCGGGCCACGCCCCAGTCCTTTCTGGTCGGACTGATCGGCTCGGGCATCAGCGGTTCGCTCACGCCCGCAATGCACGAGGAAGAGGGCAGCAAACTCGGTCTGCATTACGTG
The DNA here is from genome assembly GCF_038900515.1 of Burkholderia sp. JPY481. NCBI lineage: Bacteria > Pseudomonadati > Pseudomonadota > Betaproteobacteria > Burkholderiales > Burkholderiaceae > Burkholderia > Burkholderia sp. JPY481. Next base: position 158,412 of record NZ_JAYMRT010000011.1, read on the forward strand.
TATCGACGCATCGATCTCGATGCGCAGAAGCTCGATTCCGCCGCGCTGCCGGAGCTGCTGACCGCGGCCGAACGGATGGGTTACAACGGCCTGAACATTACCTATCCCTGCAAGCAGGCGGTAATTCCGCTGCTCGATGAACTGTCCGATGACGCCCGCGCGCTCGGCGCGGTCAACACCGTGCTGTTCAAGGACGGCAAGCGTATCGGTCACAACACCGACTGGTCCGGCTTCGCGCGCGCGTTCCAGCGCGGCCTGCCGGACGTGTCGCTGGAGCGCGTCGTGCAGCTGGGCGCCGGCGGAGCCGGCGCGGCGGTCGCGCACGCGGCGCTGAACATGGGCGCGCAGTCGCTGACGCTGTTCGACGTCGATGCCGCCCGCGCGCAATCGCTCGCCGACGAATTGCAGGCGCGTTTCCCGAAAGCCAAGGTCAGCGCGGGCACCTCGCTCGAAGAATCGCTCGCCGCCGCGCAAGGACTGATTCACGCGACGCCGACCGGCATGGCCAAAATGCCCGGCCTGCCGCTGCCGGCCGAGTTGCTGCACCGCGACCTGTGGGTTGCCGACATCGTCTATTTCCCGATTCGCACAGCGCTGCTGCAGGCGGCCGAGGCGCTCGGCTGCCGCACGCTGAGCGGCGGCGGCATGGCGGTCTACCAGGCGGTCGACGCGATGCGCATTTTTACGGGCCTCGAGCCGGACGCCGAGCGCGTCTACACCCATTTTCAATCGCTGTTGCAACGCTAACCGGCCGCGTAGAGACCGGCATCCAAGCTGATCGAGGAGACCAGTACGACATGACGCAATCGTTCCAATCCAGTTCCGCGGGATCGCCCGCGCAGAGCAAGACGGCAAGCCCCGCGCGCCGTTCGAGAGCCCGTTATCAGATCCTCGGACTGCTCGCAGTCGGCACGATGATCAACTATCTCGACCGCACCATTCTGGGCATCGCGGCGCCGCAGTTGACGAAGGAGCTCGGCATCAACGCCGCGCTGATGGGCCTGCTGTTCTCTGTGTTTTCGTGGAGCTACGTGGCTTCGCAGATTCCGGGCGGCCTGTTTCTCGACCGCTTCGGCAGCAAGCTCACGTACTTCCTGTCGATGACGTTCTGGTCGCTGTGCACGCTCGCGCAAGGGCTCGTGGGTGGCATCGCCGGCCTGTTCGCGTTCCGTCTCGGCCTTGGCGTTTCGGAAGCGCCGTGCTTCCCGACCAATAGCCGCGTGGTCGCTACGTGGTTTCCGCAAAGCGAACGTGCGATGGCGACCGGCACCTACACGGTCGGCGAATATATCGGCCTCGCGTTTTTCAGCCCGTTCCTGTTCATGCTGATGGGCGCGTTCGGGTGGCGCTCGCTGTTCCTCGTGGTTGGCGGCGTCGGTATCGCGTTTGGCGTGGTGTGGTGGCTGATGTATCGCGAGCCGCGCGATCATCCGTCGGCGAATCAGGAAGAACTCGACTATATCGAGGCGGGCGGCGGTCTCACGCAACGCCACAAGGATGTCGCGGGTGCAGCCGATACGGCCGCATCGAAGACGAGCGGCTTCCAATGGCGCACGATTGGCCAGCTGCTCAAGCATCGTCAGCTGACCGGCATCTGTCTCGGCCAGTTCGCGGGCAATTCGACGCTGGTGTTCTTCCTCACGTGGTTCCCGACGTATCTCGCCACCGAGCGTCACATGGCGTGGCTGAAGATCGGCTTCTTCGCGATCATGCCGTTCATTGCGGCGTCGATCGGCGTGATGTTCGGCGGTGTGTTCTCCGACTGGCTGCTGCGTCGCGGCAAATCGCCGAACGTCGCGCGCAAACTGCCGATCATCGCCGGTCTGCTGCTCGCGTCGACGATCATTCTCGCTAACTACGTAGAGAGCAACGTCGTCGTGATCGCGATTCTGTCGGTGGCGTTCTTCGCGCAGGGTATGGCCGCGCTCGGCTGGACGCTGGTGTCGGATATCGCGCCCGAGGGCCTGCTCGGCGTGACCGGCGGCATCTTCAACTTCGCCGCGAATCTGGCGGGTATCGTGACGCCGCTGGTGGTGGGTCTGATCGTCGCGGCGACCGGTTCGTTCGTCGGTGCGCTGGTGTTCATCGGTGTCATCGCGTTGATCGGCGCGCTGTCGTATATCTTCATCGTCGGCGATATCAAGCGGATCGTGCTGGCGGATTAAGGCTTCCTGTTGAGACGTCGCTTCAGGTGACGGGTGTCGAAGCGACAAAAAAAACGGGATGTGGCTTTCACCACATCCCGTTTCCTTTTCAGCCGGTCGCTAAGCAACCGGCGTCAGTCGTCCTTCTTCACGAACCGCAAGATCGCATCGACGATCATCGCCCGATGCCGCGCGCGCAATCGAGGATGCGACGGATCGCGCCCGAACGCGGTGCCGAACGTATGCCGGTTGCCCACGCGATGAAAGCACAGCGAGCTGATCATCAGATGCAGATCGATCGGATCGATGTCGCTGCGGAACTGGCCGGCCGCGATGCCGCGCGCGAGCAGATCTTCGATCGTGTGAATCACGGTGACGTTGCGTCCTTTGAACGTCTTGACCTGCTCGACGTACTTCGCGCCGTGAATGTTTTCGATGGTCACGAGGCGCACGAAGTCGCGTTGCCGGTCGTGGTAGTCGAACGTGAATTCGACCAGCGCGCGCATGCCTTCGACCGGATCGAGTTCGCTGATGTGCAGATCCTGTTCGAGCGCGCGAATGTCTCCATACACCTTTTCCAGCACCGCCTGGTACAACCCTTCCTTGCTGCCGAAGTAGTAGTACAGCATGCGCTTGGTGGTGTTCGTGCGCTCCGCGATCGCATCGACGCGCGCGCCCGTCAGTCCCATCGCGGAGAACTCCTGGGTCGCGACGTCGAGGATGTTGCGCTTCGTCTGCTCGGGATCGTATTTGCGTGGGGCGTCCGCACGCCGGCCTTCAACACGCCGGGCGTCGGCTCGCTTGGTGTCGGTACGTCGCGCGTCGGCGTGTGGTGCGCCGGACACGATGCCGTTGGTATCAGGCTCGGCGGCCTTGCTTCCCTTTTTCATTGTGGTTTCGAGCGGCAGTGACGGCGCATTCTAGCATGGCGAAATGGGCCTCTGGCGCGGGTCTCGGGCATCGGTGCAGGTATTTCGAAGGAGCCCGGGTGGCGCTTACGCGACCGGTCGCGCGGGCCGGCGGCGCGCGGCGAGGGCGTCGCGTGTTTGCATCGCGGTGTACGTGAGCTGCGCGGCCGCGAGACCGAGCGCGCCGTACGTGCGCGTGAGGCCGAAGCTCGCGAATGCATCGGGCACCGGCCGTTCACCGGAGATCGCCGCCGCCAGCAGTTCGCCCGACACCGTGGTCGGCGCCATGCCGTGTCCGCCGAAACCGACCGCGTACCAGACGCCATCCGTGCTCTGGCCGATCTGCGGCATCTTGTGCCGCGCGTAGCTCATCAGTCCGCCCCACGCATGCTCGATGCGTACGTCGCGCAGCTGCGGATAGACCTTCAGCAAGTCCTGCCGCAACAGACGCGCGATTGCCTCGGGCTCGCGATCACGCACCGAGATGCGGCCGCCCCACAGGATGCGCGTGTCGGGCAGCGGCCGGTAGTAGTCGAATGCGAAGCGGGTGTCGTAGACCGCGGCGCGCGTCGCGATCGCATCGTGCAAGCGTTCGCCGAGCGGCTCGGTCGCCATCACGTAGGTGGCGATCGGCAGCACCGCGCGCTCGACGCGCGCGTACACGTTGCGCGCATAGCCGCCGCCCGCCATCACGACATGACGGGCGTCGAGCGCACCTTGCTGAGTCTCGACGACGAAGCCCGCGCCGTCGCGCCGCAAGCCGACGACCGGCGAGCGCTCGTGGATCGTCACGCCCGCTTGCGCGGCCGCCGCGGCGACGCCGAGGACGTATTTGAGCGGATGAAAATGGAACGCGTTGCGCTCGAACAGTCCGCCGTGATAGCGGCTCGTTTTCAGTTGCGCGGCGAGTTGGTCGGCAGGGATCGGTTCCCAGTCGACACCGAACGAATCGCGCATCAGACGCCGTTGCGCTTCGAGACGTGCCGGTTCGTCGAACCAGTTTGCGAGGATCACGCCGGCATCGGTTGCATCGCAATCGATCCGGTAGCGCGCAATGCGCTTGCGCATCAGCTCGACCGCGTCGGTGGTCAGCGCGTAGAGTTCGCGCGCGCGTGCGGGCCCAAGCGTCTTCAGCAGGTCGGCGCAATCGAGGCTATAGCCGCCGAACACGAAGCCGCCATTGCGTCCCGATGCGCCGTAGCCGACCTGCTGCGCTTCGAGTACGACGACGTCTTCGACGCCGCGCTCGGCGAGTCCCAACGCGGTGGAGAGTCCCGCGAGTCCGCCGCCGATGATGCAGACGTGCGCACTGCGTCGACCGTTGAGCGGCGCATAGGCGGAGGAGCGAGTGACGGTGGCTTCGTAGAAACTTTGCATGGGGCGCGAGCGCGTGGACACGCCCTAGGTTAGCGGCAATCGCGTGTCGCCGTCCAGCCCGCGCAAGCCCGCACGTCGGCGGGCGCCCCGCTGCATTTCAACGCGTGTTATCGACCCCAGCGCAACACCAGCGGATCGAGCCGGCGCGCGATCTTCAACAGCCCTTCGCGCGTCGCCGGATGCATCTGCGGCAGCGGATGACGCACCGCGTCCGAACCGATCACGCCGCCTTCCTTCATCAGCGCCTTGCACGATGCGAGGCCGCCCTGGCGGTTCTCGTAGTTGATCAGCGGCAGCCACTGCTGATAGTGCGCGGCGGCGGCCTCGGTATCGCCGGCCGCATAGGCATCGACGATCAGGCGGATGCCATCGGCATAACCGCCGCCCGTCATCGAGCCGGTCGCGCCAGCATCGAGATCGGCCATCAGCGTGATTGCTTCCTCGCCGTCCCACGGACCGACGATCGCGTCGCCGCCCAGTTCGATCAGCTCGCGCAGCTTGTTGGCGGCCTGCGGCGTTTCGATCTTGAAGTACGACACGTTGTCGATCTCGCGCGCCATGCGGGCGAGGAACGGCGCGGACAGCGGCGTGCCGCTGACCGGCGCATCCTGGATCATGATCGGAATCTGGATCGCATCGGACACCGTGCGATAGAACTCGTGGATGCCGCGCTCGCCGATGCGGATCGTCGCGCCGTGATACGGCGGCATCACCATCACCATCGCGGCGCCCGCGGCCTGCGCGGCGCGGCTGCGCTCCGCGCACTGGTACGAGCTGAAGTGCGTGGTCGTGACGATCACCGGCACACGGCCCGCGACGTGTTCGAGCGCGACATGCATCAGTGTGCTGCGCTCGTCGTCGGACAGCGCGAACTGCTCGGAGAAGTTCGCGAGAATGCACAGGCCGTTCGAGCCGGCATCGATCATGAAATCGAGGCAGCGCTTCTGGCCTTCGAGGTCGAGGCGGCCGGCGTCGTCGAAGATCGTCGGTACGACGGGGAAGACGCCGCGCAGGGCGGGGGAGTGTGACGCTTGGCTCATGGCGATGTGGTCCGTGTTGGGATGGAAGGATTGCGCTCGAGCCCGCAAACGAGCGGCGCAACTGGATGAATGTCTCCTGCGGCGACTATACGGCGCCGGGCCTCGCAGGTATATTGAATTGTTTCCATATCGTGATCGCTTTTGCGACTCACCTGCCCGATGAAAGACACGCTCAACGTCCTGCTGTCGAAGCTGCGCATGAAGCAGCTGCATCTGCTGATCGCGCTCGACGATCACAAATCGCTGCACAAGGCGGCCGGCGCAATGTCCATGACGCAATCGGCGGCGAGCAAGGCGCTGCAGGAGCTCGAATCGATGCTCGACGCGCCGCTTTTCGAGCGCTCGAAAAGCGGCATGATTCCGAACCAGCTCGGCCATTGCGTGATCCGCTATGCGCGGGTCGTGACGTCGGACCTCACCGCGCTCTGTCAGGACGTCGCCGAAATACGTTCGGGGCGTGGCGGGCGGCTCGCGCTTGGCGCGATCATGGGCGCGATTCCCGACTGCGTAGTGCCCGCGCTGAACCAGTTGCATGCGGCGCAACCGGGTCTGTCGATCGAAGTGGTCGAGGACACCAGCGCGCGGATGCTCGCGCAGCTCGACGACGGCAGGCTCGATCTGGTGGTCGGCCGCGCGGCGGTCGCGGCCGATCCGTCGAAGTACCAGTATCGCCCGCTCGGCGACGAGCCGTTGGCGGTGGTGGTCGGGTATCAGCATGCGCCGTTGCCGCGTCGCGAGATGACGTTGAGCGATCTCGCCGGGCATCGCTGGGTCATGTATCCGTCACATATGCCGCTGCATGCGCTGCTTGAACGCGAGATGGATCTCGCCGGCCTCGACATGCCCGACAATCCGATTTCGACGGCTTCCACTTTCGTGACAGTGGCGCTGCTGCAAAGCAGCGCCGAACTCGTTTCGCTGCTGCCGAGCGCGATTGCCGGGCCGTTCGTGCGGCACAAGATGCTGCGCGTCGTGCCGGTCAGGCTCAAATCGCCATCGCAGACTTTCGGCATCGTCACGCGCAAGGGCGGCGTGCTGTCGCCGCCGGCGGAACGGTTCATCGCGCTGTTGCGCGCGCAGATACAACGGGCGCAGACGAAAACGCGAACTTAGCCGCGGCGCAACCGGATCACTCAGCCGCCCGTGTGGTTGCCGGTAAGAATGCCAGCCAAAAAGCGACTTTCTTTCGGCGACGGCCGCCAGGAACGGCAAAACCGCCCGAAAAGGCGGTTTGGTATTCGTGTGAAAGACCTTCAATATCTCATGCCGGTTCGCGTTTTGTCATTCGACGCCAGCGGGTGTTGTAGCCGCGACACTGTCGCGTCAATCTGAGCCGATGACGGTTTCTCGTTCCGAGCTACACTGGTTTATATGAACTGAGCCAGGCTGGACATCCTGGCCATCGCTCGGGGAGAGCAGCCATGAATCGGCCACCGCTTCGGTTTCCGCTTCGCGCGACCAGCACCGTGACCGTGCGGGGTTGGCGTTGGCTCAAATGGGGCCTCGCAGCGTTTTTCCTGCTCGCGATGGCGCTGATTGCGCGGCTCGTGCAGATCGAGATCGAGACCTCGCGGCTGCAGGCGCGCTACCTTTCCGAGCTGACCCGCGACGTCGGTTTTTCGGTCGCCGACGGTCCCAGTCATTCCATCCGCTTTCCGCAAGCCGATAAAGGCCCGTACGACGCGCGCCTCGGCTACGCGCTGTTGCCTGCCATTCAGCAGCGCCTGTTGCAGCATGGCTTCGAAATCAGCTCGCAGGCGCGCGATTCAGAACGCATGCTGTCGCTGGCCGATGACGGCCTGTTCCTGCCTTACGACGAAAAAGACACGGCGGGTCTGCAATTGTTCGACGGCACTGGCGTGCCGCTCTACAGCGCTCAGTTTCCGGGCCGCGTGTACGACAGCTTCGACGCGATTCCGCCGCTCGTCGTGAACTCGCTGCTGTTCATCGAAGACCGCTATCTGCTCGATCCGAATCAGCCGAACCGCAATCCTGCGATCGACTGGGGGCGCTTCAGCCGCGCGCTCGCCGACCAGGGCGCACGCGTTTTCAATCGTCATCAACAGACGCCGGGCGGCAGCACGCTCGCGACGCAGATCGAGAAATTCCGTCATTCGGCGGGCGGCCGCACCGCGACGCCGCCAGAAAAGCTGCGGCAAATCGCGTCGGCGTCGGTGCGCGCCTATCTGAACGGACCGCAAACGCTGCCCGCGCGCGAACAGATCGTCGTGCACTATCTGAACTCGGTGCCGCTCGCCGCGCAGCCCGGCGTCGGCGAAATCAACGGGATCGGCGATGGTCTCGCCGCCTGGTATGGGCGCGATTTCCGCGAGACCAACCGTCTGCTGAAGGCGCCGTCGACCGACGCGAATCTGCCCGACCAGGGCTTGGCGTTTCGCGAAGTGCTGTCGCTGATGATCGCGCAGCGCGCGCCGTCGTTTTTCCTGCAGCGCGGCTATCCGGAACTCGAACGGCTGACCGACAGCTATCTGCGGCTGCTCGCGAGTGGCGGCGTGATCACCGCGCAGTTGCGCGACGCGGCGCTCGCGGCGCACGTCGAACTGCATCGCGCACCGCGCACCACACCGGATCTCGGCTCGTTCGTATCGCGCAAGGCCGTGACGTCGATGCGCTCGCATCTGCTCGCCGCGCTCGGCGTGCGCAGTTTCTATGAACTGGACCGCCTCGACGTGCAGGCGACAGGCACGCTGAACAACGACGTGCAACAGGCCGTTGCCGAGCGCCTCGCCGCCGCCGCGACCAAAGACGGCGCGAAGGCCGCGGGTCTCGTCGGCTACGAAATGCTGCGCGGGTCGGACGACCCGTCGCATATCGCCTACAGCTTCACACTGTTCGAGCGGCACGGCGATGCGAACCTCGTGCGCGTGCAGACCGATAGCGTGAACCAGCCGTTCGACATCAATTCGGGCGCGCGCCTGAACCTCGGCTCGACCGCAAAACTACGCACCGTCATCACGTATCTGCAGATCGTCACCGATCTGCACACCCGCTACGCCTCGCTGAGCAATGTCGAGCTGAAAGCGATCACGCCCGATCCGAACGATCGGCTGACGCGCTGGGCGATCGACTATCTGCTGCACGCGCGCGACCATTCGCTGCGGCCGATGCTCGACGCCGCCGTCGAGCGTAAATACTCGGCGAGCCCCGGCGAAACGTTCTATACGGGCGGTGGCGCGCAGACCTTCACGAACTTCGAGTCCGACGACAACAGCCGCATCCTGACCGTGCATCGTGCGTTCCAGCATTCGGTGAACCTCGTGTTCGTGCGTCTGATGCGCGATATCGTTCACTATGAAATGGTGCAGACCACCGGGCCGTCGTCGGAATGGCTCGGCGACACGGCGACCCGCAAGATGTATCTGACGCGTTTCGCCGATCAGGAAAGCCGCGTGTACATGAAGCGTTTCTACACGAAGTACCACGGCAAGACGCCCGATCAGCAGATCACGCTGTTGCTGCTCGGCGTGCGCAAATCGCCGCCGAAAGTGGCGACCGCTTTGCGCAGCGTCGCGCCGGATCAGTCGAACGCGTGGTTCAACAAGATGATGTACGCGGCGCTGAAGAACACGCCGTCGGCTTCGATGCTCGACGACGAAGACCTCGCGAATCTGTACGACAAGTACGGCATCAACCGTTTCAACCTGAACGACCGCGGGTATATCTCCAGCGTGCATCCGCTCGAACTGTGGACGCTGAATTATCTGCGCAAGCATCCCGATGCGACGCTCGCGCAGATCGAAACCGCGAGCCAGGACGTGCGCCTGTCCACTTACTCGTGGCTCTTCAAGACGCGCTATCACGCAACTCAGGATCGCCGCATCAAGCGCATGGTCGAACTGCGCGCGTTCGACGCGATCGGCAAATCGTGGCAGGCGCTCGGCTATCCGTTCGCGTCGCTGACGCCGTCGTATGCGGCGGCGATCGGCGCGTCGGGCGATCGTCCGGCGGCGCTCGCGCAACTGATCGGCGTGATCGCGAACGGCGGCAACAAGGTGCCGACCGAAACGCTGACGCAAATCGACTTCGCGAAGGATACGCCGTACGAAACGCATTTCAGGCGCGCGGTGGTCGCGCCGCAGCAGCAGGTGTCGCCGGAGATCGCGAGCGAGGTGCGGATGCTGTTGCGTGATGTCGTGACGGGCGGTACCGCGAGGCGCCTCGCGCAAGGCATGACGTTCCCGAACGGCGAAACGCTCGAAGTCTATGGCAAGACCGGCACCGGCGATCAGCGCTTGAACGTGTATGCAAAGGGCGCGCGCTTGATCGAGTCGCGCAAGGTGAATCGCAGCGCGACCTTCGTGTTCGCGCTCGGCGACCGCTTCTACGGCACGCTGACCGCGTGGGTGCACGAGCCCTATGCCGCACGTTACGACTTCACGAGTGCGCTGGCGGTGCAGTTGCTGAAGTCGATGGCACCGGCGTTGCAGCCGTTGCTCGATAAGCCGGTTCAGAAAACCGTGACGGCGGTGCCGGCGGAATCTACGCCAGCAGCGACGAAGGTTGCCGCGCACTGAACCGCTTACCGCTCATCAAAACCCGCCTCCGATGCCGCGGGCTTCAGAAACAGCTCATGGACCGGTGCGAAATGCGCATATAGCGGCAGAATCGCACCGCCCATCGCGCGGGCGTCGGCGCCGATCGCGCCTTCCAGCAATTGCGGCCGCACCATCCCTTCCCATTCGAAGCGATCGAGCACGCGCTCGGTGCGTCGAATGATCTCGCGCAGCAATAGCCGGTCGAACTCGCCGTCGATCACGACGGCTTCGAGATCGAGCAGCGCGGCCGCGTTGGTTAGCGCGTTTGCGATCGCCGGGCACGCGCTATCGAGCCATTGCTCGGTATGCCGCCACAACTCGGGCGACAGTGCGCGATGATCGTGCGCCGCGGCGGCCGGCGCGCCCGCGTCGCTGAACAGTTGTTCGAGCACGAAGCCCGATGCCGCGTGCAGCAACTGCCGCGCGGGTTTGCGTGCGCTGCCTTCGCGCAGCGGGATCGAACCGACCGCGCCCGCGTTGTCGTGCGGACCGCCATGCAGACGGCCGTCGATCACGAGTCCGCCGCCGATGAACGTGCCGACGAACAGATACAGGAAGTTGTGGATGCCGCGGCCCTGGCCCATCACGAGTTCGGCCGCGCACGCGGCCGTGGTGTCTTTGGCGAACTCGACGGGCAGGCCGGTTATCGCCGCGATGCGTGCGCGCAGATCGATGTCGTTCCAGGCTTCGAGCGCGCCGGGCGGCGCGCCGAGAAAGTCACGCCAGCCGCCGAGCCACAACGGCGCCGCGACGCCGACGCCGACCACTTTGCCGGCCTTCGCACCGAGCGTCTGGTTCACGCGCGCGAGTTTGCTCTCGAGCGCGGGGAACAGCGTTCGCGGGTCGGGATACGCATACTCGAACACGTCGCGGCACACGATGCGCCCGGCGAAGTCCATCGCGAGCACGTCGAGACTGCGGCGTCCGACCTTGATGCCGATCGTGTACGCGCCGTCCGCGCACAACGCGATCGGCACCGACGGCTGGCCGATCTTGCCGCGCACGCGCGCCTGTTTTTCGAGCAGGCCGTCGGCGATCAACCGATCGGCGATCATCGACACCGTCTGCATCGAAAGACGCGTGAGCCGGCCGACCTCGGCCTTCGGCAGGGGGCCATGCAAGCGGATCGTTTGCAGCACGATCCGCTCGTTGAATTGCCGCATGCCGACCTGATTCGAGCCGACCGTGCGTTTGACCGGCGAACGCGGGCTGGAGGTATCCATCGTCGTGTATCGGCCTCGTGGCTCAGCGGGTTGAGCGGCGCGTCACGCGATTGCCTTCACGTCGGCTTCCTTCGCGCCGGTCATGATCGCGACCGCTTCCGACATGTGCACGTCCTTCGTATTGACGAGCGCCGCGCGCCGGCCGAGCCGCTGAATATGGATGCGGTCGGCGATCTCGAACACGTGCGGCATGTTGTGGCTGATCAGGATCACCGGCAAACCACGATCGCGCACGCGCCGGATCAGTTCCAGCACCATGTTGCCTTCCTTCACGCCGAGCGCGGCGGTGGGCTCGTCGAGAATCACGACGTGGCGCGCGAACGCCGCGCTGCGTGCCACCGCGACGCCCTGGCGCTGGCCGCCGGACAGCGTTTCGACCGCCTGGCGCATCGAGCGGATGCCGATTTGCAGATCTTTCATGGCCGCGGTCGCTTCGTCGAGCATGCGGCGCTTGTCGATCATCTTGAACAGCGAGCCGCGCCAGCCTGGCTTCAGCAATTCGCGGGCGAGAAACAGATTTTCGGCGATGCTCATCGCCGGCGCGACCGCGAGTTCCTGGTACACGGTCTCGATGCCTTGCGCGCGTGCATCGAGCGGACTGCGGAACTTGACTGGTTTGCCGTCGAGCAGAATCTCGCCTTCGTCGGGCACCGTCGCACCGGAAAGCGCCTTGATCAGCGACGATTTGCCGGCGCCGTTGTCGCCGATCACCGCGAGGATCTCGCCGGGCAGCACTTCGAAATCGCAACCGTCGAGCGCGGTCACGTTGCCATAACGTTTGACGAGCCCGCGTGCTTGCAGAACCGGCATCGCAGCGGACGTGGAAGGGGAGGTGGAGGTCAGCATGACAAGGCTCCTGTGCGGGATCAACGGCCGCGGTGCGAGAGTTTATCGGCGGCGACCGCGAGAATCACGAGGATGCCGGTGATCAAGACCTGGTAGACCGAGGACACGCCGATCAGCGTCAGGCCGTTACGGAACACGCCGACGATCAGCGCTCCGAGCAAGGTGCCGACGATCGACCCGCGTCCGCCGAACAGACTCGTGCCGCCGAGCACGACCGCGGTGATGCTGTCGAGGTTCTCGGTTTGCCCGGCCTGCGGATCGCCGACGCCGGTGCGCGCTACCGACAGCAGCGCGGCGATGCCATAAATCGCGCCGGCGAGCGTGTAGACGATCAGCAGAATCCGCTGCGACGACAGGCCCATCAGCCGCGCGGCCTCGGCGTTGTTGCCGAGCGCGTACAGATGCCGGCCGGGCACCGTGTCGCGCAGCACGAACCACGTGGCCAGATACATCAGCAGCGTCAGCACGGTGCCGTACGTGACTTCCGCCGGTCCGAGCCTGAACGTGCTGCCGAAGAACATGATCGCGTCGGGCAGGTTCGACACGCTTTCCGCGTTCGAGTAGATCTGCGTGAGCGCAAACGCGATGTTCAGCGTACCGAGCGTGACGATGAACGCCGGCAACTTGATGCGCGTGATCAACAGACCGTTCAGTAAGCCGAACAATGTGCTGGCGCCGATCCCGCACAGGATGGCGAGAATGGGCGGCACGCCGAGCACGACCGCGAACTTGGTCATGATGATCGAGCCGAAGGCCATCACCATGCCGCAGGACAGGTCGATGCCACCGGTCAGCACGATCAGCGTCTGGCCGATCGCGATGACCGCGACGACCATCGTCTGTTGCAGGATCAGCGACAGGTTCTGAAACGATAGAAAGCGGCTGCTCTGCGAAATAAAGAACCCGCAGGCCAGCACCAGCGCGATCAGCGGTCCGATTTCGGACAGCGACGGCAGGTGCTCGGAGAAAGACGGGCGCGGGCGGCCGGCGGGCGCGGAAGGGGTCGACATGATGGCAGTCCTCGGTACATGAGCGTGACCTGAAGGTCACGCGGCGAATCAGATGGCGGCCCGCTACGACGCGCAACGGGCCGCTGTGCATGCGTGTTACTTGCCCCAGCAGTTCTCGAGGCCGAACTTCGTGTCCTTGCTATCGACACCGGACATCGGTTTATCGGTGATCAGCGTGACGCCGGTGTCCTGATACCCGGAGACTTTCTTGCCGGTCTTCGCGTAATCGACGCCGGCGGTGACGCCGAGCGAGGCCATCTTCAGCGGATACTGCTGCGAGGTCGCCGCGATCGCGCCGGCCTTCACGTTGCGCACGCCTTCGCAACCGCCGTCGATCGACACGATCATCACGCCCTTGTCCTTGCCCGCTGCCTTCAGCGCGCGATACGCGCCGGCCGCGGCCGGTTCGTTGATCGTGTAGACCACGTTGATATCGGGTGCCTTCTGCAGGCAGTTTTCCATCGCGGTCTGGCCTTTCGCCTGATCGCCGCGCGTGTCCTGGCTGCAGACGATCGACGCATCGCCTTCCTTGACGCCGAAGCCTTCGAGGAAGCCATTGTGACGCAGCACGCCGACCGACACGCCCGGCGCGAGGTCGAGCGTCGCGATCTTCGCGGGCTTGCCGTTCAGCGCGGCCTTCGCATATTTGCCGATCAGCACGCCTGCCTTGAAGTTGTCGGTCGCGAAGAGGGCGTCGGTCGCGTCCTGCGGGTCGGTCGGCGTATCGAGCGCGACGACCATCACGCCGGCCGCGCGCGCTTTCTTGATGCTCGGCACGATCGCCTTGGTGTCGCTCGGCGTGATCAGGATCGCTTTCGCGCCGGCCGTCATCATGTTTTCGATCGCGGTGACCTGGCTCGCGTTGTCGCCGTCGAACTTGCCGGCGGCCGTGATCAGTCTGGCGCCGTCTTTCGACGCGGCCGCGTCCGCGCCCTGGCGCATCTTGACGAAGAACGGGTTCGTATCGGTTTTCGTGATCAGGCCGATGACGGGCTGGTCGGCGGCCTGACTCGCGCTCGCGCACCATAGCGCTGCTGCGGCGGCGCACATCGACACGATTGTCCTGGCGACAGGACGCCTGTGGGGATTCAGATTCATGAGACGCTCCTCCGGTTATTGGCAACGACGTGTGAGACTGCTGATAGATCGAAACTGCAAAGCTGCGGGCTCGACGTTCGGCGATGACGCTTCGATTCGATGTGATCCGAAGGAGATCGCCTAAATCACTTTGGTTGATTTAGTACAGCAGGCGCGCAGCCGATCGTCAAGGAGATGCGAAAGCGGAAAATTGCCGCGCGGCGCACCGCGTGCAGGCTGTGAGCCTTGCGTGGTAAGGCTTTGAGCGAGTGTTGCGGTGCGGAGTAGCGCGTCTGGGCTTCGGGAAAGTCCTGGATCGACTGAAAGCTATTTGAAGCCTGAACGATGGCCTTTAAACACTTTTCGCGGCGCGTAAGGCGCTTTTTCGGTGTTCGCTGAATCGAGAGGCGAGGTCGCGGCGGAACAGCACTTGCTCGCGTCGACAGGACGTGAACCTGTCGGAGAGACCCATGCCTTCGCATTGGTGGCAGCGACGACTCGGCTCCCGCGAATCGTTGATCGCCGCCGCGCTCGTGATCGGCGTTCTGTACGCGGGCAGCACGATGGTCACGCCGCTTTATCCGCTCTATCAACGCCGGTTCGGCTTATCCGAGCTGACGATCACGCTCGTGTACGCGACCTACGTGATCGGCAATCTCGGCGCGTTGTTTTTATTCGGCCGCGTATCCGACCAGGCCGGCCGTCGATCGGTCACTCTGCTGGTGCTGGCAGCCGCGATCGTGAGCACGATGTGCTTTCTATTCGCCACGCATGCGACGTGGCTGTTCGTCGCCCGAGCGGCAAGCGGACTTGCGATCGGCGTGGGTGCCGCCACGGCGACCGCGTGGATCGCGGAATTGCACGCCGGCGCCGATAAGGCGCCCGCCAGCCGTCTTGCCGCGGCGGTCAATCTGGCCGGGCTCGGAGTCGGGCCGCTGCTGACCGGACTGCTCGCGCAATTCGCGCCCTGGCCGTTGCACACGGTGTTCGTTGTTTATCTGTTGGCGCTTCTGGTCACCGCGGCGTTGGCGGCGCTCGCATGCGAAACCGTGCAGGAGCGTGCCCGGACGTTTGCACAGGTGTCGTTCGCGCCACGCATCGGCGTACCCGCGCGATTGCGCGTGGCATTCGTCGTGCCTGCCGTCACCGCATTCGCGACCTTCGCGCTGCTCGGCTTTTTCGCGGCGCTGTTGCCCAATCTGATCGCGAACAGCATGCATCTGCACAGTCCCGCGCTGAGCGGGGCGCTCGTCGCCGAACTGTTCGCCGCGAGCACGATCACGGTAATGGTCACCTCGAAACTCGCCGCCCGCACCGCGATGTTCGCCGGTCTGTGGCTGTTGCCGCCGAGTCTGGCGTTGCTGCTGTGGGCGCAGGTCGCCGCGTCGATCGTAGTGCTGAGCGCGGCGACGGCGTTGTGTGGCATCGCAGCCGCGCTCGGGTTTCGCGGCAGTCTGCAGGAGGTCAACCGGATCGCGCCCGCGGACCAACGCGCCGAATTGCTATCGGCGTATCTGCTGTGCTGTTACACCGGCAACTCGTTGCCGGCGGTCGGCATAGCGCTGCTGTCGACCCGGGTCGGGCATTTGTGGGCGAACGTCGCGTTCGCGGCGGTGTCCGCGGTATTGGCCTGCATTGCGTTGGCGGTCGGTGCGCGCGTGCCGCGTCACGCGAGTTGATGGCCGAACCTCGTCGGCCGCAACGTTGCGTCGCGGCGGCTACTGCCACATCAACGCGAGCGGGGCGCGGCCGTCGATGCGCGCACGACCAGTTTGGGCTCGGACGAAATCCGCATCGGCACGTGCACCGGCACATCCCCGACGGCGCGTCCGGCTTGTCCGTACGACGTCTCGATCAGTTCGCGCAGCAGTTCCACTGCAAGTCCTGCGACCTCGACCGTCGGTACCGCCACCGTCGTCAGCGCGGGACGCGACTCGCGCGCGAGCTGGATGTCGGTGATGCCGATCACCGACAGATCGTGCGGCACGCGCAGGCCGAGGTCCGCCGCCGCGTGCATTGCGCCGAGCGCGGGCAGGTCGTTGGTCACGAAGATCGCGCTTAGTTGCGGATCGGCTTCGAGCAGCGCGCGCGCCGCAATGTAGCCGCCGTGGATCGTGTCGAGGCCGTGCCGCACGCGGTTCTTCGTCACGCCGGCTGCGCGCAATGCGTCGACGAAACCTTCGTAGCGCGTCGCGTGAATACCCGAGGCCTTGCTGCCGACGATCGCACCAATGCGCCGATGCCCGAGTTCGAGCAGGTGCTCGGCGGCCAGTTTGCCGGCCAGCCGGAAATCGACCGCGACGCACGGCAACCCGGGCGGCTCGCTGGGCCGCTCCCACATGCACAGCACGACCGGCGTGCCGCGCGCTTCGGTCTTGTGCAGATCGGCGAAATCGAGGTTCGCGTTGGTCACGAGCACACCTTCGGACAAGGTGCCGGCGATCTGGTCGAGATACGCGCGGCCAGTCAGCGGATCCTCGTTCGTATTGCAGATGATCACGAAGTGGCCGCTCGCGCGCGCGGCGCGTTCGACCGCGAGCGCGAACTCCGGATAGAACGGATTCGCGATGCTCGACACCATCAGCGCAAGCGTCGGCGCGCGGCCTTCGGCAAGCGCGCGGGCGGCAAGATGCGGGCGATAGCCGAGCGTCGCGACTGCATCGAGCACGCGTTGCCGGGTCGTTTCGCCGACGCGGCCGCGATTGCGCAGCACGTTGGACACCGTGGCTGGCGTAACGCCGGCATGACGCGCGACTTCGCTGAGTGTAGGCATGGTAAGGTCAGTATTTGGGATGGCTGTCCGGCATTTGCATCGCGCCGCGAGGCGCGGCAACATCTGCCCTCGAACCAAGTACAAAACGATATCGGAGACAGACCCAACGATCGCCTTGCGATCGATTTTTCGGTCGCGCTGATTAAGCGCTTAATCTCCGACTTCGCGCCGATTAAATCACGGAGTCGATGCAATGGCGAGCATTTCGTTACGAGGCGTGCAGAAGGCGTATGGCGACGGTGCGCCAGTGATTCGCAACGTCGATCTGGACATCGGCGAAAACGAGTTCTGCGTGTTTCTCGGCCCGTCGGGCTGCGGCAAGTCCACGCTGCTGCGCATGATCGCCGGACTGGAGGATGTAACCGACGGCGACCTGTCGATCGGCGGGAAGATCGTCAACGACGTGCCGGCCGCGCAACGCGGCGTCGCGATGGTGTTCCAGAGCTATGCGCTGTTTCCGCACATGAGCGTGTTCGAGAACATGGCGTTCGGCCTGAAACTAGCGAAGACCCCGAAGGATGAAATCGAGCGCAAGGTGCGTGAAGCTGCGCGCATCCTGCAACTCGAGGCACTGCTCGAACGCAAGCCGAAGGCGCTGTCGGGCGGGCAGCGGCAGCGCGTCGCGATCGGCCGCGCGATCGTGCGCGAGCCCGGCGTGTTTCTGTTCGACGAACCGCTGTCCAATCTCGATGCAACCTTGCGCGGACAAACGCGCGTCGAGATCGCACGCCTGCATAAGCAGTTCGCGAAGGCGAGCGTGGTCTACGTGACGCACGATCAGATCGAAGCGATGACGCTCGCCGACAAGATCGTGCTGCTGCATTCGGGCAAAGACACCGAGCGCTACGGCAGCATCGCGCAGATCGGCGCGCCGCTCGAGTTGTATCACCGCCCGAAAAGCCGCTTCGTGGCCGGCTTTATCGGCTCCCCGCGAATGAATTTCCTGCCGGGCAGGGTGGCCTCGCTCGATGCGCAAGGCGTGCTCGTCACGCTCGATCACACCGGCGAGAACGTGCGCGTGCCGGTCAGCAGCGCGGGCTTGCAGTCAGCGCAGCCGGTCACGCTTGGCGTGCGTCCCGAGCATCTGGAGTTCGTCGATGCATCGGCCGCGTCGCAAGACGGCGTGCTCGCGCGCACCGTATCGCTCGTCGAGCAGCTTGGCGAACACAGCTACGTGCACCTCGATCAACCCGGCGGGGCCGTGCTGATCGCCAAGGCGCCGGGCAACACGCGCCTCGCTCCGGGCGATCGCGCGAACCTGCGGGTGCCGCGTACCGCCTCTCATCTGTTTACCGAGGACGGCTTCGCGGCCGCGTCGCTCGAATCCGTCGAACACTACGCTTGAAGAACATTGGGGACACAGGGATGCGTTTAGGAGTCTGTTATTACCCGGAGCACTGGCCCGAGTCGATGTGGAAAGACGACGCGCGCCGGATGAAAGCGCTCGGCATCGAGCAGGTGCGAATTGCCGAATTCGCGTGGAGCCGGATCGAGCCGGCGCCCGGCGAATACGATTGGGGCTGGCTCGATCGCGCCGTCGACGTGCTCGGCGCGGCTGGCCTGAAGGTCGTCATGTGTACGCCGACGGCGACGCCGCCGAAGTGGCTGATCGATCGTCATCCGGATATCCTGCCGGTCGGCGCCGATGGACGCCCACGCGCGTTTGGCTCGCGGCGTCATTACGACTTCTCGTCACCCGTGTATTTCGACGCGTCGCGCCGTATCTGCACGGCGGTGGCCGAGCGCTACGGCAAGCATCCGGCGGTCGCTTTCTGGCAGACCGATAACGAATTCGGCTGTCATTACACGGTGGTCAGCTATTCGCCGGCCGCGGTCACGCGCTTTCGCGAGTGGCTGAAGGCGCGTTATCGCACGATCCAGGCGTTGAACGAAGCATGGGGCACGGTGTTCTGGAGCATGGAGTACCGCAGCTTCGAGGAAATCGACGCACCGGTCGGCACCGTGACCGAGGCGCATCCTTCGCATCGGCTCGACTACCGGCGCTTCGCATCCGACGAAGTGGCGCGCTACAACCGCATGCAGGTCGAGATCATTCGCTCGCATTCGCCGGGGCGGCCGGTCGCGCACAACTTCATGCAGCTTTTCACCGAGTTCGATCACTACAAGGTCGCGGCCGATCTCGACGTCGCGACGTGGGACAGCTATCCGCTCGGCGCGCTCGAAGAGCAGTGGTTCGCGCCGGAGATCAAGGCGCGCTGGTTGCGCACCGGTCATCCGGATTTCGCGTCGTTCAATCACGACGTGTATCGCGGCATGTCGAAGCTGCCGCTGTGGGTGATGGAGCAGCAGCCGGGACCGGTGAACTGGGCGCAGTGGAATCCGGCGCCGCTGCCGGGCATGGTGCGGCTGTGGAGCTGGGAAGCTTTCGCGCACGGCGCGGGCTGCGTGTCGTATTTCCGCTGGCGGCAGGCGCCGTTCGCGCAGGAGCAGATGCATGCGGGGCTCAATACGCCCGATAACCGGCTCGACGTCGGCGGCAATGAAGCCTCGCAGGTGGCGTCGGAAATCCAGACGGTGCTCGCCGCGACTGCCGATGCGAATGCGTCGATCCGCTCGAAAGTCGCGCTTGTCTACGACTACGAAGCGAAGTGGCTGTTCGAGATTCATCCGCAGGGCGCGGATTTTCACTATCCGCGCTTCGCGTTCGAGTACTACTCGGCTTTGCGCGCGCTCGGGTTCGACGTCGATGTCGTGCCGGCCGATGCATCGTTCGATGGCTATAGCCTCGTCGTCGTGCCGCCGCTGCCGGTCGTGCCCGACGATTTCGCCGAACGTCTCGCACGCTCGGGCGCGCAAGTCGTGCTCGGCCCACGCACCGGCTCGAAGACGCGCGACCTGCGGATTCCATCGAATCTGCCGCCGGGCGCATTGACGTCGGTGTTGCCGCTGCGCGTATGGCGCGTCGAATCGATGCGGCCGAACGTGACCGAAGCGGTGGTGCTGGACCAGCAGGGCAGTACGGCCGATGGCTTCGCGCGACACTGGCGCGATTTCATCGACAGCGATGCATCATCCTCATTCGACGTGCGCGCGCGTTTCGCGGACGGTCATCCCGCGTACGTGCGAAGCGGCGCGTTCCACTACCTCGCGAGCCTGTTCGACGACGCGTTGACCGTGCGCCTGTTCGCGCGGATCGCGCAGGAAGCGGGCCTCGAAACCCAGGCGCTCGGCGACAGCGTGCGCTTCAGCCGTCGCGGCGCACTGACCTATGTGTTCAACTATGGCGATCGAACCCACACGCTCGACGATATTTCCGACGACGCATTCGTGATCGGCTCCCGGGAGGTGGCGCCGCAAGGGGTAGCGGTCTACCGCTCGTAATTGAAGTCTGGCCCAGGCAATTCCACGCAGTCATTCGAAACAGAAGCGACAACGACGTAAAAACCATGGAATGAAGGAGACAGTCAGGATGAAACTGAAACCACGCAAGATTCTGGTGGCGCTCGCGCTGGCCGCGGTTGCCGCGGGGACCACGGTCGTCAGCACCGCTCAGGCGAGCACGCTCGCGATGAACATCGCGTTCAAGGGCGCGAGCCAGCGCGCGGTGTGGCAGCAGGTGGTCGACGAGTTCAAGAAGGCGCATCCCGGCATCGACGTGAAGGTGTCGTTCATCGACGAAGAGGCTTACAAGGTCCAGTTGCCGGGTTGGCTTTCGACTGTCGCGCCCGATATCGTCAACTGGCACGACGGCGAGCGTATGGCGTATTACGCGCAGCGCGGCCTGTTCGAGGATCTGACCGGCGACTGGCAGAAGAACGGCTGGAACGACATGTATGCGTCGACGAAGGAAGCATCGTCGTACAAGGGCAAGCAGTATGCCGCGCCGACCGTGTACTACTCGTGGGGGATGTTCTATCGCAAGGACCTGTTCGACAAGGCCGGCATCAAGGGCGAGCCGAAAACTTGGGACGAGTTTCTCGACGCCGCGAAAAAGCTGAAGGCTGCCGGCATTACGCCGATCGCAGTGGCGGGCCGCGATGCGTGGACGCTGGCCGGCTGGTTCGATTACCTCGATCTGCGTCTGAACGGCAATGCGTTTCATCAGAAGCTGATGGCCGGCGAGATTCCGTACACCGATCCGCGCGTGAAGAAGGTCTATACGACGTGGAAGCAGCTGATCGACGACGGCTACTTCATCAACAATTCACTCTCCTACGATCTCGATTCGGTGCAGCCGTTCCTGTTCCAGGGCAAGGCCGCCATGATGCTGATGGGGACGTTCATTGCGGCGGGTTTCCCGGACAACGTGAAGCCGCAAATGGGGTACTTCCAGTTCCCGATCATCGACTCCAAGGTGCCGACCGCCGAGGATGGACCAGTCGAATCGTTGCATATTCCGTCGAAAGCGAAGAACAAGGCCGATGCGCACACGTTCCTTGCATTCGTCGAGACGCCCGAAATCGGCGCGCAACTCGCAAAGGGACTCGGCTCGTTGTCGGCGAACAGCAAGTCGCCGGAGCCGGAAGATCCGATTTCGAAGATCGGCTTCCAGATCCTGTCGAATACGAAGGGCGGTATTGCGCAGTTCTACGATCGTGACATGACAAAGGAAATGGCCGACGAAGGGATGAAGGGGATGCAGCAGTTCGTCTCCGATCCGTCGAAACTCGACGACATCCTCGCGCAGCTCGAGCAGACGCGTCAGCGTATCTACAAGAAGTGAGCGGCGGCGGCCGCAAGGCCGCTGTCCGATGCATCGCGTTGTATCAGATCGGATCGGGAGATTGATCGTGTCGCATTCCGTCAGCCGTCATAGCGTCGACGGTTCTGTTGAACCCGGTGGGCCGAGCTTGCCGGCACCGGGCGGTGCGCTGGGCGGCGCACCAGTCGCGTCGCGCCGGCGCGGCCCGACGCCGACCGCGCGGCGGCAGCGGCGCGCCGCGTTCCTGTTTCTCGCGCCGGCCTGCTTCATGGTGGCCGTGTACGTGGTGTGGCCGATTCTCTCGACGATCCGCCTGAGCTTCTTCAACTGGGACGGGATGACCGAGCCGACCTTCATCGGCCTCGCGAACTATATCGAGCTGGTCCATACGCCGACGTTCTATACGGCGCTGAGGAACAACCTGATCTGGCTCGTGCTGTTCCTGCTCGCACCGCCAATGGGGCTCGCCGTCGCGCTGTATCTGAACCAGGCGGTGGCCGGCATCCGGATCGTCAAGTCGCTATTTTTCGCGCCGTTCGTGTTGTCGGGCGTCGTGGTCGGACTGATCTTTTCATGGTTCTACGATCCGACCTTCGGCCTGCTCGCGATGATGCTCGGCCACGGCGTACCGGTGCTCGGCGATCCGCGCTACGCGACGTTCGGCATCGTGTTCGCCGCACTGTGGCCGCAAACCGCGTACTGCATGATTCTTTATCTGACCGGCTTGACCACGTTGAACGCCGAGCAGATCGAAGCCGCGCGAATGGAAGGCGCGCAGGGCTGGTCGATGCTGTGGCACGTGATCCTGCCGCAGTTGCGGCCCACCACGTTCATGGCGATCGTCGTGACGATCATCGGCGCGCTGCGCAGCTTCGATCTGATTTCGGTGATGACGGGCGGCGGTCCGTTCGAAAGCTCGACGGTGCTCGCCTATTTCATGTACGACCAGGCAATCAAGTATTACCGCATCGGCTATTCGGCGGCGATCGCGGTGGTGCTGTTCGGCATCATGCTCGTGTACATCGTCTATCACCTGCGGCGGATGCTGCGCGCCGAGCAATAAGGAGCCGCTGATGTTTCCGATTCCGATCGACAAATGGAAGCCGGCCACGCGCCGCGCATACAAACTGACGTTGCCGATTGCACTCGTGATCTGGCTGCTGCCGATGATCGCGGTGCTGATCACGTCCGTGCGTTCGACCGAAGAACTGAGCGAGGGCAACTACTGGGGATGGCCGAAGCACTTCGCGATGTTCGACAACTATCGCGAGGCGTTGACGACGTCGCCGATGCTGCATTACTTCTGGAACAGCGTGCTGATCACGGTGCCTTCGGTCGTGGGCTCGATCGCACTCGCGGCGATGGCGGGCTTTGCGTTGGCGATCTATCGCTTTCGCGGTAATTCGACGTTGTTTGCGACGTTCGTCGCGGGCAACTTCGTGCCGATCCAGGTGTTGATGATCCCGGTGCGCGATCTGTCGTTGCAACTCGGGCTGTTCAATACCGTGAGCGCGCTGATTCTGTTTCATGTGTCGTTCCAGACTGGCTTTTGCGCGCTGTTTCTGCGCAACTTCATCAAGCAGCTGCCGTTCGAACTGGTCGAGGCGGCGCGTATCGAAGGGGCGAACGAGTGGACCGTGTTCTTCAGGATCGTGCTGCCGCTGATTCGACCCGCGCTCGCTGCGTTGGCGATCCTCGTGTTCACGTTCGTGTGGAACGACTATTTCTGGGCCCTGTGTCTGACGCAAGGCGATGACGCCGCGCCGATTACGGTCGGTGTAGCCGCGCTGAAAGGGCAGTGGACGACCGCGTGGAATCTCGTTTCGGCAGGATCGATTCTGGCGGCGCTGCCATCGGTGATGATGTTCTTTGCGATGCAGAAGCATTTTGTCGCGGGCTTGACGTTTGGCGCGACGAAGGGATGAAGATGTTGGCGCGTGGCGATGCTGCGTAGAGAAGGGTTGCCCGCGTAAGCGGGCTTTTTTTCGGCGTGCTCGATTGCTGCTCGCGTGCCGGCTTATCAATCAACGCCTTTCAACTGACGCCTGGTTGAGCCGCCGCATAACGGTATTCAATGCCGCGCGCGCACTATCGAGGGGCCGCTTGTCTTCGCTCGCCTGGCTCGCGAGGTCCGCGGCCCGAGCCATCCACGGATGAGCAAACGCATTGCTGCGCCGGATCAGCGTAGTTCAGGATCCACGACAGCGTACGAGCTGGCGCCACCCTTCAACCGTTTCCTCTGCGAGATTGCCGGTCAACATCCCGAAACATTTGCTCGGAAAACCAGGCCGCGACCGCCGATTCACCCGCTCGCCGCCCATCGGATAAGATACGGCCCGCCATGCATTTTTAGAACGGAAGGAGTGGTTTCAATGATCGAACCGAGCAACGTTTTCAAGGAAAATCTCGCCAGAATGCCGGCAATCGACGGCATCGCGCGCATCGATCTGGTCAACGGCAGCGGTGCCGTGGTCGCCAGCATCGAGAACAAACCGGGCAAGCAGGGCTCGCTCGCGGTGTACAACTACCTGCGCGGCGCGTACGGCGCGCTCGACGCGAAGGCGGCCGAACACGGCCTCGCGCTGTTCGCCGAGCATACGGCCGACGCGCGCAACCGTCCGGGCGCCCATCCGAACGTCGATCACCTGCTGGCGATTGCCGCCGGCGGCGAGGCATTGCGCATCGACGTTGTTCCGGCAGCTTAAGGCCGCTCGAGTCTTTTCCGCGTCCACAAGTTAAACGTTTTCCTACCGCTACCGCAAATTCCGACGCCCCGGCGATGGGATTTGCGGCCCGCCAGCGCTGATTGCTCGGTAAAACCCTCGTTTTTCTCGAAGCCCCCGGATTAGCTTCGGATTCGGCTTCTGTTCGGCGAATTGAAACGCCGGGGGCCGGCGCACACTGAGTTCGTCCCGTCGCGTATATCGCGCTTTTCCGTCAGGAGCCCCGGATGTCTTCCCGTCACAACAAACCCCGCCGGTTCGACGCCGACCTGCCGGAACTCACCACCTCGGAATGGGATCAACCGGCGCAGCGTCCTGACGACATCGCAATGCGCGAATTGCAACGCGGCTCCGAAGCCATCCTGCGTCTCGCCACCCAGGCACACGCGGCCGTCGCCCGAAGCGACGAAGCGGGCGCGCAAGCCGCACGCCAATCGCTCGAAACGCAGCTGACGTTCACCACCGCCCTGATCGATGAATTGCTGTTCGGTGCGCCCGAGCGCTCCACGCTGCATTGACCGCGAACGCGGCAGCAAACCGTACTAACCCGTAGTCCCGACTTTCCGAAAGCTGACATGAGCGCGTTGACCGTCTTTCTTTGCATCTGGGCCATGGTCGCGTTTTGCGCGGTCCTGTTCATCCGCGGCGCGAGTCCGCGCGTCGAGCGTCAGGTAGGAGAGCCGCGCGCCCGTCGGTCACGCTATTCGATCGCCGAGTAACCCGCACGTCCAACGACGCGGAATCAACGGGGTAACATGAGGAGCGCCGGCGCCACTGCCGGCCGGCACCGACGATGTTCCTCAGGAGGTTCTCGTATGGACACACATTCGATTCTCGGCATGCTGCATGCCGAAGAGGCTTTGCTGGTCTCCATCGTGCGGTCGCTGCCTGACGACATCAAGCGCAGAATCGCCAACGACTTTCACGAGCAGGCGCAACTCGCCGAAAGCTCGCATCTGAATCCCACCACGAACCGCGAAACGAGCGATGCATTCAAGGCCCATGTCCGGCGTCTGTCGAACATGCTTGCGTCGTTGTCTTGACCCGGCCGACCTCCGCACGACCGGGCCGAATATTCCGGCTCGTTCTCTCGCCGCATCGCAGGCTCATTTGGGGGCAGCTTAAGGCTGGCCTAAGAAAGCGACCCTAGGCTGCCCCGAGCCTCATGCAGCGTCTTACGCAGTGCCAGCAGACGCTGATTCAACGAAACCACCTCGTCGTGCGTGCCTTTTGCGCATGCGACGGTCGACAGTCGTTCCTGAACATGCCTCTATCTGTAGCTCGTCTTTTGCCGGGGCGCGCCAGCAAAATCATTGTCGTATGTGCAATGAGCTCGGTATGCGCTGCCTATCTCGTCACTCATGAACGCGCCGGGCGCAACGACGAACTGGATGTGTCGCTTCTGAGCAAGGACTCGACGGCGGCCGTTGCCCGCGCGCCGAGATCGGCGTCGGCATCCGCACCGGCGCTGCCGGCTGCGCAAGCCCCTACATTCACCGTGAGGGAAGCGCCGGTCGAGCGCACCTTCGCGTCGGCCGCGCAGAACCTTGGCATCGATGCGGGCACCACAGCGATTCTGTCAAGCGCGTTTCGCGACGAGATCGATCTGTCGCGCGATCTGCAAGCCGGCGACCGCGTGAGCGCCATATTCGAAACCAGTAGCGACAACGGCAAAGACGCAGCGCATGAACCGTTAGCGGTGCGCATCGTACGAGGCTCGACCGCACACGACCTGTTCCTTCACAAGAATCCGCAAGGTCAACCGCATTACTACTCGAAAGACGGCGTCAGCACGGGGCCTACGTTCGAGCGCTATCCGCTCGACTTCACGCGCGTGTCGTCGGCTTTCTCGTTGCGCCGCTTCGATCCGGTAGTGCATCGTTGGCAAAGTCATGACGGTGTCGACCTTGCTGCGCCGGCCGGCACACCCGTGCGTGCGACCGCGCGCGGCGTGATCCGCTTTATCGGCCGTCAGGCCGGTTATGGCAACGTGGTCGTGATTCAGAACCCCGCATCGTTTTCGACGACGTTCGCGCATCTGTCGCACTTCGCGGAAGGACTGCGCGCCGGCAGCCGTGTGATGCGCGATCAGGTGATCGGCTATGTCGGCAAGACCGGTTGGACGACCGGGCCGCATCTGCACTTCGAGGTTCACGTCAACGATGTGCCGCAGGATCCGCTCAAGGTCGATCTGCCGCAGAAGAAGTCGCTTGCCGCCGATGAATTGCGGCAGTTCGAACTGCGGGTCGCGCAATTGACCGCGCTGCTGTAAGCCATTTGTCGTCTCAACTTTGCGACACGTCGGTCCGCATGACCCGGGCACTCGTTCGGCGCATCGCGCGCCGGCGATTCCGCCCGGTACGTGTCGCAAACCTCGGCGTGTCAATCCGCATTCGGGTATTCCCGCGCGCGTCGAACGATGTGTCCGAACCAGCACGAACTCGTCGGAGCATTCACGCAGCGTCTCATTTCCGATGCATCGCGTGCGATCAGGCCTGCTTCGAAGTGCATCGGCACGCATCCGTCCATACGTGGCAACGCTTCGTCCCAGCATGGCATAGCCGTTGCAATAAGTCCGGCACAAGAACTACACATGTTGCAGCCGGAATTTCACGCAGTGAATAAATGCCGACGGCAGCAAACGTCTTCGCGATTCGCGCTCGGGGAGCTTGGCGCAACACGCGAAGTACGGCGGGGCCACCACCAAACGGATGTCGACAAACAACGACGACGCGAGCGGACGATACGGCAGTGTCTATCGTCCGCTCGCGATCGTGACGGCGTGAAGCGATGACCCCGCCATTTTTTCCGTGCTTGCGGGCGCAGCCGAATTCGCGGCGGCCCCGGGCGAAGGGGGCGCTTGCGCGCAGACCGGCGGACTGCGAAGATCATACTAACGCTCATCTACACGGTATGCAGCCGCTGCATCAGGGGATGCCATGCTAGCGTCGAGCCCGTTTCCGGCATTGCTGCACCACGCGAGCCTGTGGCTGCAAGGCTACGCGCTCGCGCTGGTCATGATGGGACTCGGCGCGTTGCTCGAGCGCCGCTGGCCAGCCGCATTGCTGCAATCGCGCGCGGGGCAGCGTCTGAACATGGCGTATGCGGGCCTGTATCTGGCGTTGGTGGAAGCCACGAAGCCGCTGACCGCGGCCGCAAGCGTCGCGATCGTGAATGCGCTCGGCGGCGGCATGGTGGTGCTGGTGTCGCGCGGGTGGGGCGCGCTCGCTTCGTTCGTGATCGTACTGCTGACGATCGATTGCCTCGAATACGCGTTTCATCGCTTGCAGCACAACTGGCCCATCCTGTGGAAGCTGCATTCGCTGCACCATAGCGCGGTGGATTTCAACGTGACGATCACGTTGCGGCATCACTGGATCGAAGTGCTCATCAAGGGCTGCCTGCTCTATCCGCTCGTCGGCGTATTGTTCAAGGTCGAGCCGTGGATCGTCGGTGCGACGTCGATCGTGTTCATGTTCGGCAACTACTTCGCGCATCTGAACTTGCGCGTGGACCTTGGCCGCTACGTCGCGTGGGTCAACAATCCGCAATATCACCGCTTGCATCACTCGATTCGCGCCGAGCATCTCAACCACAACTTCGCGCAGCTATTGCCGATGTGGGATCACGTGTTCGGCACGCGCTGGGTGCCCGCGAAACACGAGTGGCCCGCCACCGGTCTCGACGATGGCACGCAGCCGAGCTCTCTGCTCGGCGCGTTCGGCTGGCCATTGGGTCAGCATGCGGGGCGCGATGCGTTACCCGTTCGCAAGCCGCTTGCCGTGCTCGACAAGAAAACGAAATAGCGCTGGCTAAGCGGGTTGCGCGCCGCGCACCGCCTTGCCGCCCAGCAGCGACACGATTAGCGTGGCCATCACCAGCACACCCAACGCCGCGCGCAAGCCGAGCACGCCGGCGCCGAAACCGATCAGCGGCGGCCCGACCAGAAAGCCCGCATAGCCGAAGGTGGCCGCCATCGACACACCGATCGCCGGCGTCGCGCTCGAACGGCCCGCCGCGCTGAAAATCACCGGAACGATATTCGCGAGACCGATGCCGACCATCGCGAAGCCGACGCACGCGGTCAGCACCGTCGGCAGGCTCAGCACAAGCGCGAGTCCGGCGAACGCGATCAGACCGCCAAGCGCGACGACCTTGCTCGAGCCGAAGCGTCGCACCGACGCATCGCCTGCGATGCGGCAGGCCGCCATCGAAAACGCGAACGCGGAGTAGCCGATCGCGGCAATGCTCGCTTCCTGGTTCAACGTGGAGCGCAGGTACACCGCGCTCCAGTCGGCCACCGCGCCTTCCACGAGCATGCACATGAACGCCAGCAGCGCCAGTTTCATCACGGCGCTGTCGGGCCATGCGAATCCGCTCGACGCGGCGGCCGCGCGCGGACCGATATCGCGCAACGCAAACCATGCAGCAAAAATGATCAGGGCGGCGATGAACAGATCGGGAACGAGCAGCCCGCCCATGACGCCGACGCCGCCTTTCTGCAGCATCGCGCCGCTCGCCGCGCCAAGCAGGCCGCCCGCGCTCCACGCGGCATGAAACGACGACATGATCGGCGCGCGCCAGCGTGTTTCGATCGCGCTCGCATGTCCGTTCATCGACACGTCGAGCGCGCCGTTCGACGCGCCGAGCGCAAACAGCACCACGCCCAACGTCAGCATGCCGGGCGCGATCGCGGGCAACGGCAGCGCGATCGCGAATGCCGCGCCGAGCAGCGCGGTGGCGCGGCCGCTGCCGACGCGCGGCGCGAGTTGTCCCGCGAGCGGCATCGCGACGATGGCGCCGAGCGCGAAGCAGAACAGCGCAATGCCGAGCGAGGTGTCGCTGAGCGCGAGGCTTTCCTTGATGCGCGGCACCTCGACCGCCCATGCGCCGATGCCGAAACCGTTGGCGAGAAAGACGGCGAGCGTCGCGATGCGTTCCCTGACGAGTGAGTTCATGGGCGTGCCACCATCACGTTATCGCAGACGGCCTCGAGGCTCGCGATACGCGCGCCCGGTACGTCCGCTTCGACGAACAGATGATCGACCAACGAGGCAGGCGCTACCGCGAACGGCGCCGCCGTGATCAGCTTTTCCGAGGTCAGCGCGATGGCGATCTGGCCGCTCGCTTTGACCATTGCGCGTTTTAGTTCTGCATCCTCTGCGTCGAATGCGGCGACGCCTTCGTCGGGATCGAACGCGCAGGCGCCGAGAAAACACAGGTCCGCGCGGATCTGCTGGACCTGCAGCAGCGCGGTCGCGCCGAGTGAGCCCGCCGCGCCCCCGGCGATGCGGCCGCCGATCAATATCACGTCGATCCCCGGCCGGTTCAGCAGCCGCGCGCAGGCCTCGGGCGAATTCGTGACGACGGTCAGGCCGGCGTTGTCGGGCAGCGACGCCGCGATCGCGACGTTCGTCGAGCCCGCGTCGAGCAGCACGATCTGCTTCGGACGAACGATCGATACGGCCGCCGCGGCAAGGCGTGCCTTGCGATCGACGGCCTCGTGCATCCGGAGCGCCGCGGGTTTGTCGGCGGGCGACATCAGCAGCGCACCGCCATACACCCGCTTGCAGTAGCCCTGATCCGCGAGATCGCGCAG
Organism: Burkholderia sp. JPY481; assembly: GCF_038900515.1. Classification (NCBI taxonomy): domain Bacteria; kingdom Pseudomonadati; phylum Pseudomonadota; class Betaproteobacteria; order Burkholderiales; family Burkholderiaceae; genus Burkholderia; species Burkholderia sp. JPY481. The sequence continues at coordinate 188,351 of NZ_JAYMRT010000011.1, forward strand.
ATGGCGGCGCACCGTGTGCTCGGAGATCTGCAGCTCAGCGGCAAGCTCGGACGCGAGCACGCGACCATGCGTGCGCAACCGCTCCAGAATCAGCGCTTCGCGCTGCTCGGGCAGTAGCCCGTTGATCGCTTCTTCCCGGGTTCGCTGCATAGGTCTCGTCTCCGTTTCGGCGCAAACCGATCATAAACGAGCAAAATGTAGCGCAAACGCTCGTGAAGTGCAAGCGGGGGCGAGCGCGGCTGCCGTGGTCTCAGGCGACTCCGGTCAATTCCGGTCGCGAGTCGCGGCCGAAAACCAGCCGGTCGAGCAGCCACACCGCGACGAGCGTTGCGCCCATCAGCGGGAACACGACGCCGAGCAGCACCAGGCCGGTTTTCCAGCCCCGCATCGGCGGTGCGGCGCGCTCGCGCGACGGCGCGCCGAGCGAGCGTTGCGGCCGGCGTTTCCACCACATCACGCAGCCGGTCACCGCGAGCGCGGCAAGGCCGAGCGAAATGGCCGCGCACAGTAGCTGATTCGCGACGCCGAAGTAGCGACCCATATGCAACGACGTGCCGTACGACACGGCCTTCGCGATCGCGCCGTAATCGCTGTAGCGGATGTCCTTCAGGATCGCGCCGCTGTATTGATCGACGTATAGCGTGCGTTCGTCTCGCGGATTCGCGGGGAACCAGGAAAGCGTGTAGACGCCGGTTGCGGAGTTCGGCAGCACGATGCTGTAGCCGTCCGTGATGCCGAGCGATGCGGCGAGCGCGACGATATGGCCGAGCGACAGAGGCTGTGCCGCGTCGCTGGCCGAGGAAGAGGGCACGCTGGAGTTGCCTGCGGCCCACGGCGTGAGCGGCAACGGCAGGTCATCCATTACCATGCCGGGCATCGAGTCCATGTCGGTATGCGTGGCATGCTCGCTCATACGTCTCGCGTGGTCGGCGTGATCCGGCTGCGCTCCCGGCACGCTGGAGCGCAATGGCAACCCGCCCCACGCACCCGGCGGCGCGCCCAGCTTCGTCGCGGTCGCAAACGCCTTGAACTGCTTGCCCCACGAGCCGGTCCACGGCAGACCGGTCAACACGAACGCCAGCGCGCCCAGCGCGAGCCAGATGCCCATCACCGCGTGAAGACTTTTCCATAGCGGACGTCCCTTCAGCGCGAGCCGCGGCAGCAGCACAGCGCGCGCGGTCGTTCTGCCGCGCGGCCACCATAGCGCGATGCCGGTGCCGATCATCACGAGCGTCCAGCATGCGGCCAGTTCCATCAGTAGCTCGCCGGGCTTGCCGAGCAGCAGCTTGCGATGAATCATGCGATCCACCTGCATCACGCGACGCTCGACGCTCAGTGTGCCCAGCACCTCGCCGTTGTACGGATTCAGGTAGACGCTCTGCTGCGTGCCGTCCGCGAGCCGAAACACGAATTCGGCGCTGCGTTGCGGATCGCGTGTGATCGCTGCGGTCGTCGCGACCGAACTGGGCGGCATCGCCGCGCGCGCTCGCGCGAGCAGCACGTTGTCGGGCAGTCTCGGCACCGCTTGCGGTGCGACGACCATCTGCTGCCGATACAGCAGCGGCTCGATCTGTGGCTGGAAGCAATACAGCGTGCCGGTGATGGCGAGCACGAGCAGAAACGGCATCACGAAGAGGCCCGCGTAAAAATGCCAGCGCCACAGTGTTCTATAGCCTGGATGTGCGGGGCCGCTGGTGGCGGCAGCGGTCGTACCGTTCTGCGCACGTCCGGGTTCGGCGGTTGGAGTCGTGGACATGAAATCCTCGTCGGGCAATGGGGCGATGGGTTACTTAGAGACGCAGCTTCGCTTCGACATAGAGCGTGCGGCCCGGATACGGGTGGTAGACGAAGTAGCGCGCGTCGAACAGGTTGTCGACGCCGATGCCGAGTTCGCTGAGCTTCGTCGGCTTGAACGTGAACTTCGCGTCGGCGACCGTGTAGGTGCTGGTGCCGCCGAACACGTTGGGGTTCGTGTCGGTATTCGTCAGCGTGTTGTACTGACGGCCCGAGTAGCGCGCGGCGAGCGTCAGCGCCGCGCGCGCGTCGAAGTGATACGTCGCGGCGAGATTCGCGCGCCACAGCGGAATGCGGTAAAAGTACTTGCCGACCGAGGCCGGATTCTGAGCGTTCTCGAGGATCTTCGACTGCGTGTACGCGACGCTCGCGAGCAGATCGAGTGCGCGCGCGAATACGTCCTCGCCCGAATAGCTCGTTTCGACGCCGCGCGAGCGAACCTTGCCGATGTTCTGGAAGTTCGTCACGTTCGGGATCACGGTGGTGTCGGTCTGACTGAAGATCGTGTTCTTTACGTCGTCCTGAAACAGCGACAAGCGGAACACGCCATTCCAGTGCGCCCATTCGGCGCTCAATTCTGTCGACAGATCGTCTTCAGGCTGCAGATGCGGATTGTTGTTGACGATCGCAGAGCCATTGAATTGCCCCTGGAACAGTTCGCTCGCGGTCGGAAAGCGATAGGCGCGCCCGATCGACGCGCGCAAAGTCAGATCGTCGCTGACATCGAACGACAGCGACGCCTTCGGCGAAAAGTGACGCTGGCTGGCGTCGCTGTACGGAATCGTCGTGCCGGGCAGCGACTGTGCGCCGTCGTAGGCTTGCCAGTCTTCATAGCGCACGCCGTAGACGAGCTTCCAGCGCGGCAGAAAGCGCCATGCGTCCTGCGCGTAAAGAGCTTGCGTCTGCGTCTTGCCGGTGAATGCGTTGGCGAACGAGGCCGCGTCGCCGTCGCGCCAAGCCAGCGTGTGGTAGGTCTGGTTGTCGACGAAGTAGTTGTCGTAGTGGTAGCCGAAGCTCAGTGCGTGATTGGCTAGCCCCGGCTGGTTCGTCGCGGGCGTGTAGGTGCCGCGCAGGTCCAGCGTCTTCCAGCCGGTGCCGTCGCCGAACTGCACAGTGCCGGGCCCATTGCCCGGGCCGCCGGCATTCGCGGTCCGTGCGACGCTATTGCCGATGTCGTAATACGACGCGATCGCCTCGCCGTTCCAACCGGTCGCGTTGCGCGTTTTCAGCGACACGCCGTAGAGCCAGTTCTCGCTGTGCCCGAGACTCGGTGCAAACGCGGCCGCCGGAATCGTGTAGTGGTAGCCGTTGATCGACACGTTGCCGCTGTAGACCGGGTTGCCGTCCGGGTCGCGCAGGAAGGTCGAGGTTTCGCTGTTGTACGTCTGGTGCCAGTAGCCGAGCGTGAAGCCGCCCTGCAGCGTCGGCGTGAAGTCGTACTGCATCTTCAGCTTGAACTGGTCCTGCACCGTGTGCTCGATGCCTTCGCCGTTCACGCCGAGCACGGCCGTCGGCGTATCGGTCTGGTTGTCGTAGAAATGGGCGCCGGTGACGGGCGTGTCGCCGGCCTTCGCGGGCGTGGTCGATTGCGCGAGCGTCGCGAATTGCAGCGGCTGACTCGTGTTCTCGAGATGATTGACGCCGAGCAGGTATGAGAACTTGCCGATCCGATCGCCGAGCGACGCGCTCGCTTCGCTGCCGTTGAAACTCTGGTTCACGCCGAACAGGCTGAAGTGCTGCGTGAATGCCTTGACGTCGGCGCTGGCGTCGAACTGCTTCGGCATGCGCGTGCTGATCAGCACGGTCGCGCCTAAAGAGTTGCCGGGGTACAGCGCGGAAAACGGCCCGTAGATTACGTCGACCTGCTGGATCTGGTCGGGATACACCATCGACCAGCGCGGCGGAAACGAATAGCTATTGCCGAGCAGGTTGCTGAGCAGCAAACCGTCCGCATAGACGAGGCCGCGCGCGCTCTGCGTATTGCTGGTGCCGCGCACCGCGATGATCGAATTCATATCGCCGATGAAGCGCTTGCGTACCGCGAGGTTCGGCATGTACTTGAGCACGTCCTCGGTGTTGACGACGTTCCAGTTCGCGAACTGATCGCGCGTGACGGTTTCGACGGTGGCGGGCAGGTTCGGGTCGACGGCGCGTGGTGTAGCGCTTGCACTTGCGCTCGCATTGACGCTGACGGCGGGCAACGTCGCATCGGCGTCGGCGGCATGCGCGGGTGTTGCGACCAAAGCAGGCACGAAAGCAGGCACGAGCGCGGGCCAATGAACGGAACGACGAACCGCGCGATGAGCGGAACAGACAGCGTCACGACGGACGCAAAAAGACAGCCTTCGCAGCGCGAAGTTGAACATGAACGTTTCCTCGATGCATTGAACAGGCAATCGCAGGCTTCGTCGACGTGAACGACGAAGGCGCGATCAGAACCGGCAGCGATCAGGAAACGACAGGTGGCGCGCGCGGACGTCCCGACGGGAACGCGCCCAGTGGCGTGAAGCGGGTGGACAGCGTGGGCGGCGCGGTGCCGGCCAGCGGTAGCGCTGCCGGCGGCTCGGCGGCAGCGAGCGTCGGCATCGCGACGTGATGTTCGAGCAGATGACAGTAGCCGCACGCGCCGAATGCATCGTCGTGGCTTAGATGCACGGTGGCGGAACTGGCTTGAGCGACGACGCTCGCATTGCTGATATCGCTCGCGCCGCTCGGATGAAGCGCCGAACACAGCGCGGCAATCGGCTCGTGAGTGCGGCCCGATTCGAGCAACTGACTGATGAGCGGCGCGAACACGACGAGCCACATGGCGACGAGGCCAAGCCATGCGGTCAGGTGGTTGCGGGAGCGTCGAGTCATGAGCGTCAAGGAAAAGACGGGGGCGATTCTAGCATCACCGCACGATCCTTTCATTCGTAATGTCAGGTATAGCGGGGGATTAGACCGGCTCGCTATTCGGTTCGCTCGGCCGCCTGTCGGCCGCTAAATCGACATATCAGCGATTGGTGGCGCTGCGCCCGCTCGACGCGAACGCGCATTATCAACTCGGCAACGTGCTTTACGGGCTCGGTTATCGTGCCGAAGCGGAGGCGGCGTTTCGGCAGGCGGCCACGATTCACCCCGACCACGCCGAGGGGCACTACAACCACGGCATCGTGCTGCGCGACTTCGGTGCTGCTGTGGCAGGAAGACGGCCTCGGCGACATGCTGCAATTCAGCCGCTATGTTCCGCTGTTGAAGGCGCTGGGGGCCGCGCATATCGCGTTTGCGTGTGCGCCGGCGTTGCATCGGCTGATCGCGAAGGTGGATGGCGTCGATGCGGTGCTCGACCACCACGGAGCGCTCACGCGCGTCGCGACCTACGATTGCTGGACCAGTCCGCTGAGCGTGCCGCTGCATCTACGCACGACGCTGGATACGCTTCCGCGCCCCACGCGACTGAGCGCGGAACCCGCGCTTATCGAACACTGGCGCTCCACGCTCCACGCTCCACGCTCGACGCGCTGCCGCCCGGCCACCGGGTCGGTCTGGTCTGGAAGGGCAACGCGAAGCATCATAACGACGCAAATCGCTCGCTGCCGTCGCTCGCCACGCTCGCGCCGCTGTGGAGCGTGCCGGGCCTGAACTTCGTGAGCTTGCAGAAGGGGCAGGGCGAGGACGAAGCGCGCACCCCGCCGCTCGCGCAGCCGCTGCTCGATCTCGGCGCGCGCGTGACGGACTTCGCGGACAGCGCGGCGGTCGTCGCGCAACTCGATCTGGTGATCTGCGTCGATACGTCGATACGTCGATCGCGCATCTGGTCGCATCGCTCGGCAAACCGTGCTGGGTGATGTTGCCCGAAAGAGATGTGGACTGGCGCTGGATGCATGAGCGCGACGATTCGCCGTGGTATCCGCACACGCTGGGTCTGTTCCGGCGCGCGCCAGGGGAAGACTGGGCTAGCTCGGTCGAGCGCGTGCGGCAGGCGTGCGTCGAGCGATTCGGCGGCGCGCTATGACGCCTCGGTGAGCTGCATGTGATACAGGCCCCACGGCGACAATTCGAAGCGGTCCTTCAGCGGCCTGGCCGCGAGTTCGGGAATCTGATCCGCGTCGTAGATCGCCCATAACGGCCCCACGCCACCGAGCGCGAGCGGCTTGCCGTCCATTTGCGTCGCGACGATGAAGTGATACTCGCGCACCTTGTCGAGCGTCGTCTGCACCGCGTAGCCGTCGACCGCGTGCATGACGATTTGCGTGCTGCCTGCATCCGGCGCGCCGATATGCGCGAGCACGTCGGTCAGCAGCGGGCCGCTGAACGTATGCAGGTGCGCATCGTATTCGATCGTCGGATGGATCGTCACGGACTTCATGCTCGCGAGCAACGGCAGATCGACCCCATACGCTTGCGAAAACTTCACCTGGTGCTTCGCCAGCAGTTGATCGAAAGCCGGATTGAGCGCGCCGCGATTGCTGTTCCTGATCGCACCGGAGATCGTCAGGAGAACTGGAGACGGCGCGCATTCGGCATGCTCACGCTTTGCGCCGAATGCGGGCGCGACCGCCGCGCCCAACACCGTGGCGCTGGTCAGGAACTGGCGTTTGTTCATTACGTTTTCTCCGGCTGTCGATGAGGCTTCGCGTGGTGATGTGCGCGCTCTTCTATTGTCGGAGAATTGCCGCCGAAGATGATACGGCGATGCTTCATTTGCGCGTCATTCGCTATGCTATTTCCGCATGCGATTCACCGCGGAACTGGCACGCTTTTCGCGGACGCTGCGTGACGCGGGACTACGGCACGCTGCCGGCGCCGTTCGACTGGCGCGCGTTTTCCGACAGCCTGCGAGATCGATGGAAACGCTCAGGTCGCGTCGATACTGACCGTGCGCGTCACATCGACGACCGACAGCCGGATCGCGTCGATCAAAGCGCGCGCGGCCGGCGACGGCGTACCCGCCGCGCGCATCGTCAGGCCGATCTCGCGCCGCGTGTTGTGCAGCGGTACGTCGAGCGCCACCAGTTGGCCGGATTGAATCTCGTGATGCAGCTGCTGCGCCGACAACGCCGCCGCCATGTCGGTGCCGAGCAGCAGCCCGCGAATCACCGCGAGGTCGGCGGTCTCGACGGTCGGCAGAGGCGGCTTTACCTTCATCCGCTTGAATTGCGTTTCGAACAGCGCACGCGCCGGCGCGTTGCTGCGCGGCAGAATCCATTGCGCGTCGCGCAGACCCATGATGGTCAGATTGTGCGCTTGAGTCAGCGGATGACCGCGGCGCACCAGCACCACCATGTTTTCCGACATCAGCCGCTCGTTTTTCAGGCCGCTCGTCGCGTCGTTCTCGCGCAGTGCGCCGAGAATGAAGTCGATGTCGCCCGCGCGCAGACCGGCCACCAGCGTCTCGTACGCGCTCTCGTCGGTGACCACGCGCACGCCCGGATTCTCCGAGGTCATTCGCGCGATCGCCTTCGGCAGGATCAGCGTGCGTCCGAGCGGCAACGCGCCGACCGTCACCGAGCCCTGAATCTTGCCGTGCAATGCGGCGATATCGTCGGGGATGTGTCGCAGTTCGTTCAATGCGCGGCGTACGTGCAGCAGGAACGTTTCGCCTTCGGCCGTCAGCAGGATGCCGCGCGGGCTGCGATGGAACAGGCTCAGTCCCGAGCCGCTTTCGAGTACGCGGATCGCGGCGCTCACCGCGGGCTGGCTGATTCCGAAGGTTTTTGCCGCGCTCGGCATATGCCGATGCCGCGCGAGCGCGGCGAACAGTTGCAGGCGCCGCGTGTTGAGCAGGTACGCGGGCAATGCGCCCTCCGATACGGACCGGCGGCGCGTCTGTCGCGCGGCGCACCATTGCGCGAGCTCTTCGAGTTCAGCGAAGATCCGCTCGCAGCGATGCAGCACCGCGCGGCCGACCGGCGTGGGCAGCATGCCCGAAGGACCGCGATCGAACAGGGGCACGCCGAGCGCCGACTCGAGCTCCTGCACGGAGCGCGTGACCGCCGACTGCGCGCGAAACAGCGCAGCCGCCGCACGCGTTGCGCTACCCATGTCAGCGACGAGCCGGAAGGCGCGCAATTGCGCGAGATTGAGCAGGTCCCTGCTGCTGACCGACAGCGGCGCTTTGGCGGCCGCCTGGCTGGTTTCGGCGGAAAGTGCGTCGTTGCTCATGCTGCGCCCGCGATCAGATGCAACGATGGCAGCGACAGATTCAGACTCTCCTTCGAGATGTGCGTGTGCTCCTTCATCAACGCATCGACGCGCGCGCCTTCGCGTTGCTTCAGCGCGTCGACGATCGCGTGATGCTGGCGATGCGCGTACATCAGCATCATGAACTGACGCTCGCGTGCGGCTTCGTCGAACGCGATCGTGAACGGCGACACGAACGGCACTTTGTCGTTCAGGCTGAGCGCGGCCGTGATCGCCTGGTTCTGCGCCGCTTCGACGATCAGCGCATGAAAGCGGCCGTTCATCTGTGCGTAGCGCACGTCGTCTCCTGGCTTCAGGTGCTTTTGCTCGAAGATTTCGTCGCCTTCGCGCAGGCATTCGTCGAGCGCGGCGGCGAGCGCCGCGCTCATGCCGTTTTCGGCCACCGAGCGCGCGGCGAGTCCTTCGAGCACGCCGCGCACGTCGATCGCATCGAGGACGTCACGTACGCTGAAGCGGCGCACCACATAGCCGCGCGAGCCCGAACGATCGAGCAGGCCTTCGGACGACAGCACGCTCAACGCATAACGCAGCGGCGTGCGCGACACGCCGAGCCATTGCGCGAGCTGTGCTTCGACGAGCCGCTGCCCAGGCGACAATTCGCCCGACAGGATCTTCTCGCGTAGGGTCTGCACAATCGCTTGCTGGGTCGTCTCGTTCATCGTTTCGTCGGTCGTCGGAAGCACCGCAGTATAGCCACGCGCGCAGCACCGCTCCAAGCGTTGAAAAAGTGCGTTGCGAGTTGTTTTCCGGGTCATCTGTTTTATTTATCGCGTGCCGAGGCGCGAGGAGGCCGCGAAAGGCTCGCCACACGGGCTTGGGATACCGAGGGAGCCCCTGCGCGGCGTGGGTCGCGGCGGGGTTCATCGGCTCGCCGGGCGCCAGAATACCGGGTTTTTACCCATCATCCCAGTGCAGCCTGAGGTATACCCGTGCTTCACGTATCGAGGCACAATTTCTATCTTTGTATCCCAAGACGGTCGCGGTGACTAGCGCGGTACGCCAGGCGACCTATCCGATTGGCAGCAGCACGAAGTGACGGAAGAGAACGAATATGGCAAGGATCATTGGTGGTATCGGCACGTCCCATGTACCCACGATCGGGTTGGCGTACGACAAGGGCAAGCAGAATGAACCGGCATGGGCGCCGATGTTCAAGGGTTATGAACCGGTGGCGCAGTGGCTGGCCGAGCAGAAGCCCGACGTGATGGTGATGTTCTACAACGACCACGCGAACAGCTTCTTCTTCGATTGCTATCCGACTTTCGCGCTGGGTGTGTCGCCCAACCACGAATTCGCCGATGAAGGCGCGGGCAAGCGTCCGCTGCCGGACATCGCCGGCCACCCGGATCTGGCGATCCATATCGTCGAGCAACTGGTCGCCGACGAGTTCGATCTGACCGTCTTCCAGGAGCGGCCGCTCGATCACGGCGTCAATTCGCCGCTGTCGCTGATGCTGCCGCATCAGGGCGGCTGGCCGCTGTCACTGGTGCCGCTCGAAGTCAACGTGCTGCAGTATCCGCTGCCCACCGCGAATCGCTGCTACCGGCTCGGCCAGGCGCTGCGTCGTGCGATCGAATCGTTCGAACAGGATCTTAAGGTCGTGGTGGTCGGCACGGGCGGGCTGTCGCACCAGGTGCATGGCGAGCGCAGCGGCTTCAACAACACCGAATGGGACATGGAGTTCCTCGACCTGATCGTCAACGATCCGGAGCGTCTTGCCAGGATGAAGCACGTCGACTACGTGCGCCTGGGCGGCGCGGAAAGCGTCGAGACGATCATGTGGCTCGCGATGCGCGGCGCGCTCGGCCAGAAGGTCCGCGAGTTGCATCGCAGCTACTACCTTGCGACCAGCACCGCGATGGCCGTGACGATCTACGAAGGAGAGGTGGCGTAATGAATCCGCAACTGGTTGGCGTCGAAGAATTGACCGGCACGTATCCGTTCGATATCCGCCAGAGCATGAAGGCGATGCGCCTGAACCGCTTTTTCTGGCAGATGCGCGAAGCGTCGGCGCGGGCGCTGTGGCTCGAAAATCGCACCGCCGCTTACGATGCGGCCGGCCTGACGCCGGAAGAGCGCGCACTGGTCGACAACACCGACTGGATCGGTCTGATCCGTTATGGGGTGTCTTTCTTCGTGCTCGAGAAGTTCGCGCGCGTGGTGAAGATCACCAATCTCGGCGTGTACGCGAGCATGCGCGGTGAGACGCTCGAAGAGTTTCTGAAGACCCGCCAGGTACCCGACGCCGTTTAAAGGCCAGGCATCGAAGGCGCGCAACGAAGAAGCAAGCCGGGTTCGTTCGAACCCGGCTTTTTCATCTGGATGCCGCGTTGCAACGATCCCGACTGCAATTTGGCGTTTGCTTAAGTTGCGGGGCGCAACTATATTGATTGCGCAGCGCAACGGATATGCGAGCGTCATCATGGATCTGATCGAAGCCCCCGCCAAGCCTCGCGATACGACGATTCTCGAACTGCGGGAGTTTTCCCGCCGCCTGGTTCGCGAGCTTGGTTTCATGCGCACGACGCTCGCCGATAGCGATCTGGCGCCCTCGGCTGTGCATGCGGTGATCGAGATCGGCATGTCGCCGGGCATCAGCGCCAAGGATCTGGCGACCATCCTGCGGCTCGACAAATCGAACACGAGCCGGCAGATCGCAAAGCTCGAAGCGAGCGGACTGGTCGAGCGTACGGTCTGCGCCGACGATGCCCGTTCTTCCGAGTTGTACCTGACGGCCGAAGGTCAGAAGCTGCGCAAGAAGATCGACCGGTTCGCGACCGATCGCGTGTCCGGCGCGCTGCGGCGCATGGTTCCCGCCGACCAGCAGGCGCTGGTCCGTTCTCTCGCGCTTTATGCGGACGCTCTTGCGCATGGTGAGGTCAGCAAGCTTCCTGCAACGGAAGCGGGGTCCGCAGGCATCGTGGAAGGCTACCAACCCGGCTGCATTGGCGATATCGCGAGTCTGCACGGGCGCTATTACGCGCAGCACTGGGGTTTCGGCGCCTTCTTCGAGAAGAAGGTCGCGACGGAACTGGCGGAGTTCGCGGGCGCATTGCCGGCCGAAGGGAAAGGGCTTTGGCTTTACGTCGAAAACGGCCGCACGCTCGCGTCTGTCGTGATCGATGGGGATAACGACACCGGTGTCGCGCATTTGCGCTGGTTCATCGTCGACGATTCGTTGCGCGGCTCCGGGATCGGACGGCAATTGCTGGCGCATGCGATGCGTTTCGTCGACGAGCGCTTTGACGAAACCTATCTATGGACTTTCCAGGGGCTCGACGCGGCGCGTCATCTGTACGAGTCATTCGGTTTTCGGCTGAGCGAAGAATCGGAAGGGGAGCAATGGGGAACACGCGTCGTCGAGCAGCGTTTCGACCGGCCTTCCGCAAAGAAGGGCGGTAGCGGCATCGCGTGATCGGCGCAGCGGCGAGCTCGAACCCTTCGGTCAATGCGCGACGACCGATGCCGCGATCCGGTCGGCCAGGTCGGCGAGAATGCGGCTCAACGCGGCCGCCTGCGCGAACGCATCGTGTCCGTCCATCGCGGAGTCGAGCGTCACCTGCTGCCGCAGTGGCACCTGATCCGAATGCCCGTTCAACAGGGTCCATTCCGCCTGCAAGGTCAGCGTGCCGCTCGCGTTGGCCGCCGCGTTCAGCACGGTGACGACCAGCCTGCGCGTGCCGGGTGGCGCGGGCGCGTCCGGCACGACGAACGACCCGGCGGGCAGCCGCGTGAGCAAGTCCTGGGCAAGCGTTTTGCGCATCATCTGAGCGAGCGGTGCGCCCCACCGGTCGCTGTCGTCGATCGTCAGGCGGTTTTGCGAAGCCAGCGTGACGACTTCCAGCCGATCGAGCACCGCCGGAATATGCACGGCGGTCAGCTGAATCGGTTGCATCGGCGCCGTGGCTGGCGGCGCGTCGGCGGGCATCGGGTTCAACGTCACATAGCGCGTCGGTATGCTGTGCCCGCATCCGGTGAGCGTCATCGCCGCGACGCAGACGACAAACGCCGCCGTCCAAACGCGCGTCGTGAGCGATGCCTCGCCGGCGCGTCCGATGCGAAGCGTGGACCTCGTCATCATTGAGTCTCCTGCTGCCTGCCATGGATCAGCGCCTCGGGATGGCGGTCCAGATAGTCGGCCAGTGCCCGAATCGAGCGCGCGGTGTCGGTCAGCTCCTGCATCGCGGCAGGCAGATCACTCTGGCTCGACGCATCGCCGCCTAACGTACGGTTCGCCGCGGCAACGGTGCGATCGGCCGCGCTCGCCGTGTCGCGCAGTTGCGCGACGAGCGGACCGATTTGCGGCGACACCTGCTGCAACGTGTGATCGATCTGCGCGACGGAGTGGTCGATGTGCGTCAGGCTGTCCTTGATTTGCGGCGAGGAACTGAGCGCGTTGATATGCGCGGCGATACTGCGCACCTGTTCGCCGGTTTGCCGGATCGGAAGATCGTCGATTTTCTGGATCACCTCGTTGGCCTTGGCCATCGTCGTGTCGAGATTCGCGGCGGCGACACTCGGAATGACGGGCAGGTCGCCCTCGCTGGCGAGCGTCGCGACCGGCGCGCCTTGCACGAAGTCGAGGGTGATCTTGTCCGCGCCGACGACCGGCGGATCTTGCGACAAGCGCGCGCGCAAGCCCGTGGCGACGAGGCGGGCGAGCATGCCGTCGACGAGCGGGCGCCAGTCGCCGTTGGCCGGCGGCGGCGCGCCGACGATGCCGAGCTGCGACGGGTTCAGCGCGATCTGCACCGGGGTGCTTAGCGCGCCCGTGCGTGCGTCGTAGTTCAGCCGCACGCTGGTGACAGTGCCCACATCGAAACCGCGCAATTGCACATCTGCACCGCTTTTCAGGTCGCCGACCGCACCGTCGAAGCGCACCAGATAAGTGACGACCGGGCCGTGCCCCGGTGCGAGCGCGGGGCGGCGATCGACTCCGTCGAAACGCGAAGCCGGTTTGCCGGGTCCGGGCTCCATCACGATCTCGGGGCCGGACAACATGCCTTTGAGCGACGCTGGGTCGTTGAGGTCCACGTGGGCTCCGCGCAGAAAAAACTTCGTCTCGCTGCGCAGATACTTTTTCTCGGCGCGATCTATCTTGAGCTCGGCTTGCACGTGCTGGCCATCGGGCGCGAGCGTGATCTCCGAGACCGCGCCGACCTTCACGCCGCGCAGCGTGACGATCGTATCGTCGGGCTTCATGCCGTACGCGTTGTCGAAGATGACCGTGACCGTCTCGCCCTGATGCGTCAGCGCGCGAACGCCGAGCCATCCGGCCATCGCGAAGGCGGCGATCGGCACCGCCCAGATCCAGCCGGGCCATGGGCTGCGCCGCACCTGAGCTTGCGAACGACGGGGACGCGTGCCGCTCATCGCTTGCTCCGCGGGTGGACGTCCCACATCAGGCGCGGGTCGAATGCGCGCGAAGCGGCCATCGTCAGGAACACGACCAGCGCGAACGCGGTGGCGCCGATCGCGGGTCTGGCCGACGCGATGCCGTCGAACTGGATCAGCGGCACGAACGCGGCGATCGTGAAGACGTCGACGAACGACCATCGTCCGAGTTCGTCGATCAGGCGATACAGATGCGCCTTGACCCGCAGATGCCGACGCGAACGGCGCCGCACGGAGACGATGAACCAGCCCATGCCGACGATCTTCGCCACCGGAATGACGATGCTCGTGCAGATGATCAGGATGCCGAGCGGCCACAGGCCCACGTGGAACAGCTCGTAGACGCCGTCGATGACCCTGGTTGACTGGATCTGTCCGAGTTGCATCGAACTGGTCATCGGAAAGACGTTGGCCGGGATCGTCAGTACGAGCGCGGCGAGCGACAGCGCAGCCGCGCGCACGACGGCGTCGGTCTTGCGAGCGCGCAATCTTAGCCCGCAGCGAGGGCATGGACGGCCCTCCTGCGACATCGGCACGACCAGATCGCAAACCGTGCAGGACAGCGGCGCTTCGTGTTCAGGCAGCTCGTTGTCCGTGGCGATCGCGCGCCACACGGTTCTGCGGTCGAGCGATGCGCGCGTGAGCATCGACAGCAGCGCCGCGGCGATGAAACAGTAGCCGCCCGGGGCGATCGTGCCGGTCAGATTCTGCGTCACGCGCGCGTAGCCGACGAAGCAGCCGACCAGATAGACGTCCGGCATGGCCCAGATATCGAGCGAGGTGGTCCAGCGAAACAGCGCGCCGATTGCGCTGGTACGCCAGCCGAGCCGTAGCGCGACGAGAACTGCCACGAGGCCGCCAAAGCGGACGAAGGGCAGCACGATGCCGAAGGTGCCGAGCAGTACCGCGAGAATGAACCAGCCGTCGTTCCACATCTGCACGATGCCCGACGACAGCACTGACGAGTGCTCGACGCCGAGCATGTGCACGTACATCAGCGGCGCGAGATTGGCCGGAAACAGCAGCACGAAGGTTGCGCTCGCGCAGGCGAGCGCCGCGGCCTGGCTTCGGCCGTTACGCCGCTCGAGCGGAAAGTGGCAGGCGCGGCAACGCGCGTAGGTATCTGCGGCGAGCGGCGGGATGTCTTCGAGCGCGCCGCATTCGGGGCAGCCGATCGTCATGCGACGTTCTCCATCGGCTGTCCGTGTTCAGGCGGGCAGTGCGTTGCGTATGAGGTTTCGCCGATCATCCCTCGACCCCCGGCGCCAGTTGGCGCGTGAATGCACGGCAGGCGCGCTGGCACGCGCCAGCTCCATTTCCTCCACTAGCATTGCGCGTGCCCGGTTTGGCGTCCGGCTACGCTGAGGGAGCGGCGTCGGCGATGATCAGCAATCTCGAAGGCAGCGCGTCCGGATGGCCCGGCTTGAACCAGTTCATCTCGGGAATGCGCGAATCGGTCAGGTAGATCGTGCCGTCCGGCCCTTCGGCGAACGTATCCGGCCAGCGCAGGCCGCGCTCGTGCAGCAGCGTCGTCAAGCTCGTGCCGTCCCATACCTTCACCGCGTGTTCTTCCACCGCGGTGATCAGCAGGCGTCCCGCGCGGTCGATATGCAGCCCGTCGGCGGGGTGATGTTCGAGCACTTTCTCGACGAGGTTGCCGACTTCGTCGGCCGAGAGCGCGGTATCACGAAGCGCTTCGGTGGGCACGCGATAAAGCGTTTTGCCCTTCAAGGCCTGCCAGTACAGATACAGTCCATCGCGAGTCAGCGCGATGCCGTCGGCCGAGAATTCGACGCCGCGTCCATCGGGACGCCGCAATGGTGCGCCGCCTGCATGCACGGTGACGCTCGGGTCCATCTGCGTCGTTGGATGCCCGTCGAGCACGCGGCGCGCTTGACCGGTGCCGAGATCGACCACCACGATCGCGCCGCGTGTTCCCGAGTCCGTGATATAGGCGAACCGGCCGTCGGGACTGATGCGCAGGTCATTCAGATAACTGCCCTGCGGCGCGATCTCGAGCGTGAACGCAATGCAGCCGACGACGCTATCGGTCGCAAGATCGATGCGGACCAGTTTGGGGGCGCCCGGCACGACGAAGGACTGGGCCGGCGCGCCCGGGTCGAGTACCCACAGGTTGTTTTGCGAATCGCACAGCATGGCCTGCACGCAGACCCAGCGATCCTGCGGGTTCAACTCGTCACGCCTGGCGTTGCGCCAGCCGTTCCAGCGATCGTCGGGGTAAGGACGAACGTCGCCATCAGGCGTGAGTACGCCGACGGAGATCGGCGCGTCTTCTGTCCAGCGCGGGAAGTTGACGAAAATGCGTCCGTCCGCGGCGACGGCTACGCCGGTCACCTGATGCGCGAACGATGCGATCTCGCGCAGATGCAGCCGCGAGCCGTCTTCACCGGCGCTCGATGCAGGCGCGGCGGTCAGCGGAACCCGATCCGCGGCGGGTGGCGTGACGGAGTCTTTCATGGGCTGCCTCCGGGGCAGAGTGGAAATGTCCGTACTCAGCAAAGCGAATGCCGCGTGCAACGATAAAGTAGATCGTAATCCGCGAATCTTTCGGAAGGTATTCAACTTGAATTTGCTGATCGTCCTTTATGCATATTGTTTGAATTTCGCGCGAGCAGAGAACGGCATGTCGCGCAATAGGGAAAGCCGAGTTGTCGCACAGTGTCCGATGCGGGCCGGCGCGCTAAGAGGCCGTGTAGGTGCCACGTCATTCATGGCAAAAAGAATTGCTTCGCTGCGGCGTGCGGAGTCGCCGTAGCAGGCGGTCCATTTCGGCAACTTTGACTCTCAGGGTTTCTCCTGCCTCGCATTGCGACCCGCCGTGTCAGTCGTGCGCTACACCGCTCATTTGCAAAGAAAAAAAATGCCGGCGTCAAAGGAATGTGCTAGAAAATAACAATTGCACGCGCAGAGAAATAGCCACGCCTGCAAGTAAAAAATTCGGCTTTCAATACACTCTTAATCGGCCGCGAGGTGGATCATGAGAACAAGTGCGCTTTGGGGGCTCGGGGTGACGACGGTCGCTTCGGTGCTAACGCTGCTGTGTTATCCAGCGTGGGCCGACGGACCCGAAGCGGCGTATGCGTCCGGCGACGAAGTGCCGGCCGGCTCGCTTAGTCCGAACGAGTACAAGGTCAATGCGGACGGCATGAAAGAAGATCCGAACGCGAAGATGTCGGACGTGGCCCGCGCATACCGCAACGGCTATATCAATCGCGGCAAGCAGGATCAGGCCGATTACCAGGCAATGATCGACTCGCACAATCACGGTCAGCGGCAACCCGCGAAGACCGACGTCGCGCGGGTCGACGTGCCGCCGCTGCCGCCGGGCGTCCCCGAAGGCGACAACTCGAAGTACACGAGCATTCCGCCGCAGCCTCAAAAGCCGCAGCCGGTGCAGTACGCGCAGCGTCAGATGCCGCAAGCGCCGCCGCCGCAACAGCAATATCAGCAGATGTACCAGCAGCCGCAATACGCGCCGCCGCCAATGCAATACCAGCAGGCGCCGGCCTACGCGCAGATGCAACCGGTCTACGACAACCAGCCGGTGTACGTGCGTCAGGACTATCCGCAGCCACCCGTGCAGTACGTGCCGGTTTATCCGCAAGCGCAATACGAAGAAATGCCGCAGGTCGTGGAAACGGTGATTCAACCGGTCGCGCCTGTCGCTTATCAGGTTTATCATCCGCCGGTCTATTGGGCGCAGCCGCGCGTTTATGCGTATCGCGCGCCGCCGGTGTATGGCTACCGTATGTGGCGTTGAGGGATTGCGGCGAACTCTCGCGCATCGATTGAAAGTACTCATCCCGGCGCATTCGTGCCGGGCTGAGTACTTTCTTTTATTCGCTTTGCGCTAATGGCCGCTCGCTCCTCTCGTGCGCACGTTCAGATGGTTAGTCACCTGCCGGACTCCGCGCACCGATCTCGCGACACTGCCCGCGCGTTGCACCTGGGCGCGCTGCGGCACCCAACCGGTCAGCGTGACGACACCACGGCGCGCCTGCACGTGAATCGCCGTTGAATGCAGGTTCGGTGTGCGTGCGAGGGCGCGCCGCACGTCGCGCGCGAGCTCGCTATCGGGTCTGTTGCGAGCCGGCGACGCCGCGATGGACTGGCTTTGCGCGGAAGCATCGTTCGGCATGCCGCCACTAGTCTGTGCATTCGCACAGGTCGCAGTGCCGAGCGCAATCGTTACCGCGGCAATTGCGCCCACTATGCTGTTCACGCTGACTTTACTCACATGCCCTCCTGTACCGGGAATTGGCCGTAGATGGGTTCCGGCTAATGCGGTCGTGGTGATGACCGTGCAGTACTCGAGATTCGCCAGCGATATCGCATGGACGTCCCCGGCTCTGTGTCGATATGCTTGAGGCAGACTTTACCGTATTGGCGCCGTCAATAGCCTGTATGATGGCGGGCTCGCGCCCGGACCGGAACGCCGCGCGGGCGGCTTGCGCGGATCGCGCGCCGTCTGCCGCGCCCATCGGGCCGCAACGCATCCATTCACGATGACCCAGAGGAAGACCGCCATGACGGCTGCAACGCAATTCGACCAGGTTTCTGTTGTCAAACGAGCCAATGTGTACTTCGACGGCAAGTGCGTGTCGCACACCGTGCTGTTCGCCGACGGCACGCGCAAGACGCTCGGCGTGATCCTGCCCGGCACGCTGAACTTCGGCACCGACGCGCCGGAGCTGATGGAAGTGCAGGCGGGCAAATGCCGTATCCGTCTCGACGGCAGCGACGAGTGGAAGACCTATGGCGCGGGCGAATCGTTTTCGGTGCCGGGCAAGAGCCGCTTCGATATCGATGTGGTCGAAACGCTCGACTACGTTTGCAGCTATCTGTAAGCGGTTTTAAGTTGAGTGCGATGGCTTGGCCAATGGGCCTGAGCCATCCTTGCTCAAATGTGTTGAAGCGACAACACGCAAGCATTCGCGAGCGCATGCGTGAGCCAGGTGCTCAGAACGGGTCGTCCCTTACGCTTCGCTTCGACGATGAATACCGCCGCCAGTACCACCGCGCCCAACAGAATCGACACGACCGCACGATCGACGTAACCGTGCATCAGCGTGAACAACGCAATCGACCCCACCGCGGCAACCCGCCACGACAAACGAAAAACGCCGTTAATGAGCCGTATGGGCAGCCATTGTCCGACGATCGTCTCAAGCAACGGCATCAGGATCACGATAAAGAACAGCTGGACCGGGATCGGCTTATCGGCGAGCGGGATTTTATGCGGCGCCGGCGGTCCCCACAGCGCGTATTGAGCGAATACCAGCGCGATCTGCCCGAAAAACATGATTGCGGCGCCGCCGATTATCAGCCCCCATCGGGGCACCTCGTTCCAGCTTCTTTTTGTTAAAACCGTCAGCGCGAGCAATGTGGGCTCCGTTCGCAATTGGCAGGATCTCAGGCCGTCTCTTTTGCCAGAATCTCCTCGATCACCTGCACGAATTGCTCGACCGGCTGGCCGCCCGTCACCAGATAGCGGCGGTTGAAAATGATCGATGGCACCGATTGAATGCCCATTTCCTGATTGTTCTTTTCCGCTTCGCGAACTTCGCTGGCATACGCGTCGCTCGTCAGCACTTCGCGCGCTTCACTGGCGTCCAGTCCGACCGACTGTGCCGCCTCGACCAGCACGTCATGATTGCTCGGATTCTTGCCGTCGGCGTGATACGCGCGCAATAGCGCGAGCTTCAGCGGCAACTGTTGGCCCTTCAGGCCGGCCCAATGGAGCAGGCGGTGCGCGTCGAACGTGTTGTAGGTGCGGGTGCGCGGACCGAAATCGAAGCCGACGCTCGCGCCGCGTTCGCGGATCATCGCTTGCGTTTCGGCGATCTGCGCGGCCGTGCGGCCGTATTTCTTGCCGAGATACTCGACGATGTCTTCGCCGTCCGGTCCCATCTGCGGATTCAGTTCGAACGGATGCACGACGATGCGCGCATCGATCTTGTCCTGCAGCCGCGCGAGCGCGAGCTGCAGCGACGACAGGCCGATCGCGCACCACGGGCAGGCGATGTCGGAAACAAAATCGATGGTGAGCTGCTGTTTCATGGTTGTCCCTGGCGAAATGAAGTGCGACGCGACCGGCAAATGCGGCCGCAACGATACCGACAGCGTAGCGTGAATCGTCCGCCCGTGCAGTGCTGCCGAATTTGACCGCAAGACCCGGAGTGTTTTCCCGCCGCCACGCTCGTACACTAAGCTCATCGACTGTCTATTTTCATGGCGCGGGCAATGAGCCCGGCCGCCCACTCATCGACGATGAACGCAATCGCTCCTACCCAAACCATCGACCAACGCGTCGACGCCCTCGACTGGCCGCGCATCGAACACGATCTGGATCAATACGGCTGCGCCGCCGTGCCGCAACTGTTGACGCCGCGCGAATGCGACGCGCTGAGCGCGCTCTATCCACGCGATGCGCTGTATCGCAGCCGCATCGTAATGGCGCGCCACGGCTTCGGCCGCGGCGAATACAAGTACTTCGCGTATCCGCTGCCGCCGCTCGTCGACGGCTTGCGCGGCGCGCTGTATCCGCACCTCGTGCCGGTCGCGAACCGCTGGAACAGGGCGATGGGCATCGACGTGCGCTATCCGTCGAAGCACGCGGAATTCATTCGGCGCTGCCATGACGCCGGCCAGGTGCGGCCGACGCCACTGATCCTTCAATACGGCGAAGGCGATTACAACTGCCTGCATCAGGATCTGTACGGCGAACACGTATTCCCGCTGCAGGTCGCGGTGCTGCTGTCGGAACCGGGGCGCGACTTCACCGGCGGCGAGTTCGTGATGACCGAACAGCGTCCGCGCATGCAATCGCGCGCCGAAGTCGTGCCGCTCGCGAAGGGCGACGCGGTCGTGTTCACCGTGAACAGCCGGCCGGTGCAGGGCACGCGTGGACCGTATCGCGTGAATCTGCGGCATGGCGTGAGCCGTCTGCGTTCGGGGCATCGGCATACGGTCGGCATCATCTTTCATGATGCGTTGTGAGGTCCGCGGTCGGTACCATGGCGCAACCCTGCGTGCCGTGAGACGATAACGGCCACGATTCCAGCGATCCGCCGCCATTGTCGTCAGACCCGCCGCCTCGTCCCATGGAAAACCTGCTCAAGAAACTCGATCTCACTTCGCTGCGTCTGTTCGTCGCCGTTTGCCAGGAGCGCAATATCGCGCGCGCGGCGGAGCGCGAGTTCATCGCGTCGTCGGCGGTGAGCCGGCGCATCGCCGAGATCGAGGCGATGATCGGCCTGCCGGTGATTCAGCGGCAGTCGCGCGGCATTACCGTGACGCCGGTCGGCGAGACCGTGCTGCGCTACGCGCTCGCGATCATCGGCAATATCGAGCAGATGAGCGCGGAGTTGTCGCGCTTTTCGACGGGCGTCAAAGGGCGCGTGCGGGTGGTCGCGAATCTGTCGTCGATCGTGCAGTTTCTGCCTGAAGACGTGGCCGCGTTCGGCCGCGCGTTCCCGGATGTATCGATCGAGCTTGAAGAAGAAAACAGCGCGGACGTGCTGCGTATCGTCGACGAACACGGCGCGGACTTCGGCATCTGCAATCCGGTCGCGGGAAGCGAGGCGTTCGAGCAGGTGCCGTACCGGCAGGACCGGCTCGCGGTGCTGGTGCCGGGCGGGCATCGGCTCGCCAGCGCGGCACGGGTGAGCTTCGACGATCTGTTGCACGACAGCTTCGTCGGCCTGCGCAGCGAAAGCGCGCTCACGCGTCTGCTCGCGCAGCAGGCGGCGAGCGCGGGCCGGCAACTCGACGTGCGGATGCGCGTGAGCAGTCTCGATGCACTGTGCCGGATGGTGCATGCGGGGCTGGGCATCGCGATCGTGCCCGAGCCAGTCGGCCTGCTCTACGTGAACACGCTCGACGTGCGGCTGCTGCCGCTTGCCGATGCGTGGGCGGAGCGCCATCTGATCATCATCTTCAAGGCGCGCGAGCAGTTGAGCGCGAGCGCGGCCGCGCTGGTGTCGTTCCTCGGCAATCAGCCTTAGACAGTCCGTCACACGCACGCCGCGACGCGGCTCCGAAATCGAGCATTCGCGAAACGAGACGGCAGAGTTGCCGCACCGGCACTTCGGCATCGGCCTTGCGCGCCGTATAGTGGGCGCAAGGAGAACGCAGTGATGAGCGATACGATTCGTTCGGACGGCCGCGTGCTGTACCTGTCGCAAGACCCGGCCGTGGTCGAGGCGCAACTGGCCGGCGAAAACTTCACGCGCGAGACGGCGGGGCTGTTGCGCGACAACGTGTCGACCGACGAGATCACGCCGGTCACCGTGATGCTCACCTACGACGAGCGCCTCGGCCAGTATCCGTACGTCGGCTTCAAGGCGGGCGAATGTCTGCCGATCGGCCGCAATGCGGTGAAGGACGGCGGCTTTCGCGTGACCGTGGCGGGCAAGCGCTACGGCAAGGGCTCATCGCGAGAATCGAGCCCGCTCGCGGAATTGTCGGCGGGCATCCGGCTGATCGTTGCAGAGAGCTTCGAGCGCATCTATCAGCAGAACTGCGACAACATCGGCATTCTGACCACGACGGATTTTTCCGTGCTCGATCGCCTGCTAGCGGGCGAAGCGGTGCCGATCGACGAGTTCCTGAAAGGCCGCGACGCGCTCACCCAGCAGATCATCCGCAGCGGCGGCTTGCTCGCGTATAGCAAGTTCGCGGACTGGCCCGCGCCGCGAGAGCGCACGAGCGTTGCCCCGAACGACGCGCCGGGCGCCGAGCCGAAAACGCTGGTCGAGAAAATCATCGACCGTCATCTGCATCCCGGCACCGCGAGCGCGCAGCGCGGCGACGGCGTGTTCATCGCCGCCGACTGGCGCTTCGGCCACGACTATTTCACCGGCATGTGCGCGCATCTGATGCATCGCGCGTTCGGCAAGCCTGCGCCGCTGCATGCGCCCGATCACATCATCGCTTTCCAGGACCATCTGGTGCTCGCGCCCCAAAGCATCCCGCACGTGCGCGACGGTCTGCTGCTGGGCGTCGCGAATCTGATGGAAGGCCATACATCGTTTTCGCGCGACTACCCGGTGCGCTCGCACGGCGCGCTCGATGGCGTGCCCGGCTCCGAGGGCATCTGTCATGCGTTGATGGCCGAGCAATACGCGCTGCCGGGGCAGGTTGCGTGCGGCACCGATTCGCATACGCCGCATTCGGGCGCGCTCGGCTGCCTCGCGTTCGGTGCGGGCGCGACCGAAATCGCCAATAGCTGGGTCACGGGCTACGTGCGCTGCAAGGTGCCGGAGACGCTGCGCATCGAGATCGACGGCCGGTTGCGCGATGGCGTGACCGCGAAAGACGTCGTGCTGCATCTGTTGCGGATGGAAGCGATCCGCTCGGGCGGCGCGATCGGCCTCGTGTTCGAATACGGCGGCGCGGCGGTCCGCGCGATGTCGATCGACGAACGCGCGACGCTGACCAACATGGTCGCGGAGCTCGGCGGTTTCACCGGCATCGTCGAGCCGGACGAGCGTACGGTCGCGTTCCTGAAGGAGCGGCGCGGCGTCGATTTCGTGCTGGAAGGCTGGATGAAAAGCGATGCGGGCGCGACCTATCGCGACACGATTCATATCGATGCGAACGCGATCGAACCGATGCTCGCGCGGCCGGGCGATCCCGGCAACGGCGTGGCGGCGCCGCGGCTCGAACAGGACGTCGCGATCGATATCGCGTACGGCGGTTCGTGCACCGCGGGCAAGCGCGAGGACTTCGATTTCTATCATGAGGTGCTGCGCTGGGGCGTCGAGCACGGCTTGCGCGTGCCCGAGCGCACGCGTCTGTATCTGCAATTCGGCACGATGGCGGTGCGCGCGTATTGCGAGGAGCAGGGCTATCTGCCGGTGTTCGAGCGCGCGGGCGTGACGCTCGTGATGCCTGGCTGCGGCTCGTGTGCGAACTGCGGACCGGGACAATCGGCCAACCCGGACGAGGTGACGATCAGCGCGATCAACCGCAATTTCCCTGGCCGTTCGGGGCCGGGCGACGTGTGGCTCGCGAGCCCGTACACGGTCGCGGCGAGCGCGCTGGCCGGGAAAATCACCACGTTCGAACAATTGCAGCGCGCGCACGGCTAGAATGCTGGCCGAACTCCGGCCGGGGCAACGTGGCGCGTGCGACGCGCGACCAAACGCAAGGCCGGCATCGGACTGGCCGCGGCGAGCGATCAGCGCCGCCGTAAAAGCAGTCGCAACAGAAGGAGACAGACAACATGGCATCCCCCGATCACGCGGAGTCCGTCGCGCGCAGCGGCGGCAACGCGGCGCATTCCACCGACGCGGCCGGCAGCGCCCGCAGCACCGCCGCTCAGGCGGCGGGCCATGCAGCGCTCGACGCCGGCAGCATTTCGGCACGCCTCGACCGCTTGCCCGCCACGCGCTCCATCTGGAAGCTCGTGGTGCTGCTGAGCCTCGGCTTCTTCTTCGAACTCTACGATCTGCTGTATTCCGGCTATGTCGCGCCGGGCCTCGTGAAAAGCGGTCTGCTGACCGCGACCACGCGCGGCCTGTTCGGCTCGACCGGCGTCGCGAGTTTCATCGCCGCGCTGTTCAGCGGCCTGTTTATCGGCACGATTGCGTGCGGTTTCCTCGCGGATCGCTTCGGGCGGCGCGCGGTATTCACGTGGTCGCTGCTTTGGTATACCGCGGCGAAGCTCGCGGTTATTGAATATATACTCAGGATTCCCACTCTTTGTTGGTCGAATCCAGATGGCAACCGCACGTCAAGCCGCGCGCAAAATCGCGCCTTCCCATCCCCCCGGTAGGGTCTACAGCTACACCCGGTTCAGTTCGCTAAAGCAGGCGGCAGGGACCAGCGCCGAGCGTCAGGCAGAGTACGCCGCGAAGTGGGCGGCCTCGCATGGCCTCGAACTGGACGAGTCGCTAACCATGCGCGACGAAGGTCTGAGCGCGTATCACCAGAAGCATGTCAAAAAGGGCGCGCTCGGCGCATTCCTCAAAGCCGTTGAGCAGGGTCGCATCCCGTGGGGCTCGGTCCTTATCGTCGAAAATTTCGACCGGCTTTCACGCGCAAGCGCGCTGGATGCTCAGGCGCAGCTGGCCAGCATCGTCAATGCCGGAATCACCGTCGTGACCGCGACGGACAATCGCGAATATAACGTCGATAGTTTGCGCGCCGACCCGATGAGTCTCATCTACAGCGTGCTCTCGATGATCCGCGCGCACGAAGAAAGTGAGCGCAAAAGTCAACTTGTCTCGGACGCTTTCCGCAAGCGGTGTGAGCAGTGGATTAATGGGACGTTTCGCGGACTGGTTGGCGGACCGTGCTCGTGTCCGTCATGGTTGCGTTACCTAGAGAATCCCGGCAAGCTTGCCCAATTTGAATTCATACCGGAGAAGGCCGAGGCGTGGAGGCGGGCTCTGTCTCTCTATCGTGCGGGATACGGTGGTATCCAGACTGCGCAACGGCTGGCGGAAGAGGGGCTTACCGTGAGTGAGCGTTATCCGGTTACAGCCATTAATCGAAAGGTTACGTCTCGTACGCTGATAGGCGAAAAGGTGATTACCACGTGCGGTCAAACGTACACTCTGCGCGGATACTATCCCCCACTGATCACGGAATCCGAGTTTAATGAATTGCAGGCGCTGGCTGCCAAACGTGGCTTTCGGAAGGGCAAGAGCGTCGTATCGCCTATCGTGACCGGGTGGGGCATCACGCTATGTGGTTATTGCGGCTCAGTCGTTGTTTCACAGCACCAGAATAGGAAAAAGCGCGACGCCAGTAAGCAGCATACGTATACGCGCTATCTGCGATGCGCTCAATTTCAGCAAAAAGGTAAGCACTGCACGGCTGTAGTGACAAGCTGTTCGGCGGAAGCGGTCGAGCGCGCGATCATGCGATATTGCGCCGACCCGCTGAAGCTCACGCACCTTCAGCAAGGCACCGACATCGTTAGCCCGCTGATGGCGCAACTCGTCGTGAAGCGCAAGGTCGTGACGAAGCTCGAAGTCAAGCTGAAGGGATTTACCGACGCGCTACTCGAAGATGACGAGGCGGCGCCCGCCAGCTATATCAAGCTTATGCGCGAGACGGAAAAACAGAAGAGGGAAGCCGAACGCGCGGTGGGCGATCTGGAGCGCGAGCTGGCTGTCAATACGCAGGCGCACCCGTCGCGGGCGGACGAGTGGGCCGGGTTGATTGATGCGGTAATCGAACTCGATGACGATGCGCGCATGAAGGCACGGAGACTGATGCAGGACACTTTCGAGCGCATCGAGCTGTTCACGAAGGGGCTTGACCTGAAGGGCGATCACATCCACCTGCAACTGACGTCGAAGCGCGGCGTGGTGGTAGGTCTCGATATTGACCGCTCGACCGGTGAACTGATCGGGGCCAGCAAGGATCGCACGGAGACCCTGCACAAAGCGCGTGGACCGTCGCGCAAGCCGCGCGTCCGGTAGGCGATGCGCAGCTTCTAATTGTAGATGACAGGATGGCTACAACGGAGTCTATTTGCTGATGCTCAATTCGTGCTCCACGCGGCGAATAACTTCTTCGAGCGCTCTTCGTGCCTGTTCGCCGTTCTCGGCTAACGTGCGTCTTAGCTGATCTTGATTATCGTCTAACATACCTAGTTCGCTCCGCAAGGCGATACTCGCCGTGATAGAGACGTCAGTCAGTTTCGGCTGCGAAAGGGCCATAGTCCGCAGAAAATCTAGTTGAGCCATCTGAAGTTCACGGGAGCTAGCCGATCGCTTCGCCGTCCACTGATCGATTTGCCGCTGATGAAAGGCGATCTGATTTACTACAAAATTCCATTTTTCGGCTTGTGGGGGGCCTTCAAACAACATCGACGTTTGAACTTGGACCCACCGCGCATGGTCTTCAACAGATCGCGTCACTATCTGTCCATTTACCTGCAGCTGATCGTGAGCTAATTCGATAGCGCTGCGTTTGGCTGATAGCTCAATATTGAGGGCCATGACCTGTTGCAATAGAGCGCCGGCAGCTGCAACCGTCGTCAGGCTGGCGACGGCATTCACTTTTGAAATTAATCCAACAGCGTCGACGAACTTTGCCTGAAGTTCCGATCGAGGAACAGTCGGATCGGCCATCGCTCCTATGGAACTCGATGCCGTATACAAAGCTTCGATCGCGGGAATATAGACGTCGCGCTTGAGCTTCATTCTTCGGTCTAGCGCACTCTCCGACGCGTCATGCAGACGTTTAAGGGCATTTTCGTCGGCCGTATGTTTCAGCTGTTGCGCGTGCCGACGGGACAACCCAACATTCGTTGCCAGCACCCCGATAACAGTAATCAGCGATCCGACGATGCCCGACCAAACCACGTTTGGAACAGACTTCAGCATCTCCCCCCATACAAACACGCCCATTCGCATCTCCTTCGCAGGTCAGGCAGAAAAATCAACGGTTTTGGGAACCTAATGATGGGAATTTCGATAAACTAGTTGAGTGGCACAAAATACGCGGAAAAAGGGTTATACCAGAATTTTATGAGGTTGAGGGTAACATAAAGAAGGTAGACGCAATGTTCTCCACAATTGAATTTTGGGACCACCTCAAAATTCTCTTGAGCCGGTTGCGCCGTGTCGATGATATCCAGTCCAGCGTTCCTTACAAAATTGCCGGAATGTTAAAGAGGGAGGGGATGGATGGAGGGAATGGTGAGTTGTTTCTGAAAACAGCAAGGGCGGTTGTGACAACTGCGATAGAGAAAAGAGCGATTTTTTCGGCAAAGAAGAAATTGAATAAGCACTAATCCTGTCTGTTGCGAACGCCAAAAAAAGCGTTCGGTGGCGCTGATCGGATCGTTCACTTCGAGGCGTTTGGCTGCTGATAGTCGCTCTATTTTCTCCGCGGTTAAGTATCCGTCCTGCGTCTATCCTTGTCTGCATCAGCAGCTTTGAGAGAGGCGGCGATCCGCACTAGCGCGCAAAGTATCGCCACACAGGTTGTCCCAACCAGTTGTCGCGGATAGAATTGCGTCGTCCGTAAGCTTCGGTGCGGACAATCGCAAACTACAATACCCGTCTTCAGCGGGCAATTCCTTAATTTTGGCGAGACTTCCGGGGAGAGCTGTAATGTCCGATGTAGACACAGAATTTGATGACGAGCCAGGCCAGTCAAATCCGGCGCGTGAAGATTTCGCAGAAGCTAAAGTCAAACTAGAAGCACGGTGCAAAACCGCAAATATCCCAATTGAATCTATCGAACCGTTCAACGGGTCGCCAAGATTGAAGATGGAAATGAATTGTGCGCGATGGAAACGCCCCATCGTCGTAGCGACTCATAATATCTCTGGTCTGCTTTCGATTCCGTTTGAAAAATACGTCTTTCTATCCGGCTTGGAGGCTATTTGCTCCTATGCTGATGGGACCGTCGAGGCAGGGATCAAGCCCGCGGTGCAAAATTTTCTACCTTCGACTTACACATATCGCCGCATCTTTGGTGGTGATTGGAAGCCTGGCTCAGAAGGCACCAAGGCGATAACCGTGCCGCCAGACAGGCCAGGTATGCCCCACATCGAGATTAGCCTGGCTACGAATGCCTATCTCGAGCTTTGCCGCGTACATAATCGTTTCAAACCGACCTTGAAGCTTTCTGGTTGTCATCTGTCGAATCACGACGACGCCTTGTCACTGCTGAACAAGGTCGCGGGGGCAGTCTTGTTTCAGTTAGATCTGCTCACCGACACTCCATTAGTACTGGAACGCGAGAGAAAGCGCATACGTTCGCGGCAAAGAGCCATCCCACGAACTACTGACCAGGTCGAGCTTCAATACCCTAAAACGCAGTTCGATAGTGCGCCGATGTCGCTTTACTGGTATGCGCGAAGCGCTGACAGCATGCCTTTATTACAGTTTTTGGCGTTTTATCAAGTAGTCGAATTTTACTTTCCGATCTATTCGAGATCAGAGGCGCAACGCAAACTAAAAGGGATACTTAAGGACCCGACGTTTCGATCTGATCGCGATGCTGACATTGCAAGACTGCTCGCGGCGATTTACGTCAGTCGAAGCGGGGCATACGGCGATGAAAGATCGCAGCTTCGTGCAACACTAAACGAGTGCATTGACCCGGATGCATTGCGTCGGTATTTCGAGGAAGATGAGATAACGAAGAACTTTTTTCTCACAAAGTCCAAGTCACTCCCTTACCACAAGATCCCGTTAGCGAACAAATCTGCAGATCTTAGGAACGATGTTGCTGACAGAATATACGACATTCGTTGTAAGATTGTTCACACGAAAGCTGACTCGAGGGACGAAAACATAGATCTTCTTCTTCCATTTACGCATGAATCGGAGCAGCTTTCTGACGACATCGAGCTGATCCAGTTTCTTGCTCAAGCCGTCCTGGTATCAAGCAGCACGCCTTTTAACGCACACGCCTAGACATGGTTTTGGAAGGGCGAGGGCTATCGGTTGATGCTCAGCGGCCCTTCCCAATGATCAGAAGGCTCGCCGAGTGAGTCATGGACATGCGACGTCCGAATTAGCGCGCCGAGCTGCCCCTTGGAGATTGATCGTGATGGCCGCGCATGGCCGGCCTATTCTCCACGGAAATCCTCGATGATCTTTTTTACCAATCCTTGTCCTGAAACAGACCCTCGGGCGTAGAGTGAATCCGCAGATAGCCTTCGCCAACCAAATATTTTCGATAGGCGAGAATTGCCAGATCCCAGACTTCCTGCTGGACCTGCGGCCCGAGGTCGAGAATGTTGCCTTGCTGATCGACGACCGCGAGCGTAGCGAGACGGCCGTTGGTGTCCGTGATCGTATAGCATTCCCAGATAACGGCGCTGATACACGAGTGTTGGAGCACGGCGCGGCTTTCCGACTTCGGATCATCAATCGGGCTGGTTACGTCTGTCATAGCTCGTTCACCTTTCCTGACATTTTCCCGTCGCGAGCCTGTGGTTCCTCACGCGAGCGCCTGAAAAGCTCGATGCACTGCGGGCTGGACTTGCAGCCAGGGCAGAAGTAGACCGTGCGGGTTAGATAGCCAGTGAACCAGTCCCACGCGAGGGCTTCACTCGACCAGATATCAGCTAACGGCTTGCCGCAAAGTTCGCATGTATTCACGGCACGTCCCTGCGTGAACCTTCCCGCATTCTCTCACCAGAACGCCGGGTCGAGCGCGTAGGCCGTGCCGAACGTATGCGGGCCACACATGTGCGACCGGTAGACCAAGCAGCCGTCCCTGATGCCCGTCACGCACGGCGACTCGCCGTAGACCTCGCACGTCACACCGTAGTCAGGTTCGAACGAATCAATCTCTCGCACGTCTTCGCCGGTGACAGGCGGCAGGGGCTTCGCGTGCGCCTTCCTGATACGCGATGACATGGCGCGTCCCCCTATTCGTCATCACTGCCGTTGCCATTGCCGTCGCCTTCAAGGGCTTGTTCTGAGGCTTCGAGCGTGGCACGGGTACCTCATCATCGCCGTGGTTTTCCGTACGCGTATTGATGTGCTCAAGCATGACCTCATGGTCGGTAAAGTTCATCATCGCTAGTCCTTCCGGTTACGCAGTTCCATTTCGTTGAGGAAGGCGCGCTTCTCGCCATGCAGCCGGTCGAGCATACGCACGCCCTTATCCATATCGGATTCCTCGGCGATGGCTGCCGTGAACTCGAGAATCGCGCACGCGCCCGCATAGAACGCCATGCGCATGTCCGAGTACTGTCCGGGCGAGGCATCGAGCGGAATCACGTGAGCAGAAAAGTCCGTCCATGCGTCAGCAATGGAAAGACTGCGCACTTCATGCCCCTTCGAGTTTCTGGCGCTTCGCGACATAGAATTCTTCGAGTTCGTCGCGCTGACCCTCGGCCGGTACGTTGCGGATCAGGTCGGCCGCAAGGTCAAGTGCATCGGTTGCGTCGGCCTTTTCGAGCGCGTCCATCACTTCAGCAAAGGTCATGGGCGCTGCCGTATCCTCGCGTGGTGCCGCTCGCGATGCTTCGCCTGTGTCTTTCCCTTCGCCCTTTTTCGCAGCGTGCGTAGCGGCCTTTTCGGCGTTCAGCTTGTCGGCCCATGCCGTGCGGGCAATCTCTTTTTCGCGGGCCGTCCGCAGTCTCATGGCCCGCTCGCCTGCGGCGGCAAGTTCATCCGGCGTTGCGGCCTCGGCGATATCCTTCAGTACGTCATCGAGCGTGGGCACGGCCTCGCGTGCGTTCTTCTTCAGGTTCGCCTTCATTGCGTCGGTGCGCGACGTGCCCGCGGCGTTCCCGCGCGGGACTTCCTCGGCCGGTCCCATGTCACGCGAGCGCGGCGGCTCGAAGTCCAGTTCCTCAGGCGTGTAGACGCCGAGCAGGACATCAGGTGTGTAGCGGCGTGCCCACTTGCGGATTGCCAGCAGGCAGATCTGCTGCTGCGGGTCGTTGGCCCACTGCGTCGAGAAACGGGGGTATGCCTGCGACATCATCACCTGTACGGTGCGCGGTTCTGTCTCGTCGCGGAAGGTGGCACTGACGATCACGCCGAGCCCTTCCTCGTCCTTCTTCGTGTAGGTCGCCACGTAGTACTTGCCCCCCGTCTTATCCGAGGAGCGTTCCTCGCACTTGCCGAGTACCTTCGACCAGTCGCCGATGAATTCGTAGTTGGGCCGGTTGCGGATCGGCGCGCGTGCAATCACGACTGCCGCGACCAGTTGCCCTTCGTATCCAAGCTGCCCGCTCTTGGTCACATGCGTTTTCTGCGCCACGGCGAACGGGTCCATCTCCCAGCGCAGCGCCTGCATCGTCACCGCAAAACAGGTGCCCTTCTTGCCGCGCAGATGGTCCGGCACGGCCACGCCGCCGTTCGCCATCATGTCGGCAAGATGATCGACCTGCTGCAACAGTCCCGGCGTGAGCGTAAAGCGCTCGGTCTGGACTTCCTGAATCTCGGTACTCATTCGTCGTTCCTCCGGTTGGCGTCGGCCTTCGGCTTGCTGTAGGTCAGCGTGGTGTAGTCGCAATCCTCGACCTGATACGCAGGGCGGTGAACCGTCTTGCGCTTGTAGGCCCCGCCGTTCGGCAGACGGCCGATGGCGGCCTCACCCATGACGTGCAGGATGTGCGCACGTGCCCCATCGCTGACGGCCTGATAGGACTTGACGCGTTCATCGGCCTCGATGCGCACGCGGTGCCAGTACCAGACGTTTTCATCGAGATTGATGGTCCCGCCATCGGTGCCGGTATAAAGACGTTTCAGCAGATCGATAGCATGCGGGTGCTGATAGTCGAGTTCAGGTGGCTCGCGTGTTTCGACGTGCGTCCAGAACCGGCATTCGCCATCGATCACCATCTGTTCCAGTTCGCGATCCCGCTCGATCACATAGCGCACCATGCGATGACCGCCGACCAGCGCGGCGAGATACCAGACCGGATAGCCGAGACACGCCATGTAATGCACGCATTGCAGCAGGTAATGCGGCGGCACCTGATCGCTACCGGGTTCTCCCCACAGCCCGCTCTGCCGGAATGCGAACTGGTCAACGGTCTTGATTTCAAGGCCCGCCTTCATGCCGTCGATAGTGCGGTCCACGTTCGCAATCATGTACGCATACTTGGGATGCCAGATGATTGCATTGCGACGACGCAGCTTGACGCCGTACCGGTTGGCATACTGGCTGGCGACTACGCCTTCAAGTGCGCGCCCGAAGT
This sequence comes from Burkholderia sp. JPY481, assembly GCF_038900515.1. Lineage (NCBI taxonomy): Bacteria > Pseudomonadati > Pseudomonadota > Betaproteobacteria > Burkholderiales > Burkholderiaceae > Burkholderia > Burkholderia sp. JPY481. The sequence continues at coordinate 220,389 of NZ_JAYMRT010000011.1, forward strand.
CTGTGCGCTCCTGCCCGTCTGCGTCAATGTCGCGCGGTACGCGCTCGCCGATCTTGTCGTAATAGAGTTCGAGCGCGGTCATATGCGGACTCTGCCCGAGCGCGGCGGCGGCATCCGAGCCGCCGACCCCTTTCCTTCGCTGTTCTAACCAATGCTCACGCATGTTCATCGGTATATCTCCGGTCGCACTGCATGGATGGCGGCAGCCATGCCGAGGAAATGGCAACGCGCGGCGCACTGAAGTGCATACGCATCGAAACCCAGCGCCGACGCAACGAACGGGGGACTGTGCGCAACGTGCGCCGGTAACTGAATGGCGAGCGGCGCGAAAAATCGAAGGCGGTCACGGTGCAGATTCCCGGTCACGGTCACGGCGAAAACGTGAAGGAAAAGATAGGACGGCAATGCGCACTGAAGCAAGGCAGGAATTTTTTGATTATTTTTTCAAAGGCTGCTTTGTAAGCGTTGTGTATCTGTTCTTGTATCGGTTGTTGTATCTGTTCTTGTATCGGTTCCTGTATCGGTTTCTGTATCGGTTGGCCCGCAAACCCGCGTCGCTGTGAGCGCCGGATTTTGTCAATACGCAGCGCAGCATCGAAAGGCTGTAAGGTGGCAATTCGCCGTGGGTGGCCTTGAAGCGCGTGATTCGCGGGGCTATGTTTCAGCACACCTGAACAACATTGCAGGGGGCCGACAACATGACCCGACCCGTCGAAGCACTGGCGATTGCACGTGCCTATCCCGGCATGTCTGCGCTGATCCGCGCGATTGAACTGTGCGGCTCACAGCTGCTGCTTGCGCAGGCTATCGGCATCCGCAATGCCAAGCTCAGTGCATGGCTACACCAGACCCGCAAGGTGCCCCTCGAATTTGTGCCATTGATCTGCGCCGCCGCCAATCACCCGGACGTTACGCCGATGACCTTGCGGCCCGACTACATGCAGGGCTGGGCGCTACTAGCCCGTCAGCTGCGCGGTGCGCCGCGCGAAGCTGATGCCGAGCGTGAACCCGCCGCGCTCGAAGGTGAGCCGCAATGAGTGCCGGTCACGTTGCACGCGTACCCGGCTCGGACGGCAAGACGTACCCGACGAACCGCGCGAAGAACCGCGAAGCGATCCGGGCGGCCATTGAAGCCGATCCGAGCGAAACGAATACCGCAATCGCAAAGCGGCTGGGTACATCGCGCGACACCGTGCTCGACGTACGCCGACAACTCAGGGAATCAACCATGAATGCCATACCCGAACAGACCGATGTCGATGTCTTCTCTTTGCCCGTGCATCCGTGGGCGGCGATGTTCCCCATGCGCTCAGATGATGACCTCGCGGCAATGGCCGAAAGCATCAAGGCCCACGGGCTGCGCATGCCGGTCGTACTCGGCGAGAGCGTGATCGAGGAAGGCGGAGCACCGACGCTGTGCGTGATCGACGGACGCAACCGCATCGCCGCATGCAGGATCGCGGGCGTGAAGCCACACACGATCATCCTCAATGGCGAAGATCAGGACGCCTTTATCGCCGACGCGAATCTCGAACGTCGCGACCTCACCAAGGGGCAGAAGGCGATGCTAGTCGCTGTGCGCAAGGCGAAGCAGCAGGGCAAAAAATCAACTTCTTTAGAAACTAAAGAAGTTTCGGACGCCCGCGTGTCACAAGCCCGACTCGTCAAAGAATTTTGCCCCGAGATGGTCCCGCCGGTCATCGACGGCAAGCTCAGTCTCGATGACGCATATACAGAAGCCCAGCAGCGCAAGCGGGCGGGCGAGAGTAACGAGGAACGCTTCAATGCCCTCGATGCCGCACATCCCGATCTTGCCCAGCTGGTACGCGAGCAGACCCTGTCACTGGCATCGGCGGAATCCGAAGCGCGTGACCGCAAAGAGAAGCGGGATAACCTGGTCCGTTCGAAAGTCTCCACCATCAGCGAACTCGCTACCCGTATTGGTCTGATCGACAAGGCGCAAGGTGATCTGCTGGCGCAGGTTTATCGCGATCAGCCACAAGCGTTCAAGTCTGCGAACCTTGTCGATGATATCGATCAGTGGATTGCGGTGCTTGTCAACCTGAAAGCGAAACTGACCCGAGGAGAACAGGCATGAGCAAGCGCCATCCGAATCAGGCAAAGGCGGTACTGCGTGAGCTTGTCGATCGGTGTACTCCGAAACTTCACGAACTGATTGATGCTGCAAGAGGCGAGCGTGTTCCGCGCGACAGCCTTGCGGCGGAACTGGCAGTTTTCCTCGGGCGCGACGAGATCACCGCGACCTATGCGAAGTCGATTGTCGCGACGGACATTGTGGACTCGTTTATCGCCAGGACATCGGACGATGCCGCGCTTACGCTTGATCAGCTACGACTGTTTTCGGAAGAAAGCCTGCGCGAGCACCTGCGTTTGACCACGTTCGAATGCGGTGATGGAACGGTCATTCACCAGAGTTCCATGACCGACGATGACCTCGCAAAAGCAGAGGAACGTGAAATTCGCAATATCAATCGGGCGGCAATGAAACACGAGAAGAACTCCGCTTTTCGTATCCGGGTTCGTGCCTACACCGCAACGGGTATGTCATACGAGGACGCGGCGGTGCAGGTTCTTCGTGATCAGGACAGGGAGAACCGTGATGAACAGTAAGAGCACACTCTATCCGCGTCGCAACCAGCCGCGCACGCTGGCGGACTATGAACGCGCCTTCAATACGTTCCTGCGTGATACCGAGCGGGTCCGTCTCACGTTGGACATGAGCCTGCAACAGATGCGCGATCAGGAGCAGCGCGCACAGGCACTGATGCGGGTCGCGCCGTTACCCTTCATGAACCGTGAAGACTGATCTAGCGGGGCTGGAAATGCAGCGCATCCGCACGGTCAAGCCCGAACTGTTCAAGCACTGGCATCTGTATCAGGCCGAACAGGAAAGTGGATTGCCGCTTCGTATCGCCTATGTTGGCCTGTTCTGTTGTGCCGACCGCGAAGGCCGTTTCAAGTGGCGGCCTGAAGAACTCAAACCGGACATCCTGCCGAACGATCCGTGCGAATTCGGTGCGGTGCTCGATGCCCTGAGCGCGGCCGGATTTGTTTATCGATACGACACAGCAGGTGAGTCGTACGGCGTGATCCCGGCCTTCACGAAACATCAGGCCATCAACGTTCGCGAGGCGAAATCGGTGCTGCCGCCGCCACCCGCTACATGCACGCACGTGCATGCACGTGGGGAAGGGAAGGGAAGGGAAGGGAAAGGAAGGAGTAAACCCAGTGGTAGTAGTGAGGATAGTGGTACATTCGCGCGCGCGCGCGACGAGCACGGCCGCAATCCACACACGCCGACCGGCCCCGCCTCGATCACGCTCGCCATGCGCAAGGCGAACATCACCGGCGCGCAGCCGTCGAACCCGCGCATCGTCGCGCTGGCCGATGCAGGCGTGACGCCCGATGTCGTGACCGATGCGTGCGACGAAGCGCACCGCGCGCACCCGACTGAAGCGATCCCCGTTGCTTACGTCTGCACGATCCTCGAACGCTGGCTGCGTGAACCGCATCACGCGAACGGACATCCATCGGCATCGTCAGCATTCGATGAACGCGCGAAGGATCGCAGGCGCACCGTCGAGGGATTGACGGGCCGCTCGCGCAAGTCACGCGATGCGGGCGAGGTTATCGACGTGCCCGCCAGGGAGATCGGTCATGCTGCGAAGCATTCCTGAGCATTGCATCGAACGGCTGTTCAGCCGTATGTCGTCGCTCTATGGCTCGCGCTTCGCGGATATGTGGCGCGACGGCGATATCGACGAAATCAAGGCGGCATGGCGCGAAGGGCTCGCGGGGCAGAACGACGACGCGCTGCGCCGTGGCGTCGCTGCGCTGTTCCACGAAAAGAACCCGCCGACGCTGCCGCGCTTTCTCGAGCTTTGCCGACCGCAGCCGACGATGTACACGCCGAACGCGGCAGCACTGACCGACGACCGGCGTACGCCGCCCGAACAGGCTCGCGAGCAACTGGCCCGCATCCGTAACGTCGCGGGCGCACTCCTGCGCGAGCATGGCGCACCGGCAGGCGGCGGCATCCGCTGGGCGTTCCGGCTGCTGCAACGTGCCGAGAACGGCGAGCACGTCACGGTGCATCAGATCGGCTTTGCACGGGAAGCCATCGAGAGCTACAACCGTACGCATGGGCAGCACGTGAACGGCCACCAGCGTGAACCCGGCAGCGACGACGAGTGAGGGCGCAGCGATGAACATCGAATTCACGATCCTCGGTGAACCCGCGAGTAAGGCCAACTCGCGCGAGATTGTCGCACGCAAGATGCGTGATGCCTGGGGCGGAATGAAAACCCGGCCCATGTCGATCAAGAGCGAAAAGGCACGCGACTACGAACGCTCGGCGAAAAGGCAGATTCCGAAGTCGGCACGCGTGGCACTCACCGGCCCGGTACGAGTGACGATGCGGATTTTTTACGCGAGCGAGCGGCCTGACCTCGATGAGTCGGTCATTCTCGATGTACTGCAATCCAAGTTTCACAACGTGACCAGAAGCGGAAAGGAAGTCCGCGAATGCACCTACCGTGGGGTGTACATCAACGACCGGCAGGTGCGGCAGAAATTCATCATGCACGGCATTGACCGCTCGAACCCGCGTGCCGAGATTCGCGTTGAACCGTTGCAGGCGCAGCAGGCCATGCTCGACTTCGATGCAGTGCCGTACGACGCCTTCGAAACACCGCCAGAGGGCGATAACCGGCGCGGCCTGTCAGCCAGTCGCACCGATAGCCCCGTGACTGACTGCGCCGGGGAGCTTCGCGGGGCTGGAGAACCGGGCAAGGGTGATAGCGAAACCCCGCCATTGACGGCGACAGGTGCAACGTGAACGAATGGACCGCCCGCTTCATCGCATTGCTGCGCGCCGTGGATATGCCGCTCGATGCAGATGATCGCGCGCTGCTCGCGCAGCACTTCGAACGCGACGAACTCGCACTGGCCGAGCGCACCGACGCATTACAGCGCATCGGGCATATCGTGCGCGCCCATGCAGGGACCGACCTTGTGCAGGAACTGCCGATGATCGTCGCGAAGCTGGTCGGGCGGCTGGACGAACTCGAAAACAGGACCTAGCGATGCACCGCTGTTTGTGGCCCGGCTGTGATGTGCCCGTCTGCCGCTCGATGCGGGGCTGTCGCGCGCACTGGTACGCGCTGCCGAATGATCTGCGTGCGTGGATCGGCCGCGCGTACCGGCAGGGCATCGAACGCGGTGATCATCCGTCGCGGTCATGGCGCGAAGCGCATGCTGCTGCGCTCGCGTGGATCGAGCAGCGCGAGAGGGGCCGGTCATGAATATCGTTGCCGAACCGAAGCCAGGTGATCTGGTCGGCGTGCTTGAAATCGATCAGGACCCGCCGCAGTCCTGCTGGGTCCTCGCCGAGGTCGTGCTGGTCGATGCGTACAGGATCGGCGTGCGGTTCATGGACGGTGCGAACGTGGGCAAGTACCGCATGCTCGAACGCTCGACCCAGAACCGCGAATGGAAGCAGCGCGGCGCGTGAGGCGGAACATGAACACGATCTTTGCCGACACACCGACAGCGCTACACGTGTCGTTCCTGATCCTCGCGCTGCCGGTGCGTGAACCTTCCGCACTGCGCCGCGCGCTGATCCGCATGCTCGAATGCATGCCTGTCCACACGTACCAGCAGTCCGCGACGCTGGCGCGGCTGATCGGCACGCGTTCCCTCACGGTGGACTTCACCGGGCTGACCACGCCCGAGATCCATGCGCAGTGTTCGATGATTGTCGATGCCGTGCAGCGTCGTCTGCCGCGCCCGGAATTCTGCGCGATGCTTGCGCGCTTTGCGCCGACTGAGAACCTGAAGGCGGTCGGTGTCGATGGGTTGATGCTGTGGCTGTCGCCGCTCTCGCCGATCAGCAATCATGCGGCGCTGACCTCGCTGATCTGGCGGCGCTACGTGCCGAAGAAGTATCGCGATGGCTACTCGCTGCGCGCGATTGCCAAGGCGACAGGTTCGAGCAAGTCCACGCTCGGACGTGTCGCGCAGTGGCTTGAAGGTGAATTCTCAGGGCTTGAGCTTCAGGCGCTGCGCCACCTCGAAGAAACGTTCGTTCCGCATGGCGTCTGCGAAGCCATGCCGATGCAGTCATGAACCCCGCTACCCGGACCCGCCTGATGCTGCACTCCCACCACAAGGCGCACCGCCTCGAAGCAGACGTTGCGCGCATGACGGAAGCGCTCGACATGATCGCGAGAATGGCCGAGAACCGGCCCGCACCGCAGCCCCCTGCGGAAGTACTCGGCCACGTCGCGCGGCTGGCGCGTGCAGCACTGGCAGGCGCGACGCCGCCCGATCACCGGCTGCGTACCCCCGCAGACCGGCAGGAACCGGCAGCCGGTGCAGGGCCGAAGCCGTAGGATCGCGCAGGGCGGCCCCGCTGGCGTGTGCCCGAGGGAAGCGCAGGCGCGAAGTGCGGTGAAGCCCGCCAGCGCGATTCTGGCTGGTCCCGCCGCACTTCCCGGCAATCTGGCAAGGCCGGTATTGACAGCGTGGGACAGACCGGCGTATTTTCGCAGTCAAATCACTAGGCTCCCGAAGTACGCCCAGACGAAAAAAAGCCCGCAGAAGCGGGCTTTTTTGTTGGCCGGAACCTGAGAAGCTCAGGCGTCGGCGAGCGTCAGGACAAGTCGTTTGCCGAGCAGGCGCAGGGCTTCGTCTATCGCGTCGATTTTCGTTGGGTGGCGCAGGTCCAGCAGGCGGTTCACGCCCTGCCTCGTGGCCCCGAGACGTTCCGCCAGATCGATCGGGCGCACGCCCTGCGCGTTCATCTCGGCGAGCAGCAGGGCCTTCGCCACCGTGCTTGGCAGGGTTTCATCGACAGGGGTTTCTCGGGTCTGCATGGTCGTCGTTTCCGGTCAGTCAATCGCCGCGAGGATCGCGCGGTACTCAGGGTGTTCGCAGGCATAGGCCCGTAGCTCGTAGTAGCGGTCACAGAGGAAGTCGGTCGCCGCACCGTCATCCCTCGCCGATGCCCGCTCGGCCATCACGCCCAGCGCGAACAGCGACAGGATGATACCAGCCGCCTCGGTCGAAACCTCGCGGTCGGTGTAGTTCCCCGCGACCACGACCCGCCACCGCTCGCGCTCGGGCGGCGCTGCAAAGCGCGCGCCGTTGCTGACGCGGTGGAAGGTCCACAGACCACCGTCGTAGTCCGGCAGCAGGCCGTTAGCGAAGCCGTACAGCATGCTCTCGCCCGGTATGAAGTGGCGCGGGCCGAACATGTCAGGCATGAAGTCAAGTCGTCGGGATTCCGAAATAATCTCGGCGGTCATCGTGGTGGGTTTGTCGTTCATGATGGTCCTCGTAAGGGCAGGTTAGAGCGGAAAGCCGTCAGCGGTGACGGGGTAGAGCTCGCCGCGGTCATTGCCGGCCAGCCAGATCACATGCGCGCGCACATAGTCGAGCGTGCTGCGCGGGTCGCGGTCGTTGCCGTGGTCGGTCGTGCCGACCCAGAGGGCTTTACCGGCAAGCGGCTGATGCGGGAACAGGCGGCAGAAGAACCAAGCTTGATCCTCGCGGAACTGGCCTTCGTCATCGACGTAGAAAATATCGCCTTCCGCATTCTCGGGACCAACGGCGGTTATGCACTCGCAGTCGATCAGCGTGTAAATCTCGCGGAGCCGCTTCTCGCCGCTCTGCGTCTTGATGCGCCCGACCTGTGTCACGGTGCGGGAAAAGGGGTCAATCAGGTAGGCGTACATGTGGGGTCCTCAGGTTAGCGCCAGCCAATCTCGCGGGCCGCGATGCCTGGCAGGTAGCCAAGCTGACGGCCTTCGACCAGGTACACGACGTTCTCGTCCGGTATCTCGTCCTGTTCCTCGTCAGGCTCGTAGCCGGGCGGGTGACCATCGGGGCCGATCAGTACGGCATCGGCAATCGCGTACTCGAAGGGCCAGTTCGGCTGCTGGGCGATACGCACCTCGGCGTCCTCGGGCAGTCCTTCGAGCAGTTCCAGCAGTTGGGCAACTTTCATTTCGGGTTCCTCAGGTAAGTGGTCAGTCGTTCTTCGCGGCCCAGATCAGGGCAATGCCCCAGCCGAGGACGGTCCTGCCGAACAGCAGGTTCGTGATCGCGATGGCGTTCATGTTCCGGTGATGGCGGAAACGGGCGATGAGACCGGGCAGGAAGTAGAGCAGCACGAGGGCCACAGGCAGGGCGACTTCAGCGACGTTCATTTCGGGCTCCTTCAGGGTTTAGGGGCGTTGCAGGGTTGCTTCGCCTTCACCTAAATAGTACACAAAAGTGTGTACAGTGTAAACCGAAATGTTTACCGAAGTCAGGCCCAAGCCACGCCATAGGAGGGCAGGTCATGACACTGACAGCCAGAAGTGGGCGCGGATCAAGCCCGCCAATTTCGCGCTGCCGGGACGGCGCTACCCGATCAACACGCTAAGGCGCGCACGTAACGCGTTGGCCCGTGTTGCGCAGCACGGCACGCGCGCAGAGCAGATCAAGGTCCAGCGCGCAGTGCATCGGCGCTGGCCGTCTATCGACATGACCAAGACGGGCAAACGGTAGGAGGTGTGTGATGGCTAGACGGTTGCTGATCGTGCTGCTCGTGCTGCCCGTGCTCGTGGTGGGCTGCGAGAACTTCCCGCCTGCGGGCGAGACAGCACAGCACGCCCTGCGTGTCTTCTGCGCGCTGCACCGCGCCGACATCCTTTCAACCCTGCTGACCGAACAGCAGCAGCAGGCCGGGACGGTTGTCTGTCACGCGGTCGGCATGTCGCTCGGTACATGACCCGACAGGAGGTCGTATGGTGACGCTCTCGCTTGTGCTGCTCGTGGTGGCCTTCCTGCTGCTGGCCGCAGCTGCACTGATCACGAACGTGCCGAAGGTCAACCTGATGGCCGCAGGCATGGCGATCTGGGAACTCGCGCAGCTGATCGCGCGCATGGGCTCGTGACGCGATGGACCTGAGCGCAGCGCAACTTGAACGCGCCCTGCCGCATGTCGATGTGGCGCGGTGGCATGTGCCCGTGCGCAATGCCTGTACAGCCTTCGACATCAACACCGCGAACCGCCTCGCGGCCTTCCTCGCGCAGTGCGGCCACGAGTCCGCGAACTTCACGCGCCTCGTTGAAAACGTGAACTACTCGGCGCAGGGGCTCGCGAACACATGGGACCGCTTCAGCACGAGCGGGCGACGTGGCGGCTCGCCGAATGCCCTTGCGCGGCAGCTTGAACGCCAGCCGCAGGCCATCGCGAACCATGTCTACGCAGACCGGCTCGGCAATGGCAACGAGGCAAGCGGTGACGGCTGGCGCTTCCGTGGCCGTGGTCTGATCCAGTTGACAGGCAGGGCTAACTATCGCGCTGCGTCGCAGGCGCTGTCTATCGATCTGGAAGCAGAACCGGCCCAGCTTGAAGAACCTGCGCTGGCTGCACTCGCGTCGGCGTGGTGGTGGTCAACAAACCGCGTGAACCCGCTCGCCGATGCTGGCGACTGGCTCGCGGTTTCGCGTACCGTGAACCTCGGGCATGCACGCAGCACGTCGATGCCGGTCGGTCATGACGACCGGCAGGCCCGCACGCTGATCGCCCTCGATGCCTTGCGGACGATCCCGCAGACGTGAACCGTGACTGCTACTCCGCGCACGCGCGGCCGCAAGTGGCAACGCATCCGCGCACGACAGCTGCGACTGCATCTGCTCTGCGCGCGCTGCCTCACGAAGGGCTTCGTTACCGAGGCGACAGAGGTCGATCACATCGTTCCGCTGTTCAAGGGCGGCACGGACGCATGGCAGAACCTGCAAAGCCTGTGCGAGCCCTGCCATGTTGAGAAGACACGCGAGGACATCGAACGTCACTCGGGCGGTTGCGACCTCTCGGGCATGCCGAACGATCCCGCGCATCCGTGGGCCGCGCGCTAGATCAGTCGTCGTCGGTTTCGTCTGGCCGTGGCCTGGCCGACGCGTCTCCGTTCATGATCTTCGGCAGATCGGGAAAGTACACGTCACAACGGACCTGCGCAGAGGTGGCATTTCTTCGTGTGCAATCGGTTATCTCCGGTCCGAGATCCGTCATCGGGAAGTCTTCACCAAGCGAAGCAACCAGCTTCGCTGGCCGATAGCGTCCGCGACGCTCGCAACGCGTGCAGGCCAATTCGATGTGGGTCGCGCGTGCTGCCACTTCGCCCAGGGTTACGAATCCCTTGTTCATCGCTGCTTGTCCGCTGTCGTGGTGAATCCGACAGGGTACCAGCCGGGGGACGGGAGCCGGGGGGACGATCAGAAATTTTTTGCCGGTCCGGGGAAACCTAAGTAACTCACCTTTTTCTTTTGGAAAGCACTTCACGTAAAGGGGGCGTAACACATGGCCCGCAGTGCAGCAGCCCGACAGAATCCGGCCGCCACCACCGCGCCGGATGCCGACGCCGCGCCGTCGCCGTGGCCCGCGTCGCAGATCGAGCACCGGGCGCTGGCGTCGCTCGTGCCGTACGCGCGCAACGCCCGCGAGCACTCGGACGCGCAGGTCGCGCAGATCGCCGCGAGCATGCGCGAGTGGGGGTGGACAAGCCCGATTCTGGTAGACGAGACCGACAGGATCATTGCGGGTCATGGGCGCGTGCTCGCCGCGTCGAAGCTCGGTCTGACGGACGTACCGGTTATCGTGGCGCGCGGTTGGAGCGAGTCGAAGATTCGCGCGTATGTGATCGCCGACAACCGGCTTGCCGAGAATGCGACATGGAATGAGGAACTGTTGCGGCTTGAACTCGCGGACCTGCGCATCGAGGGCTTCGACCTCTCGCTGATGGGTTTCGATGCGAGTGACCTTGCAAGCCTGTTCGACGGGTCAGGCGATGCAGGGTCAGGCAACTGGTACTCGCACAAGATCGCAACGCCTGTCTATGAGCCGCAGGGCGAGAAGCCTGCTATCGGCGCACTGGCTGATTCCGGCAAGGCATTGCAGCTGGTCGCAGCCATCAATGCATCGAAGGTCAGTCAGGCGGAAAAGCAGTTCCTGATTGCCGCCGCACAGCGTCATGTGGTCTTCGACTACCGGAACATCGCCGAGTACTACTGTCATGCGAGCCCCGAGATGCAGGCGCTGATGGAAGATTCCGCGCTCGTGATCATCGACTTCAACAAGGCCATCGAACGGGGCTTTGTCGAAATGACTGACCGCCTGATGGCCCTCTGTCCCGACGCAGGCAACGGGGACGACTTCGATGAAGAAGCATGACTTCGTGGTCCTGATCCCGACGCACCGGCGTCCTGATCACGTACTCACGTATCACACCTTGCGCCAGCACGGCTATACAGGCCGCATCGTGCTGATCGTGGATAACGAGGACGAGACTATCGAGCAGTACCGCCGCAACTATGCCGCGAACGAGATTGTTGTATTCGACAAGGCCGCAGCCGCAGCGAAGGCTGAAGCGGGCGATAACTTTCCTGCACGGAAGACTGCGCTCTATGCCTTCAATGCGACCTTCGAAGTCGCCGCGCAACTTGGCTATACGTACTTCATCCTGCTTGACGATGACTATCGCCGCTTTGAATTCCGGCGCGATAGCCACTCGCAGTACTGCGCGCGGAAGATTCTGAGTCTCGATGATGTGTTCCGTGTCATGTTCGATTATTTCCGGTCGATTCCCGCACTCTCGATTGCAATGGCGCAGACCGGCGACTTCGCAGGCGGTGCGCAGTGCGTAGGCAAGACATCACACGTCTGGGGCAGGCCATCGCGCAAGGTGATGAATAGCTTTTTCTGTTCGACCGAACGCCCCTTCACGTTCCTCGGGCGCCTGAATGCCGATGTGAACATGTACCTCGTGTACGGCAGCCGTGGCGGTCTTTTCCTCACGCATGGTGTGACCTGTCTTCAGCAGGAGCCGACACAGGCCAACTCGGGGGGCATGTCCGAAATCTACAAGGACTACGGCACGTACGTGAAGTCGTTCTACTCGGTCATGTATGCACCTGCCGCAGTGAAGGTATCCGTTCTCAAATCGAAGTTTGCGCGTATCCATCACCAGATCAGGTGGCGTAATGCCGTACCGCGCGTTCTGAGCGAAGCACATCGCAAGGCACGTGCAGCCGATGACTTCGAACCTGCCGACAACGAGGCAAGCCATGCCGATGCGACCTAAACCGACCGCGCTGCGCGTGATCGAGGGCAATCGCGGCGGCCGTCCGCTGCCGAAGCACGAACCGAAGCCGCGCCGTGGACTGCCACCGGCCCCACCGCATCTGGATACACGTGCGCGCGCCGAGTGGAACAGGCTCGTGCCCGAACTGCATTCCATCGGCATGCTGACGGTGATCGACGGCGGGGTGCTGGCTGCGTACTGCATGGCCTATTCGCGATGGATCGAAGCCGAGGACGCCATTGCGCGCATGAAGGAACGCGACCAGCTGACCGGCGCGCTGATGATCAAGACCACCAACGGTAACGCAATCCAGAACCCGCTCGTTGGCACGGCGCATAAGGCCATGCTGCTGATGTGCCGGTTTGCCGTTGAGTACGGCCTGACCCCTGCGGCGCGCGCCAATGTCGAGGCACGCCCCTACGATGACGACGAAGGCGACGGCCCGGAAAAGTACTTCTGATCCCGTCAGCGCATTCGCACGCAAGGTCATTGCAGGAAAGGTCCGGGCAGGCCCGGATGTGCGCAACACGTGCAGGCGGCATCTTGAAGACCTGCGCGACGGGCACGCGCGCGGCCTCACGTGGGATGTGCAGGCCGCCCGTAGGGCGATCAGTTTCTTTCCCGACGTGCTGCGCCTGAACGGTGGCGAGTTCGAGGGCCTGCCTTTCGTGCTGCTGCCGTGGCAGCAGTTCATCGTCGGCTCGCTGTTCGGCTGGAAGCGTCGCGACGATACGCGCCGGTTCCGTGAAGCCTACGTCGAAGCGGCGAAAGGCTCCGGCAAGTCGCCACTTGCGGCAGGCATCGGCCTGTACATGCTGGTCGCCGATGGCGAAGCACGCGCCGAGGTGTACGCCGCCGCCACGCGTCGCGATCAGGCGATGGTGCTGTTCCGCGATGCCGTGGCGATGGTGCAGCAGTCAGGCGCATTGAGCGCACGCACCACGACATCAGGCCGCGAGGATCGCGTCTGGAATATCGCCTATCCGAAGACGGGTTCATTCTTCAGGCCGATTGCTTCGGACGATTCAGGGCAGAGCGGGCCTCGCCCGCACTGCGGCCTGATCGATGAAGTACACGAGCACCGCAGTCCGGTCGTGATCAACATCATGCGAGCGGGCAAGAAGGGCCGACGCCAGCCGCTGATTTTCATGATCACCAACAGCGGACTGGATCGCACTTCGGTCTGCTTCGAGCAGCACGAGTATGCGGCGCGCGTCGCGAGTGGCGTGATTACGGACGACGCGTTTTTTTCATTCGTGTGTTCGCTTGACGAGGATGACGATCCGTTCGAAAGCGAGAAGTGCTGGATCAAGGCTAACCCCTCGTTAGGCGCAACCATTGACCGTTCCTACCTGCGCGAGCAGGTACGACAGGCGCGCGGCATGCCGTCACTTGAATCGACGGTGCGGCGGCTGAACTTCTGCCAGTGGGTCGATGCGGCCGATCCGTGGATTAGCGGAAACCTGTGGCGCTGCTGTGAAGTCGGCGCACCGCCACTCGTGAATGCAGAAGCGGACGCCGCGGAGTCGAAGCAGTCATGGCAGGCCACGCTCGAAGCGGCACGCGCGCAGCGTGAAGCACTGCTTGCCAGCATGCACGGCAAACGCATCTACGGCGGGCTCGACCTCTCGGGCACGCGTGACCTGACTGCGCTTGCGGTGGCGTGCCGTCAGGACGACGACAGCATCGATGCGTTCGTTGAGTTCTGGACGCCCGCAGACACGATGCACGAGCGCGCACGGCATGACCGTGTTCCGTATCCGGCATGGGTTGAAGCCGGTTTCATGCATGCCGCAAAGGGCCGAGCCATCGACTACGGCGAAGTGGTTGACCGGCTATCCGTGCTCTCGGGCTCGCTGGACTTCAGCGGCATCGCGTACGACCCGTACCGCATCAAGTACTTCGAACGTGATCTGGACGGCGCGGGCCTGACGATCCCGCTGGTGCCGCACGGCCAGGGCTTTTTCCGGTCGTCGGAATCGGGCCTGTGGATGTGCCGTTCGATTGAACTGCTCGAACAGGTGATCTTCGAGAACCGCCTGCGCGTCGCCTTCAATCCGTGCCTGCGGTGGAACGTTTCGAACGCCGTCACTGATGCGGACGGCAAGAGCAACCGGGTGTTCAACAAGCGCAAGGCAATCGGCCGCATCGACGGTCTGGTTGCACTGACGATGGCAGTCGGGCTCGCGCTCGACATCGAGCGTGAACGCGAGCCCGAGTACCAGATGTTTTTTCTCTAGCAGCAGGGGCAATCACCATGCCACTCAAACAGGGATACAGCCGCAAATCGATCAGCGCCAACATCCGCACCGAACAGCGTGCGGGCTACGGGCGCAAACAGGCCGTCGCCATTGCGCTGAACGTTGCGCGCAAGGCTGCACGCAAGGCGATCCGTTCCGGGACCCACAGCAGGGCCGCCAAGCGGGCCGCACGCTTCTACAAGGGGTGACACTCATGGAACGCGCCTACTCGCTACTGACGATCCGCAGCGCAGACGAGAATGCCCACGTGATCGAGGGTATCGCATCGACGCCGACGCCTGACCGTTATGAAGACATCGTTGAACCACTCGGCGCGAAGTATGCCCTGCCGATGCCGCTACTCTGGCAGCACGACCATACGCAGCCGGTCGGCCATGTCGAGTTCGCGCAACTCACAGACGAAGGCATTCCGTTCCGGGCAACCATTGCAAAGGTCGATGAGCCCGGCAAGCTGAAAGACCGCCTCGATGAAGCATGGCAGAGCGTGCGTGCGCGACTCGTGCGCGCAGTCTCAATCGGATTCCGCCCGCTTGAACATGCCTACCTCGATAACGGCGGCATCCGTTACTTGTCATGGGAATGGCTCGAACTTAGCCTGGTGACAGTTCCCGCGAATTCTGAAGCAACGATCAACGTTATCCGCAGTATCGACACGACCGCCCGCGCCGCGCTTGGCATCGGCGGCGGTCATGTCGTGCGTCTTGAAAAGAGCCCTGCGCGCGTCGGCGCAATTCCATTTGTGATCCGGACCATTTACAGGAGCGTGGATCATGAAGCCGACATTGCAGGAACAGATCGCAGCCTTTGAGGCGCGGCGTGCGTCATCGGTCGCACGCATGAACGAGATTGTCGAACTCGCAGGTGAGGAGGGCGCAACGCTCGACACGGCGCAGCAGGAAGAATTCGACACGTTGCAGCAGGACATCGAATCAATTGATGGACACCTGCGCCGCCTGAAACTGGTCGAGTCGCAGCAGGTCAGGACCGCGACGCCCGTCAATGGCGACACGGTGGCGCGTGCCGTTGCAGCACGGGCATCGAGCCCGATCATCACGGTTCGCTCGAACGTGAAGAAAGGCACGGCGTTCACGCGCTACGCCATTGCGCTGATGCGCTCGCGAGGCAACCTGCTTCAGGCTGCGGAAATTGCGCACGGCTGGCAGGACACGACGCCGGAAGTCGAGACGGTGCTGCGCGCAGCTGTCGCAGCAGGCACGACGACCGATCCCGCATGGGCCGCGCCACTCGTTGAGTATCAGACGATGGCGGGCGAGTTTATCGAACTGTTGCGCCCGCAGACTATCGTCGGCCGCATCACCGGGTTCCGGCGCGTTCCGTTCAACATCAAGATGCCTGCCCAGCAGTCGGGCAGCACGGTCGGCTGGGTCGGTGAGGGCAAGCCCAAGCCCGTTTCGGCGCTCGCGTTCGAGACGGTAACGCTCGGCTTTGCCAAGGTCGCGGGCATCGTCGTGATGACCGAGGAACTGATCCGCTTCTCGAACCCGTCTGTTGAGGACATCGTTTCGCGTGACCTGACCGAGACCGTCGCGGAACTGATCGACCGCGACTTCGTGGACCCGGACAAGGCCGAGGTCGCCGGGACCTCGCCCGCATCGATCACGAACGGCGCAGTCAGCATTCCCGCGTCCGGTGTAACGGCGGATGCGCTGCGCGCCGATATCCGCGCGCTGTTCAGTGCATTCATTGCCGCGAACCTCTCGATAGCGGGCGCGGTATGGATCACCGACCCGGTAACGGCCCTATCCATCGGGATGATGCAGAACCCACTCGGACAGGCCGAGTTTCCCGGCGTGGACCAGAACGGCGGGACGCTGCTTGGACTGCCCGTGATCCCGTCTGCGCACGTGCCGAGCGATCCCACCACGGGCGCAATGCTGATCCTGTGCCTGCCGCGTGAAATCCTGCTTGCCGACGATGGCGGCGTGACGCTCGACGCGTCGCGCGAGGCATCGCTTCAGATGAACAGCGCACCGACCGAAGGCGCGGCGCAACTCGTTTCGCTCTGGCAGAACAACATGGCGGCGCTGCGTGCCGAGCGGGCGATCAACTGGGCGCGGCGTCGTCCTGAGTCCGTGGTCTACATCAGCGGCGCGCATTACGGCGCGGCTGAGGCTCCGAGCGGCGGCAACGGCGGCGGAGGCTGACCTGGCATGGTGTAGCAGGGCCGGGGTTGGTCGCCCCGGCCCGTTCGAAGGAACCGACATGAAGATCATCGCAGCAGTGCGAATCGGCCGGTATGGGCGTCAGTACCAGCCCGGTGACGTGCTCGACGTTTCAGTGCGTGATGCGGGCATGTACGTGCGCAGCAGGCAGGCTACATACGCGACGCAACCGGCGACGACGACGCCGAAGCCGCAGACCGGCACGAAGCGCCCGGAACGCAAGGTACGCGAAGGCGCGCAGGGTACGCCAGAACCGGCCACACCGGCACCGGACGAACCGGGTGATGCAGGGCAGCCCGATGACGCGCGCCCGCGCAAAGGCCGCTATCGTCGCCGCGACATGAAGGCCGGGGACGCCTAGCCATGCGCCTGCTCGGGCTCGATATCAGCGTGACGCGCGCCGCGCCGCGCACAGCCGTCGCGCAGAACGCCTCGCCTGTCAGCGGCTGGGGCAACGGCGGCTGGTGGCCGCTCGTGATCCGCGAGCCGTTCGCGGGCGCATGGCAGATGAACCGCGAACTCGCACCCGAGACGCTGCTTGCGTTTCATGCGGTCTATGCCTGCGTGACGTTGATCAGCGCCGACATCGGCAAGCTCGCTTTGCAACTGATGGCCGTCGATGGCAACGATATCTGGATTGCGACCGAGAGCGCGGCATTTTCTCCCGTGCTGCGCAAGCCGAACCATTACCAGACGCATATCCAGTTCATCGAGAACTGGATCATGTCGAAGCTCACGCGCGGCAATACCTACGTGCTCAAAGAGCGCGACAACCGCAACGTGGTCACAGCGCTTTATGTGCTCGACACGCAGAACATCATGCCGCTCGTGACGCCTTCAGGCGATGTGTATTACCGGCTGAGTGCCGATAACCTCGCGGGCCTGCCTGACGGCGATATCACGGTCCCGGCAAGTGAAATCATTCATGACCGCATGAACTGTCTGTTTCATCCGCTTGTCGGCACCAGTCCGCTATTCGCCTGCGCACTCGCCGCACGTCAGGGGATCGCGATCCAGAACAACTCAGCCTCGTTCTTCGAGAACGGTGCGCAGCCGGGAGGCATTCTCGTTGCGCCCGGTGCGATCAGTGACGCGACAGCAGAGCGCTTGAAAGCGCAGTGGGAGGAAAGGTTCGGTGGCCCTAACCGTGGGCGGCTCGCGGTACTCGGCGACGGCCTGAAGTATGAATCACTGACGATGAACGCAGTTGATGCGCAGACCATCGAGCAGCTGAAGATGACGGCCGAGATCGTCTGCTCGGTCTTTCACGTGCCGCTCTACATGATCGGTCTTGCATCGCCGACCTACAACAATATCGAGGCGCTATCCCAGAACTATTACGCGCAGTGCCTGCAATCGCTGATCGAGGCGTTGGAACTCTGCCTCGATGAAGGGCTTGGCCTGCCGAATACGATGCGCACCGAGATGGACCTCGACGGACTGCTGCGCATGGATACCGCCACGCTGGTGAAGACACTTTCCGATGGCGTGGGCGGCGGCATCATGGAACCGAATCACGCGCGCCGCAAGCTGAACCTTCCGCCCGTAGTCGGCGGACAGACGCCCTACATGCAGCAACAGAACTACTCGCTTGCCGCACTCGATGCGCGCGACCGGGGCCAGCCGGCTGTCGTGCCCCCGACGCCGGTTGCACCGCCCGCGTCAGAAGAACCCGCACAACTCCCACCTGACGAAGCTGCGCGGCTGTTCAGCGCAGACGGTCGCGCCGAACTTGCACGACTCACAGAGGGAGCGCCCTCGCCATGATGACGAAAGAAGATATCGGCGTGCTGACGCGCGAAACTGCGCGCCTCGTGTACGAACACGTCGCAAGCGCGGTTGCGCCGATCAGTGCGCGGCTGCGCGAACTCGAAGAACGGGAACAGCTACCGGGCCAGCCCGGTGAGAACGGCAGGGATGGCCGCGACGGCATCGATGGCAGGGACGGCGCAGACGGGCGCGACGGCAAGGATGGCATCGACGGCAAGGACGGTATCAACGGCAGCGATGGCAGGGATGGCGAGCGCGGCATCGATGGCAAGGACGGCGCAGACGGGCGAGACGGCAAGGATGGCCTCGACGGCAAGGACGGCATCGACGGCCGCGACGGTGTCGACGGCGAGCGCGGTGCAGACGGCAAGGACGGCATCAACGGCCGCGACGGTATCGATGGCGAGCGGGGAGCAGATGGCCTCAACGGCAAAGATGGCATCGACGGCAAGGATGGCATCGACGGCAAGGACGGCATCGACGGCAAGGACGGCATCGACGGCAAGGACGGCATCGACGGCAAGGACGGCAAGGACGGCATCGACGGCCGCGACGGTATCGACGGTGAGCGTGGTGCAGACGGCAAGGACGGCGAGCGCGGTAACGATGGCCGCGACGGTCGTGATGGCAAGGATGGTCGTGATGGCGCTGATGGTCGCGACGCTTCAGACCTCGATGTGTTACCAGCTATCGACTTCAGCCGCAGCTATGCACGCGGCACGCTCGCCACGCACGAGGGCGGCCTGTGGCGTGCTCATGCGAACACGAGCGGCGAGCACGGCTGGGGCTGCATCGTCAACGGACTGGCAACGCTGACCATCGAGCCCGAGGGCGAGCGCAGCGTCGCGGTGTCCGTGCGCTATGCGAGCGGCGAATCCTTGCGCTGCGTGCTGGCTTTCCCAGTGCTGATCTATCGCAGCGTGTGGACCGAGGGCAGGCAGTACGAGGCTGGCGATACGGTCACGTGGGCGGGCTCCCTGTGGCATTGCAATGCACCCACGACCGCGAAGCCCGACGCAGACGGTCAGGCATGGACGCTCGCTGCGAAGCGCGGGCGCGACGGCAAGGACGCGCGGCCATGAACCTGATCACGATGGACGAAGCGCGCGCCCACGCGCGCATCGATAGAGACGTGCTCGATGACGCGCTTGCGCTCGCCGTCGCTGCGGCGAATGCCTCGGTCTGGACGTACCTGAAGCGCGAGGAACCGTATCCCGATGACGCAATTCCCGCCGATGTGAAGATGGCCGCGCTGCTGATGGCTGGCAACTTCATCCGTGACCCGGACGGCGCAGAAGCCGCCAGCTGGGTACAGGGCTATCTGCCTTGGCCGGTCGTCAACCTGCTGTATCCGTACCGCGATCCGTCGATGTCATGAGAAAGACCACGGGTATCAAGGCCGGGCCGCTGATCCATCGCATCACGATACAGCGCCCTGTTGTCGACCAGGACGAGAGCGGCACGCCGTTCGTCAGGGAGTGGCAGGAAGTCGCCGAGGTCTGGGCCGGGATCGAGCCGCTATCCGGCCGTGAGTGGCTGGCGTCTGCGGAATTCCGTTCCGATGTCACGACGCGCATCCGTATCCGCTGGCGTGAGGACATCGACGCGTCGATGCGCGTGCTGCATCACGGCGTGATCTATCGCATCGACGCAGTGCTGCCGCAGTATCAGGGCCTGTCTGAAGTCATCCTGATGTGCAGCACGGGCGCAGTAACCGAAGGGGGACAACCGTGAACGTGTTCGTCAACGAGGTGAAGGGTATGAAGGAACTGGGCGACTACCTGAAGCGCCTGCCCGACGAGATGGAAAAGAAAATGCTGTCCACGTCGCTGATGGCAGCATCGAAGCCGATCATGGACAAGGCACGCGAGAACGCACGCGCGATCAGCGAGCGCAACATTAGTGGCTTTGCCGTGGGCATTCTGGAAACCGGCATCGTGCGCTCGCGCGTACGGGCGGACCGCACCGTCCATGCGGTGCGTGTGGACGTGAAGCTGCGCCGCGTACGCGGTGTGCCGACCACGTTCTTCAGCCGCAGCGGTGCGCGGGTCTTCAAGAAATACGGCAGCAACCCGTTCTATGGCCGCTTCCTCGAATTCGGCACGTCGCATGCGGCCGCGCAGCCGTGGCTCAAACCCGCTGCCGAGGCGCGGCACAGTGCGGCCGATCACGCGATGCGCAAGCGCCTCGGCGGACTGGTCAAACAGCACGCGAAGAAAAACGGACTGAGGTTCGAGCCGGGTGCGCCATGACCGAATCCAGACTGTTCGCACTGGTCGAAAAAGCCCTGCCTGCCAGGGCTTTTTTCATTCTGGCGCCGATGGGCGTACGTGAGCCGTACCTGATCCTCTCGCGCGTCTCGCTGGTACCGCAGAACACGCTCTGCGGCTACGCGCAGACCGATCGCGTGAGCTACCGGCTGGACAGTTATGCGCGTACGCGCGCTGAGGCGCTGATCCATATCGAGCGGGCGGTTGCGAACCTGCGCGCGAGCGACGACCCGCCCACTTTTGATAACGAGCAGGACCTGTACGAGGAAGGCACGCGGATTCACCGCGTGACGATTGATCTCATCACGTGGTTTGAACCGGAGGTGAAGCCATGAGCCATGCCAATACGGCTATCAGCGCACAGAATACGAAGATGTATCTGGAAGACCCGAACGCCGCGCCGCAGGCGACCGGGGCCGTCACCAGCGTGTCGCGCTCACAGCCCGCGACCGCAATCTTCGATAGCGTAAGCGCGCTGCGCAATGGCGATCCGGCGCTGATCATGGGCACGGGCTTCGCCTCAATCGACGGGCAGACGTGGATCGTTCAGGAACTGAACCGCGACACGAAGGCGGCGAAGCTGGCGAACAGCAACACCACGAATGAGGCAGGCACGGCCAATCCCGGCGCGTGGCGGCTTAATGCGTTCGTCGATGTGTGCGCCGTGACCTACACGATCACGCCGACCGCTGCTGCCGAGATCGATTCCACGACCCTGTGCGACGAGAAGAAAACCTCGCTGCTCGGGTTCCGCGATCCCGGTACGCTCACGTTCGATTTCTTCATCAACCCGGTCTCGCCGCAGACGCAGGCACTGGACGCGGCGTACGACGATGGCGAGACGCGGCAGTTCATGATCGTCTATCGCAACGGCGCGGTACGCACGCTGCCCGTTCAGGTGCAGACCGTGACCGAGACGGGCGGGGTCGATCAGGCGATCCAGGGCAGCGCGAGCCTGCGGATCGTGGGCGCGTCGGTGCTCACGCTGCCCGACCTGTTCGGCGACGAGGGCACGGAATACGACCTGATTATTCAGGCGAACCCGTCCTTCGGCACTGCGCCTCTCGACGTAACGCTCGTCATCAGCGAGCAGGGCAACACCGCGTCCCAGTTCCTGATCGACTGGGGCGACGACAGCGCGCCGCAGACGGTCACGACCAACACCGCAAACCACACGTACAGCGAGCCCGGTCAGTTCCGCGTGCGCGTGACGCCGACCGTGCAGGGCTACCAGACCGCGCCGTTCTATGGCCCGATGGTGTACGTGAACGCGGCGGGTGCCTCGGCCGACACGCGCGCGGCCGCAGCAGCGAGTGCAGAGGTGACGCATGAATGACGTCCGACCGGCCTCGCCGCTGCTGTTCACGCTGCCCACGCAGACGGAGAAGGTAAAGACCGAGAACTTCGGCACGGTGCTGATCAGTGAACTGCCTGTACCGCTGCTCACGAAGTTCTTCGAACAGCACGCCGACACGAAAGACCCGGTACGCATGGGCTATGCGCTGATCTGCGAATGCGTGACGGGCGAACACGGTGAGCGTTTCACGATGGCGACGATCGAGGCGCTACCCGGCCGCGCGATGCGTGACCTGACCAGGATGATCGACGCCGCGCAGCGCGTGAACGGCTTCACGCAGGGCGCGGTGGAAAAAGCCTCGCCGCTCCCGTGATGCGCCTCGTCTATGCGGTCGCTTCGCATCTGCACATGACGGCGGGAGCGGTGATGGCGTCGATGGGCGCTCACGAACTGTTCTGCTGGCACTACCTGATGACGGCCGACCAGCGGGCGCCGCGTGGCGTGCAGCTGTCCGTCGAGGACGAGATCAACGCGTGGCAATGAGGACATCATGGCATCGGCAGGGTCACTGATCTTCGAACTGGCGGCGGACGTTTCGCGCCTGCGCACCGACCTCCAGCGCGCGTCGGGCGAGATGAAAAAATCGCTCCAGTCGATCGCGCAGAGCAGCATGGTCACCGCGACGAAGATGGGGCTGGACTTCGCCAGTTCGTTCGCGCGCTCGTTTGCCAGTGCGATCTCGACCGGCACGGAACAGGTCGTCGCGCTTTCACGGATGGCGGAGCGCTTCGGTACAACGACCGAGGCACTATCCGCGCTCGACTACGTAGCGCGGCAGTCGAACATCTCGACCGACTCGCTGGCGACCTCGATGCGCCAGTTGTCCAAGTCGATGCTGGACTCGAAAGACCCGACATCGAACGCGGCGGGTGCGCTGCGGGCGCTCGGGCTCAGTGCTGATGATCTTCGCGCCAAGGACCCGGCGCAGGCAATGGCCGACATTGCGGACGCGATGTCGGGCTTCGTCGATGGCTCAGACAAGGTCGCGGTCGCGCGCGCGATCTTCGGTCGCGCGGGCGATGAACTGATCCCGATGCTGAATCAGGGGGGTGAAGCGTTCAGGAGCATGGAGGAACGCGCGAAGGCGCTGGGTCTGGTCATCTCGGACGAGGCGGGGCGCGCGGCCCGGGACTTCAGTTCGCGGCTCACCGACCTGCAATCGATTGTCGATGGGCTGAAGCGGCAGCTTGCGGCCGAACTGAACCCGACCATTTCCGCGTTCGTCGAATGGGCGATCCAGGCGGCGCAGGAAGGCGGCTCACTTCAGGTCGCGCTTCAGGGCATCGCGCTGATGGCGAATATCGCGGCGCAGGCGTTCGTCGGCTTCACGGGTCTCGCGCGTGGCGCGACCAACACGTGGCAGAACTTCAAGGACACGCTCTCCAAGGTCGGCAAGTCGAAAGAGGAGATGACGGTCATCGACAGCCGGATGGCCGCGCGCAGCGAAGATACCCGCCGCGCGATGGATCAGGCGGCCGATGCGCAGCGCGCGCTGAAGAAAGCCTACGACGATGGCATCAAGACCCTCGCGAACCACAGCAGCGCGACGGCCGGGGCCGAGAGGAAAGCACTGGATTTCAAGGGCGCGCTCGAAAAAACCGGGGGCGCGGCACGTACCGCCAAGGCGGGCGTCGATGAATATGCGAAAGGGCTACAGGCCTTGCAGGAAGAACTGCGCCGCGCGCAGGCAGCAGGCGACACCACGCTGCTGATGCTCACCGATCCGACGTTCCTGAAACTGACGACCCAGCAGCAGCAGGCGTGGCTGGCGCTGCGCCAGCAGATCGACGACACCACGCGCGCGCAGCAGGCGAGTAACGAGGAACACGAACGCCAGAAGCGGGGCTGGGCTGATCTCCAGAGCATGATCGACTCGAACAATTCGGCGCTCGACAACTGGGTGCAGACCCAACTCGATGCGATCGACCCGACGCGCGAATTCCATCGTGAACTCGATCTGCTGAATGCCGCACAGGAACGCGGCGCGATCGTCGGCGACGAGTACCACGCGGTACTCGGCAACATCATCGACCGCTTTGACCAGTCGGTGAACAAGCTCGACCCACTGAAGCAGCAGACCGAAGACCTCACGCGCGCGATTGAGCAGTTCGGGCGTAATTCGGCCGACATGTTCATCGACTGGATCAGCGGCGCGGACATGACGGGCAAGTCATTCGGCGAGATGACCGCATCGATCCTGCGCGACATCGCAAAAATGCTTATGTACAAAACCGTGATGCAGCCACTGTTCGACTGGTTCGGCGGACTCGGGTCAGGTGGCGGCGGTGGACTCGGCGGCATCCTCGGCGGGCTGTTTGGTCGCAGTGCGATCGCCGTCGAACCGGAACTGCCATATGGCGGTCAGCGCATGGCGGGCGGGCCAGTGACGCCGGGGCGCTACTACCGCGTGAACGAGTCACCGTTCGCGCGCGAGTTCTTCGCGCCAAGCGTGCCCGGTCGCATCGGCGGCAACGTGGGCGAGCAGGGCGCGGTGAACGTCTCGATCACGGTCAATGCGCAGACCGGTGCCACGGACGTACTTGGCGCGACTGCGGACGCGATCGAACTCGGCAAGCGGATGGCGACGGTCGCGCGTCAGGTCATCGCCGATGAACGTCGCGCGGGCGGACTGCTCGCAACGTAAGGAGGTCTGACCATGCCGATCGTCGATCCATCGGACATGCGGGTCTATGTCAATCCCGTGTGGTGGGCGAACCGTGCAGCACCGCACGTGACCGTGACCGAGGCGCAGTGGGTGCGCCGCATCGAAGCGGCCGCACGTGCGCGCGTGGCCGGTGCAACGTTCGGCTGGTGTCCGACTGCATGCAGCGCGACCGTGACACCGCAGATCATCGAGACGCCATTCGGTGACGGTTACAAACAGCGGCGACCGGCCGGACTGCGCACGCAGTTTCCCGAGTGGGAACTTGAATTCACCGACCGGCGCATCCCTGAAGCATTGCAGATCACGGGCTTCCTCGTCGCGCGCAATGGCGTCGATGTTTTCAACTGGAGCCCGCCACGTCTGGGCTACACGCTCGACGTTCTGTGTCCTGAGTGGTCGTGGAGCTATGGCAGTCTGCTCGCCGATGGCTCCCGCTCGATGTCGGTCACGGCGACCTTCGTCGAGGCGTACGCGTGACGGGAGGATGTGATGCTGATCGAAGGCGCAGCGCAGGAACTGTCGCCCGGTGCGGTCATCGAACTGTTCCAGCTAGACCTCACTGAACTGGGCGGCGAAGTCGTGCATTTTCACGCAGGCACGAACAACCTGCCGATACCCGGATCGGTCGTGTGGCGTGGCGTGCCGTATGAGCGCTACCCGGTCAAGGCGACCGGCTTCGAATACAGGGCGCAGGGCACGCTGCCGCGGCCCACGCTGACGACCAGCAACGTGATCGGCGTGATCTCGGCGCTGTGCCGCATCTATGGCGACATCGTTGGCGCACGCATCGTGCGGCAGCGCACGCTCGGGCGTTTCCTCGATGCCGTGAACTTCACGGGCGGCAATCCCACGGCCGACCCTAACGAAGCCTTCCCGGATGAAATCTGGTACGTGAACCAGAAGACCCGCGAGGACTTCGAAGTGGTCGAGTTTGAACTGGCGACGAAGTTGGACGTCGAGGGTGTGCAGCTGCCGCGCCGTCAGGTGATCCGTAACCAGTGCCCGTGGCGCTACCGTGGCGACGGCTGCGGGTATGGTGGCCCGCCCGTGGCCGACATCAACGACATCCCGACGAGTAACCCCGCGAACGATGTCTGCGGCAAGCGGCTCACGTCCTGCAAGCTGCGCTTCGGCACGTACGGATGGTTGCCGTTCGGCGGGTTCCCCGGCGCGAGCCAGTACCGGTGAGGTGCGATCGTGATTGACTTCACCGCAGTGCTGCCGTCCATCCAGTTGCATGCGCAGGCCGACGCGCCTCGCGAGTGCTGCGGCATTGTCGTGCGCAAACCCGATGGCGCGCTCCAGTACATACCGTGCCGCAATGCAGCCAGTGAGCGCGATGTATTCCAGATCGATGTCGCCGACGCCGCGCGCGCCGAGGACACGGGCGAGCCCGTCGCGTACGCACACTCGCACGTGTATACGTCGCCGATGCCAACTGATGCGGACAGGGTGAGCATGATGAAGCATGGTCTGCCGTGGATCATCGTCAACCACCCGACGGGCGCATTCACGATCAACGATCCCGTGCCGGTGATCGTACCGCTGGAGGGCCGCAGGTTCGTGCATGGCGTCCACGACTGCTACGCGATCGTGCGCGACTACTTCGCGCAGCTTGGCATCACGCTCGCCGACTACCCGCGCGTGTGGGGCTGGTGGGAAAACTTCGATCTGCCCGACGCATACCGCGAGAACTTCGCGCGCGAGGGCTTCGTGTCGATCCACGAAGGCGCGCTTGATGCCGACGCGCTGCGCAAGCTCAAACCTCACGATGTGATCCTGTTCCGCATCCGCGCGCCGCGCGATAACCACGCGGCCGTGTATGTCGGCGAAAACTTCATGCTGCACCACCTGATCGATGAACTGTCACGCCGCGAACTGCTCGGCGAGTTCTACCAGCGGCGTGCGCGCGCGATCCTGCGTCACCGCAGCCTGCTCGATCATCCAAAGGAGGGATGATGTCCACGACTACCACGAACGCAGCACCGCTCCAGCGAACGATCATCGACGACTTCGAAACGCTGGTCATGGCGCTGCTCGCCGAAGCGGCGCGCTACAGCGCCGAAGGGCCGGGACCGGGCGGCACGGTTGAGGAAGCAGAGGGCAACATCCGCCGTCTGCGGACGTTATCGGCCGCGCTGAATGCGGCCCTCCAGAACGTCGTTTCGCGTCCACCGTCGCTGTTCCCGACGCCGACCGCAGTCGTCAGCCCGACCCCGATGGCGGTCGATCCGGCGACGACATCGCAGCAGACGGTACACAGCTAGGAGGCGACATGCTCACGGTCGTGTTCTATGGCGCACTGCGCCGCCAGTTCGGCAAGCGCTACACGCTCGACGTTCACAGTCCGAAGGAGGCGCTTCACGCGCTGCTGTTGCAGATCGGCGGGCTACGTGAGTACTTCGCAGAGAACGGCACGCGCTCGTTCCTCGTCCGGGGCACCCATCAGGACTACGACGAGACCGACATCGACTATCCGCAGTCGTCGGGCGTGCTGAAGGTCGTGCCGCTCGTCGAGGGTGCGGGTGCGTTCGGGAAGATCCTTGGCGGCATCTTCATCGCGGCGATCGGGCTGATCTTCCCGCCCGGTGCGCTGACGACCGCCGTGATCGGGTTTGGCGCGTCGCTCGCGCTGTCCGGTCTCGCTGAACTGCTCGCACCACGCGCGAAGGCGGTGGCGACGCCGGAAGCGGCCGACAACCAGCCGAGCCTCGCCTTCGATGGCGCGGTCAACACGATGGGTCAGGGTGGCCCCGTGCCGCTCGGTTACGGCCGCATGCGGGTCGGCTCGCAGGTCATCTCGGTTGGCTTCTCGTCCAACAATGAACGCGTGGTCTGAGGCGATGGACACGGGGCGCGCACTGGTGCCGGTCACCGGCGCGGGCGGTGGTGGCGGTGGCAAGGGCGGCGGCGGGAGCGGCCAGCGCTCGCCGGTCGAGTCGCCCGACTCGCTGCGCTCGACGCAATACGCGCGCGTGATCAACCTGATCTGCGAGGGTGAGATCGAGGGCATCGTCGGCGGTGCGCAGGGTATCTTCATCGAGGACACGCCGCTCCAGAACCCGGACGGTTCGTGGAACTTCTCGGGCGCGGCGATCGAGTGGCGCAACGGCCTGCCGTGGCAGGCACCGATTCCCGGCTTCTCGTCGGTCGAGTCGGAGTCGTCGGTCGGTGTCACGGTTCGACAGCTTGCGCCGGTCACGCGCACGGTCATCAACCCGAACATCGACGCGGTACGCGTGACGGTGGGCTTTCCTTCACTGTCATCGACCGATGTGGGCACGGGCGATGTGCGCGGCGCATCGGTCGATGTGTGGATCGAGGTACAGGTCAACGGCGGCGGCTTTCAGCGCCTGATGCTCGACACGGTCGAGGGCAAAACGACTTCGCGCTATCAGCGCTCCTACCTGATCAACCTGTCATCACGCTGGGGCCAGGGCAACCAGTACGACATCCGCGTGGGCCGCGGCACGAACGATTCGACGACCGTCTACCTCGTCGATGCGTTCCAGTGGGAAACGATGACCGAGATCGTGAACAACAATCTCGTCTATCCACACTCGGCGATCTGCGGCGTACAGGTCGATGCCGGGACGTTCCGCTCGATCCCGAAGCTGGCGTTCGACGTGAAGATGCGCCGGATTCAGGTGCCGTCGAACTACAACCCGGTGACGCGCGAATACTCCGGCGTGTGGGATGGGACGTTCCAGATCGCGTGGACTGATAACCCCGCATGGATCATGTATGACCTTGTGACCAGTGAGCGGGTCGGACTCGGTAACTGGATTCCGCCTCACCTGTGCGACAAGTGGAACCTGTACACGATCTCGCGCTACTGCGATGAACTGGTGCCGAACGGAGTCGGCGGCAGCGAGCCTCGCTACACGTGCAACGTGTATCTCCAGACGCGCGAGGAAGCGATCGGGCTGCTCCAGCAGTTCGCCGCGATCTTCAACGGGCTGATCATGTGGAACGCGGGTGCCATGACCTTCATGGCCGACATGCCCGGCAATCCGCTGTACGCCTACACGCCCGCGAATGTCGTCGATGGTCGCTTCACCTACAAGGGCACGCCACTGAACCAGCGGCACACCGTCGCGCTCGTCACGTGGAACAACCCGGCCAACCAGTACCAGCAGGAGATCGAGTACGTCGAGGATCAGGACGCGGTGCGTCGCTGGGGCATCCGGGACACGCCGGTCAACGCGCTCGGGTGTACGTCACGCGGTCAGGCGCATCGTGTGGGCCGCTGGATACTGCTCACCGAACAGTGGCTCGCGGAGACCGTTGTGTTCAGCACGGGCCTACAGGGCACCTTCGTGCGGCCGGGACATCACTTCATCACGACTGATCCGATCCGCGCCGGGAACCGCGCAGGCGGGCGCATCGTGGCGTCTGCCGCGAACTGGGTGCAACTGGACGATGCCTACGTCTTCAGGCCGGGACTCGCGTACACGCTCTCCGTGATGCTGCCCGATGGCACGATCCAGACCTCGCCGGTCATTACGCCAATGGGCGCGACCGACAGCGTGACCATCACCGAAGTATTCCGGCAGACGCCGCAGCGCAACGCGATCTGGGCGATCTCCGCCAGTGACGCGCTCAACGAAGTATGGCGGTGCATCTCCTGTGTCGAGGACGAGGACGGCAACGTCGAACTTCAGGGCGTCGCGCACCGGAACGACAAGTTCGCCGCGATCGAGCAGGGACTACAGCTTGCGCCGCTGCCGACCGGCATCATGAATCCGTTCTTCGTCGGC
Organism: Burkholderia sp. JPY481; assembly: GCF_038900515.1. Lineage (NCBI taxonomy): Bacteria > Pseudomonadati > Pseudomonadota > Betaproteobacteria > Burkholderiales > Burkholderiaceae > Burkholderia > Burkholderia sp. JPY481. The sequence continues at coordinate 249,807 of NZ_JAYMRT010000011.1, forward strand.
CCGCCGACCGAACTGCGGGTAACGGAGAGCCTGTTCCAGATCAGCCCGGTCGTGGTGGGCGCGCGCGCGACCTTCTCGTGGCTCGCGCCGCTCGGGGCGACCCGTTTCGTGGTCAACTGGACTGCACCGGGTGACCCGCCCGTGTGGAACGAAGCCTTCATGTCCTCGATCGACATCGACCCGACGCGCGCGGGCATGTGGACGTTCAGCGTGCAGGCGGTCAACTCGCTCGGGCGCGTGAGCACGTGGGCATCGATCACGGTCGAGATCGTCGCGCTTAACCGCCCGCCCGAGGACGTGCAGGAATTCCAGCTTGACATGTACAACGATGGCGCGAACCTGCGCTGGCGTCAGGCGGAAAACCTCGACGTGATCGTGGGCGGTCAGGTCGTGATCCGCTACAGCAACCGCCTCACGACTGCGATCGTGTGGGAGGAAGCGCGCGAGATCATCCGCTTCGCAGGCGCGCAGACTTCGGGCTTCGGGCCGCTGCTGCGCGGCACGTACCTCGCGAAGTTCGTCAACAGTTCAGGTCGCGCCTCGGTGAACCCGGCCTATGTGATCAGCACGACTGGGCCGCTGCGCGATTACAACCTTGTGGCCGAGCGCGACCAGCATCCGACCTTCTCCGGCCACAAGGTCAGTCTCGTCGTGCGGTATGGCGCGCTGCACTTCGACCTCGATCCCGAGGGGTTCGCGGTCTCGACGACTGCTGCCTATGGCTTCGTGCCGCTCCCAGCGGTGGACATGGGCAAGGTCTACACGGTTCGGGTCTCGACGACGATCGAGGGCGCAATGTACGGGCTGTTCGATTCGGTGGACAAGTGGCCGGACTTCGATGCGCGGCTTGACGTGGACGGCATGAAGATCGACGAGGGCGGGGCCGAAATCGTGGTGCGCTTTACCAACGTGAACCCGGCGACGGCGCTGCCCGAGGACTGGTCGCCGTGGCAGCGCATCGTCGCGGCCGACCTGACGTTCAGGGCGTGCAACTTCGACATGATCGCTAACGTGCCTGATAACACGTGGGGTCTCGGCATCGTCGAACTCGGCGCATCGATCGATGTCCCTGACCGGATCGAATCGATGAACAACATGGCGGTCCCGCCGCAAGGCGCATGGGTCACGTTCGCCGTGCCGTTCAAGGAGACGCCCGCGATCAATATCGTCGCGCAGGCACTCGCGCCCGGTGACCAGTGGTACATCACGGCACAGTCGGCTACCGGGTTTTTCATCTACTTCCAGAGCTCGGCAGGCGCAGCGATTGCGAAAACGGCCGACTGGATCGCGCGCGGCTATGGCTACGAACACCCTGACCTCGAAGGGCTGGGCTACTCGAAAATGTATGGCATCCCGCCCACGCTCGCGGATGAGCGCAGGCTGATCAGCGAGGCGGGCTATTACCCGACGATGACGGAGTAACAGGACATGGCACAGGTAGCGAGTTATCAGGTTCCGGCGCATCCGTCAGGGCTCGACATGCGGCTGCAACTCAACGAGATCGTGCTGGCGCTGGTGGGCGATAACGCGGGACCGGGTGCGCCGCCCGAAACCTTTCCGGGCATGTGGTGGGGCGACACGACCGCGATGCGTCTGCGTCGCCGCAATAACGTCAATGATGCGTGGATCGACATCGGGCCGCTGAACGATCCGCTCGCCGACATCCGGCAACTCGTGTACGACACGGCAGCATGGAAAGTGGACAAGCGCGGCGACTTCATGACCGGCGGCTTGTTCATGCGGGAAACGCCGATCTATTGGCAAACGCCAGCGGCAAACGCGTATTACGGCTATATCAGTAATTTCGGGAACCCCGGCCAGGTTGGTAGTGGGATCGGCTTTGTGGACGCTTCGTTCAGTGTCTGGAATTTTCAGGTTGAGCAGACCGGCCGTTGTGTGGTGCGCAACGGTTTCGAGGTCACCAACGGCGCGTCGGACTTCTGGTCTCCGCTTTATCTGCGCGGTCGCGGTGTGGCGGGGGAAGTGCAGCTTTTTTCGAACGATGGCACGCGCTGCATCATGCGCGGTCGCGTGAACGGCGGCGGTATGGATTGGGTGAACGACGCCTATAACGCGATCATCATGCAGATCGATAATGGCGGCAATCTGATATGGCCGCTAACCGGCGCGCGCGTCAATACTGACGGCAACATCTTTATGTCGTGGCGCGGTCAGTGGTTAGCCGACGTGCTGTATGCGCTCCAGGTGGGCGTTGATAACATCGGCAACAAGGCCGACCGTTATGCCAGTTGTCCACACAACAGCGGCGTCAATTTCTTCGGTGCGGCTTCGGATAACGTGATGTTGCCTAGTCCGTGGGTTGTTGTCGGTCTGAGCGGGCCGGGTAACGCAACGGCTAACGCAATCGGTGTGTACGGGATCCACTTGCGCAATCAATGACCAGAGGCGTCGCAATGTTGACCGTCGATCAGCTTGGCTATTTGCTCAAACAGGCGTATCCGAACCTGAAAAGAGGTGTGCATTACCATGTCGCGCATCCAGTCGATTCGGTAACACTCGAACAGACCGGACCGGCGTTTATTGCGTCGTGGCAGCACGAAACGATCGCACAGCCGATCCTCGATGACATCGAGCGCTTATGGCAACAACACGGCGAAGCATGCTCGAAGTGGGACGCGGAACGCAAGGCGCGATTGAAACGCGACGAGCTACTTGTCGAAGCTGACCGGCTTGTTGAAGGCGCAATTGATCGCGGCGACGCAGAGAAGGAAAAGAGCGCGCGGCATTACCGGCAGGCGTTGCGCGATATTCCGCAACAGACCGGCTTCCCGTTTTCGATCGAGTGGCCGGAACGTCCGAGCTAACGCGTTAGTAGCAAGCCGGCAATAACAGCAAGCGAAGGGAACGACAATTGATATTGCTGGCATATAGTTCCCGGTCAGGTCAGATATGCCGTTTCACAGATTGCAGGATGTGTAGTGTTCGCGTCCACGATGCTGGGTCGGGCGTGCGGCTGCTCATGCGTTCGAGGAAATCGAGCGCGCCACGCGCACTGATCACCACGGTTTTCCGTGCTCTGCTCAACTGGTTGGCATCCCAGCGCCGGATGACTGCCTGAACGTCGAACCCGAATTCGGTCCTGAGCGCATCCGGTGATTTGCAGGTCGTGAAATCAGCATGGGCCAGTGTAATCGGGCCAACGCCCCACGCCCTTGCCAGCGCATCAAGGTGTTTCCAGCGTCCCTGCCTGCGGGTAATCAGATTGCGCAATGACTGCGCAAGTCTTTTTGAATCCGTATCACCGGCATAAAAACTCATCTGGTCGGCAATTTCCGGCCACGTGAAGCCGCCTGCCTGTTTGCAGAGCAGGATGTTAGACCACAGATGATCATGTCCATGATCATCGGCGTCGGGTTCCATGACGTGCCCTTCCCAATCGCCGCCATCCACGCAGACGGCCTCTTTTCTTGAACACACATGCAACTGCATGGTGGCCTGATCCTTCGTCCCTTCAGATCGCCACGATCCACGCAATTTGATCCGTGACGTAATCTACGCTGGCGGCAGGCGCGCAGAATTCCGCGCCAGCCTGTCCGATCCACAGCGCCTTGCCCGCAAGCGCATCATGCGGCCACAGATCGCACAGGAAGTACTGCTGCTCGGTCACGTACTTGCCTTCCTCATCCAGCACAATCAGATCGTCCTGCGCATCGTCGGGCCGGATCACCTCGATGATGTAGCAGTCCATCAGCCTGTAGATGCTTTCAAGAGAGCCATCGGTTTCGACTTCCTTGACGCTCCGTTCGAACGGGTCAATCAGCATTGCCTTCATGACCGGTCCACTCCCATGTCTGCCGGTGCAAAATCCCGATTCGGCACGATGACCACATCACCGACGATGCAGTGATCATTCGGGTCTCCGCAGCGCTCCCAGTAAAGCGCAGTCACAGCCCGGTTCAGCGGCCGTCCCTTCTCGTGCCCGAGGTCGTCCACGATCATGACGTGAACTCGATCAGCGAGCATGACCGAATCGACAACCTCTGCGCTGATCAGGGTTTCGATATATGCCAGCGTGAGCGGCATATTGAAGTCCCAGACTTCGCCGTTCCAGCGGATCAGGCGACGCATGCAACGCAGACAGGTGTGTACGCGGCACAGGTCATTGCAGTGTTCCGGTTGATAGCCAGTCAGTCAGCCAGCGCTTTAGCGCCGACACACTGCCGGTTATGCGCCGGAAGGGCACGTGCAGATGCTTCGCGGAATGCTCGACATCGTGGCCGATGAAGTCGGTCATCGCGAGCACCAGATCGGAACTGGCGCTTTTTGTGAGCATGCCCGCGCCGCCGTGGCCGCCACCGCCCGTCTTTTGCGCCTTCACGAACACGAAATCAATCACGCCCGAGAATGCCTGTTCGACATCACGCTCCTGCTGGTGGATTAAGCCTACGACCGTGACGCGGGGCGGGCGGTCGCGGGGCGGTATCGTCTCGCTATCCGGGCCACGGCTTTCGGTTTCCTTTCCAGTTGCGTGCGATAGCGGCACTTGCGTGTCTGCATTGCGTATGATGCCGGCCAGCACATCAGACAGGCGCATGACGCACTTGCTAAAGGTCGCGGCAAGTGCAGGCATCAACTGCTCGGCCACGGCCCGCACGATGGCAGGATCAACGGCCTGCGCGGGCACGGGTGTGGATGGCGGTGGCTCGACGTGGCGTTTTTCGGGCGGCACGAGCGGGGGCTGGATGGCGCGCGGGAAGGCGGCGAAGGTTCAGGCATTGGCGCAGGCTTCGCAGGGGCGGGCGGCATCACTTCCGGCATGGCTGCGAAGAGTCGTTCCGTGTCGCGGTCCTGCTTGAATGTGCGCCAGCGTTCAGGGGGCAGGACTGCATCTTGCGCGTGGCGCACCGCGACGTGCGGGAACAGTTTGGGCGACTCGGCCAGCAGTTCTTTCGCCCGCGCAACGACGGGCGCGATTTCGCGGGGTTTCCAGTACGTCCGGTGCAGTGCCGTTTTAGGGTGGCTGGTAGCTCGGGAATCCACTGACTGTAGGCGGTGAAGGGATTGCATCAATGTCCTCCATGTTTCTTAACGGATAGATTTATGCAGATCGCATTAATCCCCTGTTAAAGCAGGGTTCAAACATTTCGATAAGCCCAGTTAATTTCGACATCTATAACTGATCGTCGGCCGGGGTTCAACACATATGAAAAATCAGACGATTGAAGGGGCGGGCCTTGGCCAGCGAGTTAGCAATTTGCGAATCAGACGGGAGGTCACACAGATAGAGCTTGCCCGGGCGATCGGGGTATCTGCGACGGCCATCAGCAAGCTCGAATCGGGAGAAACCCGGATGCTTCGCGCGGACCATCTGTTACGCATAGCCATCGAACTCGGCGGCGATCCTGTTGAGCTATGCTTCGGCCTCGAAAGCGAGGAATACCGGCACTACTCATCAGCACTGCCAGCGATAGACGGCGCGGCAGCTAGAGCCGGGGTCGCACTACTATCGCCCGACAAACGGCGGCTGCTTGCCCGAATCTTCGAAGTGTTCCTTGACGAAGCTGAAGCGGGGCGAAAACGCAGTCGCTAACCCTTGGCCCAAATCCCCTAAACCCGCCGACCCAACCTGCAATCGATCAGCGGCGGTAACTCGAGCGTTGGCTGATCGGTCACCCCTGTCAGATCGCCGTGACACCGGGAGCCATTCGCATCATGCGTTGGTTTGTTTGTCCGTGGACGTTAAGCGTTGTTCGACGCCTGCCCATGTCTGCTGCCGCGTGAGTAAGCGACGGCGTATGCGGGCAGGCGTTGGACAACGCTCGAGGGAGGAAACCGCGGGGTGTACCGAGGCGGTTATGGGGATT
>NZ_JAYMRT010000012.1:0-252319 GCF_038900515.1 Burkholderia sp. JPY481
TGTTCCAGTACCATTCGCACAGCCCGCTCACGAACTTCCGGCGAGTACCTCGGGGACTTCTTCTTCGTGTTTTCCATAGCTCCATTTTCTCAAGAAGTGGAGTCTCCGGAAAACCCGGGGCGCTTCATTGCGAGCTTCCCGACGCCGCTTTGCGTGCTTTCGGCGCGTGCGCCAGCTACCTGGTGGCTACCGTCGCCGCGGATTCGCCGGCTTGCCAACCACCCCCGAGCGCCTTGAAAGCAGCAACTGCTGCCCGGGCTGACTCCGTTTGTGCCTGCACTCGCGCATCGGAGGTGCGTAGCAGGCTGTCGTCGGCTTGCAGGACTTCGATCAGGCTGACCACGCCTTTTTGATAGGCTGCAAAAGAGGCAGCTCTTGCGCGGCCGAGCGAGTCCACGCCCTGGTTGAGCACAGCGGCCTGTTCCTCGCGCTTGACCAGTGCCGAAAAAGCGTTCTCCACGTCCTCAGTTGCATGTAGTGCGGCAAGCCGGTACGCAGCCAGCATCTCGGACTGCTGGCCCTTGGCCTGGTTGATCTGCGCATCGATCCGGCCGAAGTCGAACAGACGCCAGCGCAGACCGAGCACGCCGGCGGCCTGGCTGGCGCCGCTCGAGAACAGATTGCCGCTAGCCACGGATGTCGCGCTGCCGATCAGTCCGCTGAGGGAGACCTTGGGGTAGTACTCGGCGATCGCCACTCCAATACGTGCATTCGATGCGGCGAGGTGTCGCTCGGCCACGATCAGGTCGGGCCGGCGTCTGAGCAGCGCGCGGGGGGATCCGGTGGCTCCGATCTGTGGGGGGACGGGGATGTCGCCGGCTTCGAGCAACTCGGCCCGGTGTACGCCGGGCTGGGCGCCGAGCATCACATCCAGTGCATTCATGGCCGCGTCGAGGCCCGTCTCGAGGACCGGGACGGAGGCCCGGACCTGGGCAAGTGCCCCCTCCGCCTGTCTGACCTGAAGCTCGGCTGCCAACCCCTTGCCATACAGAAGGTTGATGGTGGAGAGCAGATCCTGCTGCGTCTGCACCTGCCGCCGCGCAACGTTCAGACGGGCTTGCAATCCGCGGATGCTGATGTAGATGTCGGCGGTCTGTGCCGCCACGGCCAGGCGTGTGGCCGCGGCGCCGGCTTCCGAAGCCTCGTACTCGGCGAGCGCCGCTTCCCGTCCACGACGCAGGCCTCCGAACACATCCAGTTCCCAGCTCGCGCTGAGATTGGCTTCGTAATCGTTGCCGTAGCGGTCGAAACTGGGCGTCGAGTTCAAAACTCGCCCGAGGGGCGTTTCAACCGACTGGTAGACCCTGGCTGCCTGGCCGCTGACATTGCCGGAAGGCAGCAGCGCGGCATTCGCCGCCCCAAGTGCCGCACGTGCCTGGGCGACACGAGCAGAAGCTTGCGCGAGGTCAAGGTTCTGCTCCAGCGCAAGCGCGACGAATCGCGTCAGTTGCGGATCGCCGAACCCCGTCCACCAGGTGTCGAGGTCCGCAGTGGCCGTCGCATGCCGCTGATCGACCGCGGCCTGGCCGATGAACCGCTCCGGCATCGGTACATCGGGCCGAACGTATTCGGGACCTACCGCGCAGCCTGCCGATAGGCTGGCGGCGATAAGCATGGCAAGGGTGCGTTTGGGCAGCATGAGCTTCTTCCGGGGCGAGGAGGGCGGATGAAAGTGACTATAATACAATTTAGTCACTTGTTGTCGATTTTCGGGAGCGGCGGTAAGCTAGGAACCATGAAAAATGCAGCCACCTATCCCATTTCGGCCCGCGGCCCAGCCGACCATGAGGTGCGCGATCAGATCGTTGCGGCGGCCACCGAGCACTTCAGCCGGTATGGCTACGAGAAAACGACCGTCTCTGATCTCGCCAAGTCCATCGGCTTTTCCAAGGCGTATATCTACAAGTTCTTCGAGTCCAAGCAGGCGATTGGCGAGATGATCTGCGCGAACTGCCTGCGTGAGATCGAAAGCGAGGTCAAAGCTGCCGTCGAAGAGGTCGACCGGCCGCCAGAGAAACTGCGGCGGATGTTCAAGGCGATCGTCGAGGCGAGCCTTCGCCTGTTCTCCCAGGACCGCAAGCTTTACGAGATTGCCGCGTCGGCCGCCACCGAGCAGTGGCAGGCGACGCTCGCCTATGAAGAGCGCATCCAGAAGCTGCTTCAGGACATCCTCCAGGAGGGGCGGCAAAGCGGGGACTTCGAGCGCAAGACGCCGCTGGATGAGACCGCGATGGCGATCTACCTGGTTTTGCGCCCGTACCTCAACCCTCTGATCCTGCAACACAGCTTCGATTACACCGATGAGGCGCCGGCGAAGCTGTCCAGTCTGGTGCTCCGAAGCCTCTCACCTTAACGCGCACGAATGGTGACTGTTGACTATATTGGTCACTAGAACCATAATCGGATCCATCATCTTTTCGTCGATGGGTCTTTCATGCTTGCGCGTCGCCTCGCCACCTCAGCCGTCGTCTTCTCCTTGCCGCTTGCGCTGGCCGCTTGCGGCGCAAAAGCACCGCCCGATCCGCGCACGGAGGCGCCGCTGGTGCGCTCCGCCGTCGTTCGGGACGCACCGCCTGCCTCGCGCTCATTTACCGGTACGGTAGCCGCCCGGGTGCAGAGCGACTTGGGGTTTCGGGTCTCCGGCAAGGTGCTGGAGCGGCTGGTCAATGCCGGGCAGAGCGTCAGGCGCGGCCAGCCGCTCATGCGCATCGATCCCGTCGATCTGAAGCTGGCCGCGCAGGCGCAGCAGCAGGCCGTCGCTGCCGCGCGGGCACGGGCGCAGCAGACTGCGGAAGATGAAGCGCGCTACCGCGATCTGCGCGGCACGGGCGCGATTTCCGCGTCGGCCTACGACCAGGTCAAGGCTGCGGCGGATGCTGCCAAAGCCCAGCTCAGCGCAGCCGAAGCCGAAGCCGACGTCGCGCTGAATGCGAGTCGCTATACGGAGCTGGTGGCCGACGCCGATGGTGTCGTCATGGAAACGCTGGCCGAGCCCGGCCAGGTCGTCAACGCCGGGCAGACCGTAGTGCGCCTGGCTCACGCCGGACGTCGCGAGGCCGTCATCCAGTTGCCGGAAACCCTGCGCCCTGAGGTCGGTTCCGTCGCGCAGGCAACGCTCTTCGGCAAGCAGGACGTCACGGTTCCCGCCGAATTGCGGCAACTGTCCGATGCTGCGGACCCGCTCACCCGCACCTTCGAGGCTCGATACGTGCTCGACGGCACGCTGTCCGATGCACCGCTAGGAGCAACGGTCACCATCCAGATCCCGGATGCGCATCGTTCCGCGCAAAGCGCGCTGAAGGTGCCGCTTGGCGCCCTTTTCGATGCGGGCAAGGGACCGGGAGTATGGGTCGTCGACGGTGAGCCGCCGAAGGTCTCATGGCGGCCGGTCACGGTCCAGCATGTGGATGACGACGACGTCCGCATCATCGGCCAGATCAAGCAAGGCGACCGGATCGTCGCGCTCGGCGCGCATCTGCTACGCGAAGGTGAACTGGTCCGTGTGGCGGGGCAGGCTCCCGTGACCGCGACCGAGGGAGCCCGTCCGTGAGCGAAGGTCGTTTCAACCTCTCCGCGCTCGCCGTGCGCGAGCGCTCCATTACCCTGTTCCTGATCTGCCTGATCTCGCTGGCCGGACTCGTTTCATTCTTCAAGCTCGGCCGTGCCGAAGATCCCGCCTTCACGGTCAAAGTGATGACCATCATCACTGCCTGGCCGGGAGCCACCGCGCAGGAAATGCAGGACCAGGTCGCCGAAAAGATCGAAAAGCGCATGCAGGAACTGCGCTGGTATGACCGTACGGAGACCTCCACGAGACCGGGCCTCGCCTTCACGACCTTGACCCTGCTTGACAGCACACCGCCTTCGGAAGTGCAGGAACAGTTCTACCAGGCCCGCAAGAAAATCAGCGACGAGGCAGGCAACCTGCCGCCTGGTGTGATCGGGCCGATGGTCAACGACGAATACGCGGATGTGACGTTTGCGCTTTTCGCGCTCAAGGCGAAGGGCGAACCGCAGCGCCTGCTGGTACGCGACGCCGAGACTCTGCGCCAGCGGCTGCTGCACGTGCCGGGGGTGAAGAAGGTCAACATCATTGGCGAGCAGGCGGAGCGGATCTATGTCGAGTTTTCGCATGATCGTCTGGCGACGCTGGGCGTCAGTCCGCAGGACGTGTTCGCCGCGCTGAACGGCCAGAATGCCCTGACGCCCGCCGGCTCTGTGCAGACGAGAGGCCCGGAGGTGTTCATACGCCTCGACGGCGCGTTCGACGCGTTGCAGAAGATCCGCGATACGCCCGTCGTGGCGCAGGGACGCACGCTGAAGCTATCGGACATTGCCACCGTCACGCGTGGCTATGAAGATCCGGCGAGGTTCCTGATCCGCAACAACGGCGAACCTGCGCTGCTGCTGGGCGTCGTGATGCGCGACGGCTGGAACGGGCTCGATCTCGGTCACGCGCTCGACCGTGAGGTGGGCGCGATCAACGGCGGGCTGCCGCTCGGCATGAGCCTGACGAAGGTCACCGACCAGGCCGTCAACATCAGTTCGGCGGTCGATGAGTTCATGGTGAAGTTTTTCGCTGCCCTGCTGGTGGTCATGCTGGTGAGCTTCGTGAGCATGGGCTGGCGCGTGGGCCTGGTGGTTGCCGCGGCCGTGCCGCTAACACTGGCGGTGGTCTTCCTGGTGATGCTCGCGACCGGCAAGAACTTCGACCGCATCACGCTGGGGTCGCTGATCCTGGCGCTGGGCCTGCTGGTGGACGACGCCATCATCGCTATCGAAATGATGGTGGTGAAGATGGAAGAGGGCTACAGCCGCGTTGCCGCCTCCGCTTATGCGTGGAGTCATACCGCGGCGCCCATGCTCTCCGGCACGCTGGTCACGGCGGTCGGCTTCATGCCCAATGGCTTCGCCCGATCCACTGCGGGCGAGTACACCAGCAACATGTTCTGGATCGTTGGAATCGCGCTGATCGCATCGTGGGTGGTCGCCGTGGTGTTCACCCCCTACCTCGGCGTCAAGATGCTGCCCGACTTCAGGAAAGTCGAAGGTGGCCACGACGCGCTTTATGACACGCCGCGATACAACCGTTTCCGTCAGGTGCTGGAGCGCGTCATTGCGCGCAAGTGGCTGGTCGCCGGGTCGGTCGTGGGCCTCTTCGTGCTGGCCGTCCTCGGCATGGCGGTAGTCAAGAAACAGTTCTTCCCGATCTCCGACCGCCCTGAAGTGCTGATCGAGGTGCAGATGCCGTATGGCACGTCGATCGCCCAGACCAGCGCCGCCACAGCGAAGGTCGAAGGCTGGCTGGCCAGACAGAAGGAAGCGAGAATCGTCACAGCCTATGTCGGTCAGGGCGCCCCGCGGTTCTACTTCTCGATGGGACCGGAACTGCCCGATCCGTCATTTGCCAAGATCGTGGTGCGCACGGATAACCAGGACGAGCGCGAGGCACTCAAACAGCGGCTGCGCCAGGCCATTGCCGATGGGCTTGCGCCCGAGGCGCGCCTGCGCGTCACGCAGCTCATATTCGGCCCTTACTCGCCGTTCCCGGTCGCTTACCGGGTCACGGGTCCGGACCCGGACAAGCTCCGCGGTATCGCGGAGCAAGTTCAGCAGGTGATGGATGCGAGTCCGATGATGCGCACCGTCAACACCGACTGGGGCACGCGCACGCCCACGCTGCACTTCACCCTGCAGCAGGACCGGCTGCAGGCCGTGGGGCTGACATCGAGCGCGGTCGCACAACAACTGCAATTCCTGCTCACCGGTGTGCCTGTCACCGTCGTCCGCGAGGACATTCGCACGGTGCAGGTCATCGCGCGCTCGGCTGGCGAGGTCCGGCTCGACCCGGCGCGGATCGGCGACTTCACGCTCGCTGGCGCAAACGGCCAGCGCATCCCGCTGTCGCAGGTGGGCAAGGTCGATGTGCGCATGGAGGAACCGATCATGCGCCGGCGCGACCGGGTGCCGACGATTACCGTGCGCGGCGACATCGCGGAGAGTCTGCAGCCCCCAGACGTGTCAACGGCGATCACAAGGCGGCTTCAGCCCATCATGGACAAGCTGCCGGACGGCTACCGTATCGAGCAGGCCGGCTCGATCGAAGAATCAGGCAAGGCGACCACAGCCATGTTGCCGCTCTTTCCGATCATGCTCGCAGTCACGCTGCTCATCATCATCCTGCAGGTGCGCTCGATCTCCGCGATGGTCATGGTCTTTCTGACCAGCCCGCTGGGACTGATCGGTGTCGTGCCAACCTTGATCCTTTTCCGGCAGCCGTTCGGTATCAATGCGCTGGTCGGCCTCATTGCGCTATCGGGAATAGTGATGCGCAACACGCTGATTCTGATTGGCCAGATTCATCAGAACGAACAGGCCGGGCTGGATCCGTTCAATGCCGTGATCGAGGCAACCGTGCAGCGTGCGCGCCCCGTGATCCTGACCGCGCTGGCGGCGATCCTGGCGTTCATCCCGCTGACTCATTCGGTGTTCTGGGGGACGCTCGCTTATACGCTGATCGGTGGCACTTTTGCAGGGACGATCCTGACCCTGGTGTTCCTGCCGGCCATGTATTCCATCTGGTTCAGGATCCGGCCGGGCGATACCACTGAACTGCACGGAGGCAGGCATAAGCAGGCGCAGGCTGCGAAAGACCTGCCGCAAGACGTACTCGCTGCCAGGCAATGAACCTTGGCTGCAAGATCAATCGGAGCGGCTGATCCGCCTTTTATTCCCATTCACGTGCATTGAAGGAAACTGTCATGTCCAATTCCAAAGTCGTCGTGGTTACCGGTGGGTCGTCGGGGATCGGACGAGCCACCGCGGAGAAGTTTGCCAGGCAGGGTTGCCGGGTATTCGGCACCGTACGCAACGCTACAACCACACAATCGATCCCCGGTGTGGTGCTGGTCGAGATGGATGTCTGTAACGACGCCTCAGTGCAACGGGCAGTCCAGAGCGTCATCGCAGAAGCCGGGCGCATCGACGTGCTTGTCAATAGCGCGGGCGTGACGCTGCTCGGCGCGACGGAAGAAACGTCGATTGCCGAGGCTCAGTCGCTATTCGATACCAACGTTTTTGGTATCTTGCGCACAACACAAGCGGTACTGCCGCACATGCGCTCGCAACGTTCGGGAAGAATCGTCAATGTGAGCTCAGTGCTCGGCTTCCTTCCGGCTCCGTACATGGGGCTCTATTCAGCATCCAAGCATGCCGTCGAGGGAATGTCTGAAACCTTGGATCATGAGGTGCGCAAGTTAGGAATCCGCGTGGTGCTTGTCGAGCCTTCCTATACCAGAACCAATCTGGATCTCAATGCACCGCATGCGGCTTCCAGAATCGCAGCTTATGACGATGAGCGCGCCATCGTGTCCCGCGCGATTCAAAAGAACGTCGATGAGGCGCCAGCGCCTGATGGCGTTGCAACCACGATTGTCGATGCCGCGTTGGGCGCATGGAGAATGAGGCGCACTCCTAAAGGCCAGGCTTCTCTGCTAAGCAAATTGCGTCGCTTCATGCCTGCCGGACCCGTCGACGCAAACCTGAGAAAGACATTTGGACTCTCGTGATGTTGCCTACCGACTTCACGTCACAACCAGAATTTAAATGAGCTTTCTGCGAAAAGATCCGGCGCACCTAATTGCCGGACGAGCCCTATGACCGTAATTCCGATCACTGACTGGAACGCTCGGTAAGAACCTTCGCGGGAACGGTTTGGTTGCACGGGGCGGTAAGCGTGGTCTCGCGCGAATGGCGCCGTTCCCTCGCAAACTCATGTCGGGACTGCCAACCGAATTTAAAAATCGCTTTCGCGAAGATCACGATTTATTTGCAACGCCAGAGAAAATTGGTGTGATCTCCTATATTAGCCGATCCTATTTCGTCTGATAAAAACGCGCTTAAACAATACCTAAACCGCGATAGTACAAATCAATGCCGCGCCAACGTTTGCGCAATTGATCGGCGGGTCAATCCTGGCTTCAGTTCATTAAGTCCGCCGCCGTAAATACATATGCGAGGCGCATCAGTTTCCACGGGCGCGGCCGCATACCGGTGCGTGACTCGGGCATCAACAACGGTCGCCCGCATTTACGTATCTTTCCGTCGAAAATGGAAGCGAAAAATGATCCTGAATAACTTGTCCGTGAAGACAAAGCTTACGGTTGCTTTCGGAGCATTGGCCGTTGTTGTACTGATTGTTTCAGGACTCGCCTTGAAGGAGCTGAACGACGCGAATGACCGCTTTTCCGGCTACATCAATGGTATTAACGCACGAGCCACAGTGGCTGAAGCTGTCCGCACTGCAGTGGATGATCGGGCCGTGGCGGTGCGCAATCTGGTGCTGGTCACCACGCCTGCCGACATCGAACTTGAAAAGGCCGCCGTCATCGACGCTGAACGCAGAGTCGAGGCTAACCTGGAAAAGTTCAATACCATGGTAGCGGGCGCTTCCGACATGACCGACAAGGCACGCGGACTCGCGGCTGAACTTCCCAGGATCGAGGCGCTTTACCGTCCCGTGGCCCTGGAAATCAACAGGCTGGCGGTGAGCAATCAGCGCGACGCGGCGATTGCGGCAATCGATACCCAATGCAGGCCACTGCTTTCGGCCCTGATCAAGGCGTCCAACGAGTACGAGAACTTCACCCGTGAACGCGCCCAACAACTGGTCCGCGAATCGAGCGATCAATTCGCGACTCAGCGGAATCTGTTGATTGCAATCTGTCTGGTTGCGCTCGTGCTGGCGGTCGTGGCAGGCGCAGTCATCACCCGCAGCCTGCTACGCGCTTTGGGCGCCGAGCCCACGGCACTGGTCGAAGTGACGCAGCGCGTGGCCGGCGGCGACCTGAGCCCGGTGCCGGGGGCGAACAGTGCGCCGACCGGAAGCGTGCTCGCCTCGATGGGCAAGATGCAGGTCAGCCTCGTTCACCTGATCGGTCAGGTTCGTACTTCGGCTGACAATATCGCGACGGGTTCGAGCCAGATCGCGTCGGGCAACGTGGATCTTTCCACGCGTACGGAACAGCAGGCTGCGTCACTGCAGGAAACCGCCGCAAGCATGGAGGAGCTGACGTCGACGGTGAAGCAGAATGCCGAAAACGCGCAGCAGGCGAGCTCGCTCTCGGCCAACGCATCCGAAGTGGCGGGACGGGGCAATCAGGTCGTTGGCGAGGTGGTCGATACGATGAGCGAAATCAGGACGAGTTCTACCAGGATCGCGGATATCACCGGGATCATCGAGGGGATCGCCTTCCAGACCAACATCCTCGCGCTGAATGCCGCGGTGGAGGCCGCCCGTGCAGGCGAGCAGGGACGTGGGTTCGCGGTGGTCGCGAGCGAAGTGCGCAACCTCGCTCAGCGCTCGTCCAGTGCCGCGAAGGAGATCAAGGATCTGATCAACGCGTCCGTGCAGAAGATCCAGAATGGGTCGTCGCTTGCCAACGAGGCGGGGAAGACGATGGCGGAGGTGACACAGGCCGTGGCGCGGGTGACCGACATCATGGGGGAAATCGCAGCCGCGTCGACCGAGCAGAGCCGCGGGATCGAGCAGGTCAATCAGGCGATTACGCAGATGGACGAAGTGACGCAGCAGAATGCCGCGCTGGTGGAAGAAGCGGCGGCGGCGTCGAAATCGCTCGAGGATCAGGGCCGGCAGCTGAACCAGGCCGTGTCGTTCTTCCGTCTGGATTCCCAGGCCGCTGGGCACGCACCGGGCAGACCCGTTGCCCCGGCAAGCGTCCCGGTGGCACGGGTGCGGACTGCGCCGCGAGCACCCCGGAATACCTCAGCCAACACGAGGCCGGTCGCGCTGACGGCTAATGCGACACGCGCCGCTGCAGCCACCACAGTCAACGGAGAAAGCTGGGACACGTTCTGACGCGCGCAGTGGCGACACCCCAGGCCGCGTGGATCGCCCGCGCCGGCGTCAGGCCATTTGATCGCGTGTATTGCGAAAGCGCATGAGCAAGAGTGCGAACAGCACGCTGCCGATCGCTGCGGGCCTCAGTGGGATGTTGCCGCCCGAGCGCATCGGCGGCGGCAATAGATGTTGGCTAGATGCGGCGCGCGTGCGCAACCTTCGAAGGGCAGACCTTCGTGCCCCAGGCAGCAACATCAACAACGGTCATCCCACGCACGGCCCGGTTGACCCGCGCACTTTCAATTCCGCCGGCACGGCGTACCCTTGCCGCGTCGGTCGTCCATCCAGCGCATCGAGCAGATGCTTCGCGGCGACCGTGCCGATCTCGCGCGTGTCCACGTGCATCGTCGTCAGAGGCGGCCGCGCTTCGCGCGCGATCGCGAGATCGTCGAAGCCGGTGACCGAAAGCTGCTCAGGAATCGCGATGCCGAGTTCTTCCGCCTCGCGCAAGACGCCCAGCGCAATATGATCGTTGCCGCAGATCACCGCGGTTGGACGCGGCCCCGGTTGTTGCCAGAGCGCACGCAACGCCCGCCTTCCAAAATCGAGTGTGGATTCGCCTTCGATCAGATGCTCAGGCCGAACCGCGAGACCATGACGTTCGAGCGCGACGCGAATTCCCGCGAGTCGCGCCTGCACGCGGTCGTTATCCCGCGTCGGCTGGATGCAGACCGCGAATGACCGGTGTCCGAGCCCGACGAGATGTTCGGTGATCTGCTCATAGGCCGCACGGTTGTCGAAGCCGATGCAATCGTGGGTGCTTCCCTCGCGCCACGCATAGAGCACGACGTAAGGCACGCGCCACACGCGCAGCGCTTCGAAGAGTTCCGGCGGATGCGCTTCGCCCACGACCGCGATCGCCTCCACGCCACGCGCGAGCATCGCGTGAACCTGCGAGAGCGCTTCATTGGGGTTGTAGTTCGAACAGCCGAGAAAAAGCGTGATGCCGCGCGCGGCGAACTCCGCCTGCATGCCGCTCACCTGCGAGGCGAACACCTGATCGTCGAGCGTCGGAATCACGATGCCCGCGATGTGACTGCGGGTGGACGCGAGCGCGCGCCCGGCCGCATTCGGAAACCAGTTCAGCTCCAGTGCGGCCTGTTCGACGCGCTCGCGCACGCTGTCGGACACCTTGCTGGGCTCGTTGTAGACGCGCGATACCGTCGCCGTTGACACGCCCGCGCGTTTTGCGACATCCGACAGGACAGGGCGGCCCGCGCCGCGGCGGGCGCGCCCGCCGGCCGAACGTCCGGTCGGCGACGGTTCTTCGAGAGTGGAGGCGGAGTCAGAGGAGCGAGCCATCAACGGTGTGATTCGAAAAGAACGCCCGTCATCTTACCCGCGGCGGGGTGACTGATGGGTCAAATCCCCGCGGCGATGCGCGAACGGAAATGCTCGGTGCCTTCGACGATCCTGTCGAGCACCGCGTCGAGCGCCCAGAAGCGCTCGCGCACGTCGTAGTCGATCGCGCGGCAACGAATCGACTGAAACGTGCCGATCCGCTGGTGATACATCTTCGCGAGCGCCGGATAGCCGAGCGCCTCCGATACCGCCGCGAGTACGAGAAAGATCGAAAGCTCCTGTGCGAGCGCCGGGTTCTCGTCGGCGCGGTTGCGCAACCAGTTGTACAGGTCCGGATGAAAGTTCGTGAACACACCGTTGAAACCTGCCGAGCCGGCTTTCATCGCGTCCCAAGCGATCGCGGCATTCGCGTTCAGGATCTTCATCGGCGAGCCCTTCGCCAGCGCGACGCGGCGCTTCACGGTGTCGAGATCGCAGCTGACGTCCTTCAGCATCACGAAGCGGCCGGTATCGATGCACATCTTGAGTTCGTCGTCGGACAGCAGGCGCCGATAAGGGGCGGGGCACTCGTACAGCCCCAGCGGGATGTCCGAGGGCAGGCGGCTCATCAGGCGGTGAAGGTTCGCCGAGAACGCTTCGGTGCCTTCGCGGCGCGGATCGAGCCGGTTCGTCACCAGCACGATGCCGTCCGCGCCCGTCGCGGCGGCCGCGTTCAGCTCCTCGGCTTGCGCGTCCGGATCGTCGCTGATATGGCCTGAGACCACGACCGGCACGCGGCCGGCCACGCGCTCGACCACGAAGCGGCCGAGCGCGGCGCGTTCGGCGAGGCTCAGGAATTGCATTTCGCTCGACTGGGCGACCGCGAAGAGCGCGTCCGAGCCATGCGCGAGATACCACTCGATCAATCGTTCGAGCCCGGCATAGTCGATGGTCCCGGCGTCGTCGAAAGGCGTCAGCATGACGGGAACGATGCCTTCGATCGAGGGCGTCGAGCGCGGCAGGGAAGTGGGGAGGGTCATGTCGGTGTTGTCCTCTTGAGAATTGAATATGACGCTTCTCAGGCGTGAGCGCGCGCCGGCGTACCCGGTTCGACCTCGACCTCGATCGGCTTGCGCACGAGGAAGAGATAGCTCATTGCGCCGACGAAGGCGATTCCCGCAGCCGTCAGCAATGCCGGCACGAAGGACCACGCCTGCGCGATATAGCCCGTGAGAATGGGCGCGAGTGCGCCGCCGAGAAAGCCGCCGAAGTTCTGGATGGCGCCGAGCGAGCCGACGCGGTTGGCGGGTGCTGCCGCGGTTGCCAGTGCCCATGAGCAGGCTGATGCCGCATTGGCGAGAAAGATTACGACCGAGATGCAGACGATGGCGATCGTGTTGCTTTCGACGAGTGCAGCCGGCACGGTGAACGCCACCATGCCGAGCATCGCGATGACGACCGCGTTGCGTCGGCTAGCCACCGGCGAGGCGCTCTTCTTGGTGATGAAGTCCGAGAACCAGCCTGCGCAAAGCGCGCCGAGAAAGCCGCAGAAGAAGGGTATCGAGGCCGCGATCCCCGTGTGCATCAGGGTCATGTGGCGCTCTGTCGTCAGGTAGCCGGGCAGCCAGGTCAGATAAACCCAGTTCAGATAGACCGAGCCGAAGAAGCCGATCAGCATCCCCCAAGTCGTGACGTTCGAGAACAGCGCGCGCCAGTCGGCGAAGCTGAGCTGCTCGGCAGGCTTCGTCTCCACGGCGTCGCCTTTGAGGTAGCGCAGTTCCTCCGCAGTGAGCGCAGCGGGGTTCGGGTCACGATAGATGGCGAGCCAGATCACCGCGACCACGAGACCGAGCGCGCCGGTAACGATGAAGGCCCAGCGCCAGTGAAATTCGACGACGAGCACCGACAGGCACAGCGGTGCGAGCGCCGTGCCGAGCGGCGACGCGGAATTGAAGATGCCGGTCGGCTTGCCTCGCGCGCGCAGCGGAAACCAGTTGCTCACGACGCGCGCCGCCGACGGAAACTGCGGCGACTCGCCGATGCCGAGCACGATGCGCGCGACGACGAACCAGCCGAAGGTGGACACGATGCCGCCCGCGGCTTGCGCGAGCGACCAGATGATCAGGCCGACGCCGAGCAGCCTGCGCGGTCCGATGCGATCGACGAGGCCGCCGACCGGCAGTTGAAAGAGCGCGTAGCTCCAGGAGAACGCCGACAGCAGCAACCCCATTTCGCCGAGCGACAGACCAAGATCCTTGCGGATCAGCGGATTCGCGACCGCGAGCGTGCCGCGATCGAGATAGTTCACGATGCCACTCACCATCAGCAGCGTCAGCGCCACGATCTGGGCGCGGCGCACGCGCGGCGGTGCCTGCTCGGACACGGGGGTTGGGTTCATGCTGTCGTCTCCATGTTGTGTTGTGGATCGGCTGCGATCTCGCGTAGCCGGGTCTATCGAACCGTTGCCGGGAAGGCGGGTTGTGCCCGCACTTCGGCCTGCGTCGGAATGGATGCCTGCGCGCCTTGACGCGTGACGCTGAGCGCTGCGGCCCGCTGTCCGAAGTCGATCGCATCGCGGATGCTGGCGCCGCGCACGCGCTCGGCTGCGAAGCCGCCGACGAAGGTGTCGCCGGCCGCGGTGGTGTCGATCGCATCGACGCGCGGCGCGGGCAGGTGACCTTCTTCTCCGCTTGTCGCGTACCAGACGCCCTCGGCGCCGAGGGTGACGATCACCGTCTCCACGCCTTTCGCGCGCAGGTGTGCTGCGGCTTCGCGCGCGGACGCCGGGCCATCGACGGGCACGTCCGTCAGCAAGTGGGCCTCGGTCTCGTTGAGCACGATAAAAGCCACCTGGCGATACAGCGTGTCCGGAAGCGGCTGCGCCGGAGCCGGGTTCAATAGCACGGGCGTGCCGAGCCTTGCTGCGACCGAAATTGCGTGCCGCACCGTGTCGAGCGGCACCTCGAGTTGGCAAATCAGCATGCCGGCGGCCCCGATGGCGTCTTGCGCCGCATCGACGTGGGCGGGCGTAAGCGCGGCGTTGGCGCCCGGCGAGACGACGATCGTATTCGCACCGTCCGCGGCCACCGTGATGGCGGCGATGCCGGTCGACATGTCGTCCACCGTGTGCAGCTGCGCCGTATCGATGTGCTCGCCGTCCATACGCGCGCGGAGATGCGCGCCGAAGTCGTCGTCTCCGATGCAGCCGAGCATCGCCACGGAAGCGCCGAGACGCGCCGCCGCGACGGCCTGATTGGCGCCCTTGCCGCCGGCGAATGTAGCGAACGCGCCGCCGAGCAAGGTTTCCCCCCGCGCGGGCAGACGCTCCGCGTGCACCACCAGATCCATGTTCGCGCTACCTGCGACGATGATCCGGACCGAAGAGGATGCTTCGGTAGAACGCGTGTTAGCGCTTACATTTTCGGCTGTTTTTAGGGATGACATGCAATGAGGACCGGTGAACGTTGCAATAGGGAACGTGTTAGCGCTTACATTACTCGCCAAGGCACGCCGACGCAATCGAAAAGGCGCGACCTTCGGGAAGTCCCTTAAAAGCTGATGAAGCGCTGTGTCACCACCGGCCAGTCGGCAGTGTGTACTGCCGACCCACTTCTGTCGTTGACAAGTTCCCCGCTCGAACGGCCGCAAGCTGGAGGCGGACATTCAAAGGGGCAAGCAACACGTCTAGTTCGTCAGCTGTTCACCTTAGTGACGAAATCCGGGGCGGAAGAAGATGACGGACCATCGGCGTCATCAGATTCTTAACGAGAAGTCTCGTCGACAAGCAAAGGTAACACTTGAAGCAAGCGCAGATCAGAACTGCGCCACGTAAGTGAAGAACTGCTGACGCACATACGGAAAATATCTTTCAGACTGCCGGCCGGACGTTCCAAGGCTCTGCAGATGGGTCTCGTAATCGCGCTATCCGAGCGGCCAGAAAAGCGTCGATCGCTGCATTGACGGCCACGGGGTTCTCCCGCGCAGCAAGATGGCCAGTCTCCGGCAGCAGCACGAATTCGCTGCCGGCGATCGCATCGACCAGCCTTTGCGTCTGAGCGACATCGAAAATTCGATCCTCACTGCCCGCGATGACGAGGACCGGCACGTCACGAATCCGCCGCATCGTGGCGTGCAAATCTTCGCGGGCGAGCAATATGCCTTTGATGGCGAACGCGATCGACACGGGATCTTCCTGCATTATTCGGCCGAGGTAGGCCAGAAATTCAGGGTGACGAGCCTCGGCCGTTTGCCCGCCGAACCCTTGCCGTACGGCGGGCAGCAGCCAGTCAGGGGCGATCTCGCAGTCTTCTAGCGCGTCGGCTATGCTGCTCATCTGCTCGATGAGTTCCGGCGTCGATGCAGAAGCGGTGCCATTGGTGATGACTGCTGCCTCTACGCGCTCCCGCAGATCTGCAGCTGCAACGCCTGCGACCAAAGATCCCCAAGAATTGCCGACGAGGATGCAGCATTTCACTTTGAGTGCGTCGAGTATCTCTTTCAGACACGCAACGGAATCCTCAACGGTAATCGGACGGCGCAACGCATCCGATCCGCCGATCCCCGGCGGATCGATAAGCACAATGCGATAGTCGGCCGCGAAGTGATCGAACTGATAACTCCACATGGAGGCGTCTAGCATAAGGCTCGGCCAGAAAACCATCGTGCGGCCGTCCTGACTGCCACCGGTACGAACGTTGATCTTGCCAAACGCAGTCAGGACTTTCCGCTCCTGTGTCTGTGTTTTCCAGTTATCGGTCGGTGGTAAGTACGTTAAATGACTTGTACTACTTATCGTTGAATTCAGCATTTGCAAATCTCACTCGGTCGCGACGACGTTGGCGAAAGCCGTTCAGACTTCCAAGGTTCGCAGCCCGCATAAAACACCAAAGACCTAGCGATTCCATCTGAACGACGGTAAGATGGAATCTTATGCACCCATCTTAACCCCGTCAAGATGCTTTCCGATCAAAATTCATCCGCTCCGACCAAATCGTCATATCACCACGGCGATCTGCGCTCTGCCCTGATCAAAACGGGCGAAGCGCTGCTTGAGGAGCAAGGTGTGGCCGGCTTTACGCTGGCCGAATGTGCGCGGCGAGCCGGCGTTTCTAAAGCCGCGCCCGCGCATCATTTTTCGAATATGAACGGCCTGTTGGCCGCGATTGCCAAGAAAGGCGTGGAAGAATTGGCAGAGCGCTTGGAAACGGCGCTGGCCAGGATCGAGGGCGGCCCTGCAGAGCGCTTACGCTGTGTCGCGCGTGTCTATGTCGATTTCGCATTGGACCGGCCGGAGCGCTTTCGTGTCATGTTCGGGCCGCCGCTGCCGGCCGACCAGCACGGCAAAACGCCGTCAGCCCCCAACGACTGCGCGCTGTATGTTCTGGAACGTGAAATCGCCGCTATTCAACTCGATGGGGCGAGCCAGCGCTCGATCGCGGTCTTCGTCTGGTCTTTCGTGCATGGCCTGTCGATGCTGCTTCTCGATCATCGACTCGTACGGCTGATGAAAAACGGAGAGTCCGACCGCAATAGCCTGATCGAGGACACAGTGCGGCTGCTGTCGTTTTCGCCTCTGGGCCAAAACTTGAATACTGCCAAAGCATCGTGAGGATTTACGGGGCAGTCGAGCTCTCTAAGATTCGGATCGCGTTGCATGTGAGTCCAGCGTCGAGCCGCTGAAAATGCGGCGTCACGAGGTCCAAGTGATTTTCAGCTTCTGTGGCACGAAGTTCGGCGTTTTCCAAGAATGCTGGCATCGCCGAATGCCGTGGATTGCCTGACCAACCGGCCGGTCCTCCACTTCAGGTTTCATTCTGTTGGTCCGTTAGCGATTGAGTGCCAGACGTTGCGCTGCTAGCGGATTCTGTCGGCGAGCGCCGTCTTGACCGCAGTCGAGGCGTGAAAGGCCCCCAACTCCACGACGCTTTCGATGGTCGCGAGTGCGAGTTCCGGGGTGACGTCGCCGGCGATGCTGGCGTGATGCTGCACGGCTGCACACAGAACGCCGACGATTTCGCAGCAGGCACGCAGATGAATGCGCTGGCCGAGCGGCACCGATTTCTTGTCGCCTATCCGGAGCAACCGCAGCAGACGAATCCGTCGAAGTGCTGGAACTGGTTCAAACCCGATGATCAGCATTGCGAACGCGGTGAACCGTCATTGATCGCAGGCATAACACGGGAAATTATCGCAGCCCACAACGTCGATCCTGAACGCGTGTACGTCGCAGGTCTGTCCGCGGGTGGCGCAACGGCGGCGATCATGATTGACACGTATCCCGAACTGTATGCGGCGGCGGGGGTGCATTCCGGTCTTCCGGCTCGATGCGCTCACGATCTTCCATCCGCGCTCGCGGCGATGAAGGGCGGCAGGCGTTCCAGACAGGCGCGGCATGCCATGGACGCTGTCACTTCATCGCCGAAACGGCCAGTCATCGTCTTCCACGGATATGCGGACGCCACTGTTCACGTACAAAATGCCATGCAGCTTGTTCATGGTTTCGTCGCACGACCGCATGGCGGCCGCGAACAGCGTCGGAACGATACAGGTCGACGTGCCTGCACCGTATCCCAGCTGGTTTCAGCGGACGGTATCGATGCCGAACTGTGGACTATTCACGGAGGGCCGCACGCGTGGGCAGGCGGCAATGCGAGGGGCAGCTACACCGACCCCGTCGGTCCTGACGCAAGTGCGGAAATGCTGCGATTCTTTCTTGCGCACCCTCAGCGGCGATGAGCCGATGACGCGGGCAGCGAAATGGACCCGGGCTGTTATTGTCACCACGCCGATTGCTGAGCAAACCCGCCTCTGAACCGCTAAACGTGCAGACCGATCAAAAACTCACCGCGAGGATGCCCGGGCATGGCCCCCACGGCAGGGGCAGCGAGAACGGCAGGTTCGCCGCGATCAGTAGAATCTGTCGGTAACGCTGCGGACCGACGAACCCAACATTGGCGCCGACCTTGCTGAATCGAAACCCCCCGATCCATGTGAAGCATTGCGAGAGTCCTTCCACTGCATCGCCGATACGAATCGGATGTGCCGGATGGGGACTGTCAGCCAACGTGGCGGCCCGCTTTCCCGCGCGGGGTAGCCATCTCGAACGATATGCGCAAATCTTTTCTTCGGTTGAAATCAATTCGTCGTTCTATCGTTCGCACCGGCCGGAAACCTATGCCCGATGGGCTGCAAGCGTACCCGATGCATTCCGGTTCTCTGTCAAGGTTCCGCGGAGGATTACGCACGAGCTCAGGTTGCGCGACGCGGATGCGCCCGTCAGCGATTTCGTGCAGGAGGTCACACCGTTGGGCAGAAAATTGGGGTGCCTGTTGCTGCAACTGCCACCCAGCCTGGCGTTCGATGAAGTCGCGACACGAGATTTTTTTACCCTGATGCGTAGCCTCACGGCAGCGCATATCGTCTGCGAACCGCGCCATGCCACATGGTTTACCGAGGAGGGCGCGCAAACACTGAAAAGCGCTGGGATCGCCTGCGTGCGCGCGCATCCTTCGCCGATCGCCGGCGTCGAACCGGTGGGTGATCCGGGGACGCTGTACGTCCGTCTGCATGGCTCGCCAGAGATCTATTATTCGGCATACGACGAGGCGTTCATCGAAGCGGTGGCTGCGCGGCTCTTGGAGGCTCGATCCTCTGCGTCCGAGGTCTGGTGTATTTTCGACAATACCGCGCGCGGCCAGGCGGTTCCTAACGCTCTAACACTGATGGAGAAGCTGGAGGGGGCCGCTTGCTGAGATAGCCCGTCGAAGAGATCCTGGCGCCCACGTCTCTTCAAGAGTCCATCAGGATGCCAAAGGTCGGTTGATAGACGACTGGGCCAAAAATGCCCGTGCGATCAGCCACGAGAGCGCGCGGGATTTAGCCCGCGTATCGATCCAGTCGCGCACAGCCACCCCGGTCGCGGCACCGCCATTAGAAAATATCTGCCGCGGTCGAACCGTTCGCCAAGCTCGGCGAAGCAGCGAAGGGAGGCAGCGAAACCATCCTGGTTGCAGGGGACGTTTTTCCGCGCGTCTGGTACTTCAAGCAATGCGCCTAGGCCACCAAAGCAGGTCACGGCGGCATAGGCGCTGAGTGGCAGATAAGGCATTTACCGCGGACGGCTAACGCCATAGTCTTTTAATTTAATGCTCGCTCGGCCGGAACGTTGGGTCGCTTTCTACGACCTCCTGGGTTGCGGACCAGTACGGCTTCCTGTTGTAGTAGCTGTAGGTTGTCTCTCCCCACTTCGCATCTGCCATCGCCGGCCAGTGGTCCTTGTCGAAGCCGGGATCGTCCTTGAGGCGCTGCGCCGCAATATCAACAAAAAAGCACTTCTGGTCCGTATCGAGAGTGAGCGCGCTCCACGGGATGGCGTGAAGGTTCGAACCCATGCCAAGGAAGCCGCCCTCGGAGAGCACCGCGTAGGCGATGCGACCGTTGCGGACATCGAGCATGATGTCTGAAATCTTCCCGACGTGTTCGCCGTCAGAAGACATCACCTTGGTGCCGTCGAGCGTCGCTGCAGCCATGACCTCCGGCCCCGGGCCTTCGCCGACGCCTCCGCCGACGATGTTGGCTCCGCTTTGAGTGCCTTGCGGGTTGATTGAGCCCATCATTCACCTCCATCAAAAAATAGTGCTCTGTTGGTGCGCAAGGCGCGTGCCCAAAGGAAGTTAGTATCTGTTTCGCAACCGAAGAAACGGTCGTCGAGGGGCTGGGACGAACGGTGAGATTTGTGCAGTTCAGGTCGTGCCAGCAGGCTCAGAATGCCTATCACTTCAGAATGTGAACGCGGCAAACGTTCGCGGCAACGACCAAGCCTGAGACCTCTATTGAGGTTTGTCATGTGTTGTACAGGGGAATGGACCCGCGGAAATGACGAAGCAGTTCTTACGAAGCACACGCCAATCCATGCCAAAGAGCCGCGAGAAACGGGAGTCCACGAGCGGCCCGCTGCAAGGCAGGACGCTGCCCAGCGCCGGCCATTGCGACGGACAGACGTCATAGTGGCATTCTCGAGACATTACGCGCTGCCTACGGTCTGCTGTTGATTTCATGGCCAACTTGCATTGGCAACGGCGACTAGTCAGCGACAGAAGGCACGCGGCTTGCGGCGCCTCATTCACGGGAACCGCAGACGCTGACATGAGATATCTTCTTTTGAGTGAGCCATGAAACATCCAGCTAACACGTTTTTCGCTTCGGCTCTAGTGATGGCACTGTCGGCAACTACATATGCACAAGGCGGCAGAGCAGAAGCGGCGGCAACATCCCATGGCGGCGCCGGTTGGATGAAGACCCCCAGTGGGAGGGAATCCGATTCACCGAATGTCATGGGCAGTGGAGCGGCCAGTGGCCCTGCGACGGTGCCTTCCAGGCGCGGCAAGGCCAATGGTCTGAATATGGGTACCCGTGACGGCGCGAACAGCGACGTCAATAAACCACGGAACAGCCCAAGGCAAGATGGCCGGTAGCGATAACAGCGGGTTGCACGCGGCGTCAACATCGCGCGAGGCTGACGTCCACGCGACACAGCCCGCCTTTCGACTACGCAGCTAGCGATTCGCTGCCGCAATGCAAACTGACAGACTTGCCCCGACACCGGTCGCCGTACGTTGTTGCGCGGTCCATGTCGACCGCGTGATCGGGCCAAGCGAAAAGCTAACAGCCCGTGGGAATTGATGCGTTGGCGGATCGCCAGCTACGCGACACAGCGCAATGACTGATGCGACGCTCCAAGAAAGCAGAAGAAATGTCTACTCTCCTAAATATCCCGATGCATGGCGGTGATGCTCGACTGAACGTCAAAGTGGCGACCGTCCTCGTCGGCCATTCGCCGCGACCGTGATCGTAGGCAAGCACTGGCGCAACGAGTACGGCATCGCTCTCCGCTTCGCCCATCACTCGATAACTGCCCATCTCTATCTGGTATGGCACGCCCGACGCTTGCCGAACGCAGCCAGGTGAGAGCACCGTCTTACAGTCGCCGTTCCAGGTCCCAAGTTCGCCGTCGACATCATAGCGCTCCTGTCGCAACCATCTTGTTTGCAACGGGCGGTGAGGCGACGTAGCCGGCAATCAGGCAGCAGCCCGGCATCGGAGCGCGCGGTTGGCATTTGTGCGCGCCGTTTCCAGTAGTCGCGATCGAGCAGCGCACGTGATGAAGACGGTGTTGAATCCCGAAGTGACAGGAGCAGAGGATGGCGAGAGGTAATTGTAGCGACACCGTTCCATGCCAGCGCAAGATTAGTGCGGTGCGCACAGAAGCCGCCGAAAAGGCGGACTCCGTTTGCATTGTCGGTTCGGTTGTCGGGATTCGATAGTTCCGTCTCAGCGACCGGAGGCCGACGAGCACAGATCACTCTCCGAGAATGGGAACATTGTTTGCTCAAGTGTCTCCGTCGGCGGTGGCACACTGCGCTCGCGCGTGGAAAGCCTCGAGTGCACGGGTCGATCTTCTGTCGTGGACGCGATCGCATATGAGCCTCATCGCCGCAGACTGTTACGCGTGTGGCCTTGATCGACGGCACTGGTAGGGCAGGGACGGTAGAAATGCAGAAGAACTTGGTGTGGGCTGACAACGCGAAGTCCGTTGTCACAGGCAAACGCCCCCACGTAGCAGCGCTGATCGCGCTGGCGCTGGCCGTGTCGTCGGCATTGAGCGGCTGCAGCTCGTTGTACTCGGAAGGCGCGGTCGCGGGCGCCGGTATCGCGGGTGCCGCGGTCGCGGGCAAGGTCACCAGCAATGCGGCGGTCGCGACCGGTATCGGTCTTGGCGCGGTCGCCGCCGCGCGCGCCGGCGTGCAGTATTCGGAGCGCGTGGTCCACACGAATACGCAGAACAGCATCGCGCAGGCGGCCGGTCCGCTCGAAGTCGGGGCGGTCGCTCCCTGGAGCATCATCCACTCTTTCCCGATCGAAGACGACGAGCACGGTCGCGTGACCGTCAGCCGCCTGATCAGCACCGGCGCGCTCGACTGCAAGGAAATCGTTTTTTCCGTCGATCAGACCGCAACGCGCGACAAGCCCGCGAGCAGCGCGTTCTATATCGCATCGGTTTGCCGTGACGGTAAGGACTGGCGTTGGGCGTCGGCCGAACCCGCCACAGAGCGCTGGGGTGCGCTGCAATGAAATTGCGTTCGCCAGGCGTTCCGTGGGGTGATCGGCTTCGGCTCATCGCGGCCGGCGCGCTATGCGTCGGCGCGAGCCTGCTGGCGAGCGGCTGCGCGTCGATCGGCGCCGCGAGCGGCGCGGCGGCGGGTGTCGCTTCGGGCATCGTGACCAGCAATCCGGCCGTCGCGCTCGGCGTCGGCGTGGCGGTGCAGGCCGCCACCGACGAAGCGGTCGCGCGCTACATGCGCAGCATGCACAAGGACCAGCAGGATCTGATGGCGGCGCTGGTCGGCACGATGCCGGTCGGTGAAACGAAACCATGGTCGGTCAAGCACACGTTGCCGATCGAGAACGGTCACGGCCAGGTGCGCGTGACGCGCGCGGTCAACTCGGCGCTCGCGCTGTGCAAAGACTTCGTGTTCTCGGTGCAGGACGGAGACGGCCCGAACGCGCCCGAGAGGTGGTTCACGGCCAGCGCGTGCCAGCAGGACAAGGGCTGGAAGTGGGCGACGGCCGAGCCGGCAGTCGCACGCTGGGGCAACCTGCAATAAAAAAGCGGCGAGTGTTTCTCGCTGCTTCTCGCCTCCGTCATTAACGACGGCAGGCCCCATCGTAAGCCGTTCCCGGAGGACGCAGTCCACCTTGCGCGCGCAGGGCAGCCCCCGATGACCAGGATGCAGTCCTGATGGGGCTGCATCGTTGAGCACAGCCCCGCGTGATAGATCGCACGCTAGCAGGAGTGATTTAACGTCGCTCTGTACATCCGAGAAGCGGCGACGTCTTCCAATCAATGGTCACGCTAGAGCACACGGGTCGACAGGTCCCGCAAAGCGGAAGCGGGTGTGGATCGACGCTACCTTGCGGCGAACACCGAGACCCCGCCATTGACGAATCCATTTGCGGCGCAACTCGGGCATCCTGCTGGCGATGTCGCCGAAGAGTAGGGAACGAAAATCAGCCCTGTCGCCGGGTCGATTGCAACCGAATGCGCATTGTTACCAGTGTTCAGGCGAGTGACAACGCTGCGGGAACCGGCGTCGACAATGGTCAGTACTGGCGTACACGGCGATGCTGCCGAGCAGGCGCCATTCGTCGAGGCATTGCCGGAAGAAGTCCAACGGCTTGCCGCGTTGTAGTAGCGATTGGTGGACACATCGTATTCAAGCTGATCACCTCCACCCGCGTTGAGGGACGCCAGGAGGGCGCCGTTTGAACGATCGATAATCTGCATGAGCAACGGCGCGCCAGTCGTCCCTTCTCGGCAACCGACCGCAATATCGTTCCCAGGCCCGAGCGCCAACCCAGTAGGATCGCAGTTACCTTCCCCATACATCGCGACGCCCGCAAGGGTTGTATAGTTCTGCGTGCCGCCGTTTGGTATTGCCCGAACAGATGCTCCCGGCAGTTTTACGAGTTCACCATGAGGATTCGTCGTGCTGCCGTCTACGTTCACGTAGAAGTTGTCGCTCGTGGCGTCGTACCGGCAGGCTTCGAGTCCGGCAGTGGGTTTACCCGCGTTGTCAGTGAATGTGACCTTTGCCACGACGGTCTGAGTTGCCGTGTTGATGAATGTCGCGAAGGGCGGGTTCTCTTCCGGACTCGAGATCATGAAGATGCCATGGGTCGAATCGAGACAACCTTCATCTGCGCGCACGCCGGTTGTGCTGACCACTATCTTGCTTATCACTGCCCCTGCTGCAGGGTCGACGATCTTCACGGAATTCACGTCCCCCGCATAGATGAGGCTGCCGACAGGCGTCGCGCCGTCCGGACCGGCCTGCGAATTTGGACCGGGTCCAAGTCCCGTAAACGCGAGCGGACCGCTCCCCTGGATTGCCTTGACGAACGACTTCGACGGAATGTCGATCTGATCCAGCGAAGCGTTATTTCTGTCGGTAAAAAAGTAATGGCTACCGGAAACGACGCCGATATCAAACGAAAAGTTGACGCCGGTCTTGATGTTCGGCACGGCAATGTCCGATACATAATGCGGCCCGCTTGTAAGGTTGTCCCCGCCGCCACAGCCCGCAATAACGACCGCCACCGACGCAACCGCCATTGCAATTGCCAAAATGTACCTTCGCATCGCCCACCTCCTCTGATCGTTGAAATATGTCGAGCTTCGTCAATGCGTCCGCAACAGTGGAATCCGCCGCTACAGCATACGCTTTCCATTAAGTAGTCGTCCGTATCGTATTCACCAGGTATCAAACGTGATTTGCTTCAGTTTTTCATAAGGTTTCCGTCGAGCGTTGCCGCTGCCGCTACCCTGAACAAGGCGACTCCGCAATGCAGAGCGGAACTTTTAGCCATTCAATGTCGCGAAGTTCGCCATACCACCATGCTCGGGCTTCGCGTCAAAAACAGCTGACGAAAGGGTGCCCGTCGCGGCGAGATGCAATCGGTTAGCACCGGTTTGCACTTGAACACGTCGCTCAGCTAACTGCAGACTGATAAGACGCGCGCCGTCGGAGTCGATTCTGGAATGTGAGCTGAAGGATGCACCGGGCCATTGTCCGGATCAAATCTTATGGGACGACGCCGCACGGGACGTAGCACAGCTGGCGACCATGGTTGACGGATGTCGGGTGGTGTTTTCGATGAACAAACTCCAGCCGTCGGTCGGTGCACTGCTTGGGGCTCAATTGTGCGGCATCTTCGCACTACTGGCCGTCGGCATCGGGTGTGCGAGCTAAAAGCGCTCCACGCGACGCGTCGGCCGACGCGCCACGAAGTCGAGTGAGGCATCAGGGCTGATGCTCCTTCTTCACGCGTGGTTGCATGCAGCATACCGCGGCGCTGGAAGTGCGCCTGTTTGTTCCGCCTTTCAAGTGCGTCATCTACCTCGATGCCAAGGTAGCGGACTGTACTTTCAAGTTTCGTGTTGCCGAGCAACAACTGGACAGCGCGGAGATTCTTCGTGCGACGATAGATCAACGACGCCTTGGTCCGGTGCATCGTATGCGCACCGTCAGCGGTGTCGTCGAGGCCCCAGCCGCGCATATTGTCGCGTTGACAAGTGAGGAGACTCGTGAATTCGGCTCGGGAACAGGAAGCCGGTTCCATGCAGCCCCGCGTGCCGTATCTATGCCATCACGCTGTCGCGGGTTTGCTCGGTAATCTCAAACTGTACCGGCCGTTGTGTCTTCTGCTGCATGATCGTCGCCCGGCTGGCGATGTGCTCCTCATGACAGACGTCTCGCACCCGGGATGCTCAAGCACACCAAAAAGGAAAACGGCATCCGCACCATCCAGGCGACGTGTGACGTCATCTCACGCTTGAACGACACCTTTGCCGAGCGGCTGCTGTCCTTTCGCCAGGACAACAACGAGCCGGCACCGACGTGCTCATGCTCACGACGATGAACAGTTCGAAGGAGCTTGAGTGGGACCAAGTCTGGATCACACGCTCCGAAGAGACCATCGTTCCGGTCCCAAATCAACCGAGCCAGAAGAGCGGCGACTGTTCTACGTAGCAATGACCCGCGCGCGACGCTGATGTTTTCCGGCACCTCAAAAGAACTTCGCTTCGCGATTCGTAACTGAGGCACAGGTCGAGCAGCCGGCGCGAGCCGCCTGAAGGTGGAAATGCCCATCTGCTCGGCGGTCGCGACGATTAGCGATCGCAGTCCTGCCCGCCTTGCGAAAGTGACGATGCGACAAGATCGCGGCGCTTCTGCGTCCGCCGGGTGGGGTTTCTTTGTTCCAGCCGCCATGCGACACATACCGCGCCGATCGTCAACGGCGCGCCAATGAGCATCCCCATGCTCGGCTGCTCGTCCAGAAAAAGCCACCCTAGCACGACCGCCACCACAGGATTGACAAACGTGTACGTTGCGACCAACGTCGGTTGAACACGGTCGAGCAGCCACACGTACACCGAAAATGCAACGACAGTACCCGCTATCGTCAGGTAAGCCAACGCGACGAGCGAGGATCCTGAGATTCGATCCGGTCGGAAAAGCTGCGCTTCGCCGGCTCCTGCGCTCAGCGCTGCAAGCACGACGCCGCCTGAGAGTAGTTCAATCCCCGAAAGTCTCAGGCCTTGTTTCGTGCCGCCGAAGTTTTGCACGGCGACGGTTGCGAGCGCCCACGAAAGACTCGAGCCTAACAGCGCGGCGAGCCAAAACGCGTCGATAGCCCCCGACGAAGAGGGAGCCCAGGCAATGACGCCTACCCCCGCAAAGCCCGCGCCGAGCGCGAGCCATACGGACCGCGAAGGCGCGCGTCGACCCGGTAGCAGGAGGCGCAGCAGGGCGATCCAGAACGGGATCGTGGCGAGCATGACCGCGGCAAGTCCGGACGGCACATGCCGCTGCGCGAGCGCCAATACCCCATGGCAACCTACGAAAAACAGGAGTCCGCAAACAATTGCCAGCAGCAGCGTTCGCGGCGTCAGTGGGTCGCGTTCGCGCAAGGCACCCCAAAGGAGCAGTATGGTCCCGCCGGCCAGACAGCGGATGCACATCAGCATCAGTGGCGGGAACGAGCGCAACGCGATGGCGACGCAAAGATACGTCGACCCCCAGACGACGTAGATGATTGAAAACGCGATGAGCAAGCGTACACGCATTGGCGCTTTCCACTAATACATAACCGGTTAACAGGTTAGACTACGGTCGGTATTTTGCAAGGAGTCGGCTATGAGCATGGTCAACACCGCGTCACAGGCGAGCAGCGCATTCATCGTCACCGAGGACCCTTGCATACCGTTCGTGAATACGGTCGCATGGAGACTAACCGGGGAGCCTCAGGAGCGGCTCGAGTCCGCCCGCTCATTGCTGGTTGTGCTGAGGGAGCAGCGGCTGGTCGACGATGGCCTGCTGCGTGCGTACCGCGCCCATTGGAAGAGCGATCCCAGGGCGGCTGACAACGCATACCGGCTTGCGATCGAAGCCCGCGAGGCGATGTATGCCGCCCTCTACGGAGCCGCGAGGGAAAAGAAGACGCCCGCGGACCTGTCGTTGCTGTTTCGATTGCTCAGCGTCGAGACGCCGGGCGCAACGCTGCTGCACAGAAACGGTAGGTACGTCTGGTCATGGGACGCGAACGCGTTGCGCGCCGCGGCGTTGATAAGGCCATTCGTCGTCTCGGCGTTGGGGCTCCTGACGGGGCCACGCGCGAAACGGATCAAGCAGTGCGAAGACGCGCGCGGCTGCGGATGGCTTTTCGTCGATGAGAGCCGTGCGCAAAACAGGCGCTGGTGTTCGATGGGGGATTGCGGCAATTGCGCGAAAGCAAGGCGTAACTATGCGCGGGGGCGTGAATCCTCCTGAGCGTCTACAACGATGGCATGCGTCGCAGGTATCTGTGAAGAAATGTGTTGCTCAAAACAATCGGCGGCTAGGGCGAAGCGATTCCGGTGTGACGTGTCGTCTGGCATCGTCTGCCGGTTGATGAAGCGGCCGTCGCTGAGCATGCAGAAGCAGAGTCCGTTGAAGGCGGCTGGGCGAAGGTGACAAGAACGCGGTGAACAGCTTCTTCGAAAGGCAGAGTGTCCGTTCGCTTCCGCGAGAAGAAGGAGGCTGAGCTTCGCTAGGCCGGCGAGTTCGAATTCCACCTTCGATCCCGTTGCCGGCGCTGGATATCAACGTCGAAGTCTATACACGGTTTTCCATGCGTGTCGTGTCGGTGATCATCAAGTTCGACAAGGTGATGGATCAGTCGACCTCATGGTCTGGAACGGTATTCGTGACCAGATAACCTTGTCGGCGTAGGCGTCGTCACCGGACTTTCCAACGCAACGCGAGCGCAGTTCTGCCAACTTGTTTCCAGAGCTGACTATGGAATTTTCAATGGTTGCTTTCCGGCGACGGGGATGAATGCGTGCTGCCGGCCACGAGCGGCCCTTCGGCGCTTACTTCTGACTTCGTAACAAGTCAAAGGTCCGGCGCTGACCCGCCACTGACCGAGCGGGAAATCGGACCGGCCAATCATTGGCATCCTGATCGTGTGCGCTATCTATTCCGCTGTCGAGGCGTCTGCCGGATGATGGTGCGTCATGCTTGGATCGTGCCCTGCCATCGCGTCGTGGCCATGATCGAACAACTGGGCGTCGAACCATTCGTGCAGCGCCATGACGAGGCGAGGCTCGTCCGCGTGATATACGATTTTGCCTCCATCGGGCAAGTCGTGATAGTGGATCGTCAGTTCGCCCGGCTTCGCGGTACGTAGCACGGCTAGGCCCGGCATGTCGTTGCCGTGGATTAGCTCCGGCGCATTGAAATCTCCCTCCGAAAAATGCCGGGCGATCATGGCCAAGTGTCCGCGGATCATGGCGGCCTGCTTCGGATCATGATGCTTCGTGACGACCTGCTGGATTCCGCCGTCGGCCGTCTTCGTAAAGATGTGTGTGGTGGCCGCAAGGGAGAACGGCATCACCTCCGTGCCGTGTTGCTCCACTTCCCTCTGGCGTGCCGTAACGTCGGCGATAGCGGGCGACGAAAGAACAGCTATTCCGAGAAGGACCGCGGTTGAGAGCGCGACAACAGCCGCCGACGGGCGTGACATGAGTTGCTCCAATCGAAATAGAGAACGCATAGTCTAGCGTTCAATGTCCGTTTCCGGTATTGGCGAACGTCCCTTCGGGCTTGCAACCGGCCATAGCCCTTGCATTGGCGCGAAAGGCGGCGGTGGGTCGACATGACCCCGACGTATCCGGCAGGGAGCGACGCCTGTCCGCAGGCGCCGCGACACGCTCACAGCAATGTGAATGAAGGCAGGCGTCGAATAACCCTAAACGTTAGCAGCCCTTGAGTGGGGCGACCGTACGATTCGCCGTAGTGGGTGGACTTGAAGCACCGCAGTGACGCGCGTACGCATACCAAATGTCGCGGCTGATCGCGCCATCGACTGATCGGCCTTGTTTTGGATCGACTCAACCAAGACTCGCGATCGCGAGTGCATGTGCCATACGCGTGAACGTAAAATACCGTTGATACCTATGAGCGGATAAGTTGAACCGAACCACAGCGCGCTCCGGCGCTGCGCACTGGACTTTGGGCGTTCGCCATACACGTTTGGCCTCCTCTGCCAGGCAGAAGCGAAGGTCGAAACTCAAATCCGCGCACTAGATTTGGCGGTAATAGGCCGCTGGTCTGGACTTCTGGGACTGTCGCTAGCGACCGCTGCACGCGGGCTCTCGTTTTCAGGTCAGAAACGCCGTCCGGTTACCTGACCCACTGCGTGAGTTAAATGGGACGCCATTGAAATGCCCGTGCGGCTGATGCAGCTTCGCAGATCGCGAACCGACCGCAACTCGCGGAGGAAGCAACATGAGCACTCTTGAAGGATTCGGCATAAAAGAGAGAACTGGCGACGCGCGCAGTGGGCTGGATGTCGATGCGCTGCGGCATGGCGTTGTCGAGAACGTCATCTGTCTGCAAGGCCGCCATCCTGCCTTGGCCACCGCGCATGATTGGTATATGGCCCTTGCACATACCGTGCGCGACCGCATGTTGGGGCGCTGGGCGGCAACCGTCGAGGGCTACACCGCCCGGGAACTAAGGGTTGCCTGTTATCTTTCCGCTGAATTCCTGATTGGACCGCAACTCGGCAATAACCTCGTCAACCTCGGGATCGAAGCCAACACGCGCGCCGCCATGCAGGCGCTCGGCCAGGAGCTTGATACGCTGCTGGCGATCGAGGAAGAGCCCGGGCTCGGCAATGGGGGGCTTGGGCGGCTGGCTGCCTGCTATCTGGATTCGCTCGCGACGCTCGAAATTCCGGCAATCGGATATGGCATTCGATACGAGTTTGGCATCTTCAAACAGGAAATCTGTGATGGATGGCAGGCAGAAGTGACCGACAAGTGGCTTCAGCGTGGCAATCCATGGGAGTTCGTGCGCCCCGACGTCAACTTTTATGTCTCTTTCGGCGGCCATACAGAATATGAGTTCGATGCGCAGGGCGGCTTTCGCGTGCGCTGGATACCGGCGCACCAGGTGAAGGGCGTGGCCTGCGATATGCCAATGCTTGGATACCGGGTCAACACGTGCAACGCGTTGCGGCTTTGGAAGAGTGAGGCTGTCGAGTCCTTCGACCTGCACGACTTCAATGCTGGCGACTATTACCAGGCCGTGCAGGAAAAGGTAAATTCCGAAACGCTGTCCAAGGTGCTTTATCCCAACGACGAACCCGACGCCGGCAAGCGCCTGCGCCTTGCACAGCAATACTTTTTCGTTTCGTGCTCGCTGCAGGACATGCTGCGCCTGCTCGACCGCAGGCGCGAGCCGGTCGAACGCTTCGCGGAAATGTTCACCGTGCAGTTGAACGATACGCATCCGTCGATCGCGGTCGCCGAACTGATGCGTCTGCTCGTGGACGAGCGACGCCTGCCCTGGGAGCAGGCGTGGAACATCACACAGCGCACGTTTGCCTACACCAACCATACGCTGCTGCCCGAGGCCCTGGAAACATGGGGTTTGCCGCTCTTTCGCAACCTGTTGCCGCGCCCGCTCGAGATCATTTTCGAGATCAATAGTCGGTTTCTCGCTGAGGTCCGGCAACGCTATCCCGGCGACGAAGCGCGTATTGCGAGAATGTCGCTGATCGACGAAACCGGCGAGAAGAAGATCCGCATGGCCCATCTGGCGACAATCGGCAGTCACGCGATCAACGGTGTGGCCGCACTGCATTCGACGCTCCTGAGACAGACAGTGCTGCGCGACTTTGCCGAATTGTGGCCTGAGAGGTTCGACAACGTAACCAACGGCGTCACACCGCGCCGGTTCATGCTGCTGGGCAATCCGCGTCTCGCGCGCCTGCTCGACCAGACGGTGGGCGAGGGATGGGTAACCGACCTGGCGCGTCTTCGCACACTCGAGTCCCACGTCGACGACACGGCTTTCCAGGACGACTGGCGTCGCGTCAGGCGATGCAATAAGGCGGATCTTGCGCAGCTCGTACGGAACAGCACGGGCATCGTTGTCGATCCCGATGCATTGTTTGACATCCAGGTCAAGCGCATCCATGAATACAAGCGGCAACACCTGAATCTGCTTTACATCATTACGCTCTATCAGCGTATTCGCCGCCACCGGGAGCAAGACGTGGTGCCGCGTTGTTTCATCTTTGGCGGCAAGGCGGCACCGAGCTACACGATGGCCAAGCTGATGATTCGTCTGATGACAGGTCTGGCCGAAGTAGTCAACAACGACCCGGCAATGGAGGGGCGGCTCAAGGTCGTGTTTTTCCCAAATTTCAACGTCAAAAATGCCCATTTCATCTATCCGGCTGCCGACCTGTCAGAGCAGATTTCACTGGCTGGCAAGGAGGCATCCGGAACCGGCAACATGAAGTTCATGATGAATGGCGCAATCACGATCGGAACATTGGACGGTGCGAATATCGAGATCCGTGAGGAGGTGGGCGAGGAAAACTTCTTCCTTTTCGGTTTGTCCGCTGAAGAGGTGACGAGTATCAAACGCGAGGGCTATCACCCTCAAGTTCACGTTGAGGGCAATGCGGAGTTGCGCGAAGCGCTGGACCTGATCTCGTCAGGATACTTCTCGCGCGGCGACCGGGAGGTGTTCCGTCCGCTCGTGGACAACCTGCGCAACTTCGATCCGTTTTTGGTGTTGGCCGACTACGCTGGATATGTGGCGTGCCAGGAACTTGTAAGCGTCGCCTGGCAGAATCCGGGACGTTGGACGCGGATGTCGATCCTCAACACAGCACGCTCGGGGAAATTTTCGTCCGATCGCGCGATCGGCGAGTATTGTGAGCGGATCTGGAATATTTCTCCGGTCAGGATCGCGCTTGACTAACCTTAATTGCGACCGGCTCATGCCGCCATCAAGCATTTCCGCAGGGCCTTCGCCGGGCGCTCCGACAAAATGCCGGGCCATGATGCAATCATTCGATATTTCGGCGCGTTCTCATCGCGAACTTCATTTGCGAGGCGGCCGAGGGCAATTCCCCTGGTTCGGTCGAACTCGCGCCAAAACCAAGCGGGCTCATTGGCCGCTCTCCCGCATAACGACCAGCCGGTCGGAGAACGGTCCTGAATAGACTGTCTGGAAATAAAGCGGACGGTTACGCAGCGTATATCCGCGCAATTCCATGATGAACCCTGGCTGGCCACTTGCAATTTTCAACTCTTTCGCGGCAACGTCAGGCAGCGGATCAAACCTGATCCACTGGTCGACATGCTGCGTCGGCAATGACAGACGCTGGGCGACCAGTTCTCGCAAGTTTCGTTCGAGCGCAGCGCGATCGAGTCCGCCCAGTTCCGAGAAATCCTCATCACGCATCCAGAACTCGGTATACAGATCGAACCGGCCAGCCACGCTGATGACACGATCGATGCGGACGTAGCCTTCGCCTCCGAGGAAGTCGGACCAGGGCCCCTTGCGCTTAAGGCGTTTCACTGAACGCGGATGAACATAGGAGGGCAAGTCATTACCGTCGGCATCGCGAAAGCGGAGATAGCGAACGTCCGCGGGTGCCACGCGCGCGCCCGACACGAATGTTCCGCGGCCCTGTTCGCGTGTAATGAGTCCCGAATGCACGAGTTGCATGAGCGCCTTCTGGACGGTGCCCACGCTCACGCCGTGCGTGGCCGCCAGTTCGCCCTCGGAGGGCAGCCGGTCACCCTCGCGAAGGTCGCCAGTTTCGATGTGCCGGATGATCGATTCCGACACCATGGATAGTTTTGTCATTTTTTTCCAAACACTGCGTTGAAATCCCCGTGACGAACTCCCTAACCGCGGGAAATGTACTCGGGGACCTGCCGCTGGAGCATCGAACTCCTCACGCGCCGTATCAGGCGCCAGTCCTATGCATGAATGTAATGCTTAATTTTATCCAAATCAAGAGTTTTTGCCGTCTGATCATAATGTTCTATATAGGAGTTTCCCTTAACTCCTATATAGAAGTGTTGACTCGCCTGTGCGACGCGCCGTATCTTGCAGACATTGGAGACGCAATGTGCTGGGCCACGCGGAAGGAGGTTTTGAGCAAATGAATGTGAAGTCCCACCTGGAGAAGATCGCGAGACTGGAGTTGCTGCGCAATCGCTTTGACCCGCTCGTCGACTTCGAACTTTGGTTTTGGGCCGGCATGACCGCAGGCACCCATGCGGTCAATGCCGCGCTCCATTGCGCGGGGGTTACCGCGAGCGACGACATCCATCCGACACAACCGGGGGTTTATCTCGTGCCTCGCGCCGACGGCTCGCTGACGACCGAATTTCGACCGCTCGGCGACATCCTGCATGTAGGTCGCCCGGTAATCGAGGCTGCGATACCGGAAGACATCGAATCGATGATGCACCTGATGGAGACTGTAGAACGATACCGCGATCCATGCGTGCGTGAAGGCGTGGTACCGACGGCAGCCATCGTCGCCGAATGCGACGCAGCGCTTGCGCGGTGCCAGCGGCTTTTGAATGAGCGCCTGCAAGGAGACGCGCATGGACATTGAAAAACATCTCGAAGCTGCGCGGCGCATCGAGCGATCCCTGAAGAAGTGCGCCGACGACGACTGCGAAATGAAGATCGAGGGGGCGATGCTGGCAGGCACGCATTGGCTGAACGCAGTTCTGCATGGAACGGGTGCGACGGGTCCTGGCGCCGACGTATTTCATACTTATCTGCTGACGGTGAACGAGTACCGGCGTCTATGTGTTGCTGACGAAGAGATGGTCAAGGCGCTTTCCGAAATCGAAGATCTGCGTCCGCCATACGTGCGCGGAAACCGGCCGGGCGCCAAGGCTGCGGCGGATCGAGCGCTCGAATTGCTGTCGGTCATTCGTCGCAAGGCAGAAAACGTCGTTTGATGCGTCATTTTCGCGGCCACACGCGATGGAGAAAACGCCATCGACACGGGTGGTCCCGTTATCGCTGGACGTAGTTCAGCCGCGAGGTAAATCAGTAAATACCAATCAATTGATTCGGCGTACTACGGATGCGTTAGGAGGGCATCGCGATGTATGGACTCCGTTCCGTACGCGTGATCCCCGGCGCACCCGCAAATTCATGATCATTGGTGAAAGGTGATTTGCCTTCCACAGAAAAGGAGATGAAATGAGGAAGACAAAGATAGCCGCCCTTGCGGCTTGCGCGATGACATCGGTACCGGTGTTTGCTCAAAACTCGGTCACGTTGTACGGGCTTGTCGATACCGGTGTCGAATACATCACGCATGCAACGCCGACCGGAGGGACTGTTGTGCGTATGCCGGTGATTGGCGGTGGTGACGCGGCGTCGCGCTGGGGCATCAAAGGTTCGGAGGACCTCGGCAACGGGTTGAAGGCCATTTTCACCTTGGAGAGCGGATTCTCGATGTCCAACGGCTCGTTGCAGCAGGGTGGCCGGTTGTTCGGCCGGCAGGCTTACACCGGCCTGGCTGGACCTTGGGGGCAACTCTCCTTCGGGCGCCAGTACAGCATGACGACCTGGGGAATGTATGATTCGAATATCCTTGGCTCAGGCGGGATGGGTGGTCTGGCTTCGTTCGATCCTTACCTGCTGGCGGCACGCTTCGATAGCGACGTGGTGTATCTGGGCACATTCGCTGGCTTGACCGTGGGGGCGAGCTATTCGTTCGGTCGTGATTCGAGTCCGGCAGGCAACTGCCCGGGCCAGAGCGGCAATGACTTTCTGGCCTGTCGCGCTGTGTCCGCCATGCTCAAGTATGACGCTAACGCTTGGGGCATCGCGACAACCTATGACGAGCAGCGCGGTGGAGCGGGAGCGGCACCCGTCACAGTAGTTCCCGGCTTGCCGGGCATCGCTTTCACGAAGTCATCGGATACTGATCGGCGGTACCAGGTTGCCGCCAAGCTCTTCGTCGGGCCTGTGCAACTGGGCGCCGGGTGGCTGCACCGGCGCATTCAGGGGGACGTGAAATCGGCCACTACCGACCTCGAATATCTTGGCGCGACCTACCCCTATCAGGCCTGGACGTTCGAAGCGCAGATTTCTCGGATCGATAACACTGCGTTCGATGCCGACGGCACCCTTGGTACGGTTCGCGTCAACTACAACTTCAGCAAACGCACCGCGGTATACAGCGTGCTCTCCTACCTGAAGAACAACGGCAAAGGCGGCATCTATTCCGTCTCCGCGGCGAGCACGGTGCCTGCCGCGCCGGCTCCTGGCGGCAATCAGTTCGGTGCGGAGATCGGCATTCGTCACATGTTTTGAGGCCCCAGGCTACAGGCGCCGGGCGACGGGAGTGGTGCTGCCGGGCGTTCTCGTGGCGCGTGACCACCTGTGCAAGCCGCAACCGGCGCAATATAAGGGCAGTCGATTCACGCCGAATGTAATAGACGCTTATTGCGTCGCTGAAACGTTGGTTTGGATCCAGGAGGAATGGCATGGATCGCGAGGGTATCCGCTCCATCGGGTGGTGGACTTATGTTTCGATCGTGATCGGCGCGGCAATCGGCATGTTTGCCGGCGTGACGTCGTTTAACTCGGTACCGGGCATCTTCGCCCGGCCACTCGCGGCGGAGTTCGGGTGGGGCCGGATGGAAATGTCGCTGTCGTTCTCGGCTACGCTGCTTGGCATGGCTATAGGCAGTCCACTCATCGGCATGCTGATGGACAGGTTCGGAATTCGGCGCGTCATCTTCTGGTCTGGCGTCGCTTTCGGCCTCGCCGTCATCTGCATGTCGAAGCAGGACGGCAGCAAGATCATGTGGATCGGACTCTCCGGGCTGATCGGAGTCGTCGGCGCGGCGGTCTCAGTATTGGGCTACCTCGCGGTATTTCCACAATGGTTCGATCGTCGTCTCGGCCTCGCGCTCGCACTGGCTATGTGCGGTCTCGGCGTTGGGTCGATGGTCATGCCGACTTTCGCGCAATATCTGGTGACCCATTTCGGGTGGCGTTCGGCCTATGTCATCCTCGGAGGCGCGTCGCTGCCCTTGATGCTGGTGGCCTGTTCGCTACTGAGGGAGCGCAGGATCGACGCGCCAGATCAGCGCTCAACCGTACCAGTGTGTGCGGAAGGACTGACGCTCGGGCGCGCGATGAAGAGTTACCGGTTGTGGGCGATCTGGCTGACTTTCATGCTGGGGTCGATCTGTACGCTCGCACTGGTGCCGCACCTTCCCAGCATGTTCATCGATCGGGGCCTCAACGTGGAAGACGCTGCACGCGGTGCTTCGATGCTCGGAGTGGGCCTGTTGGCGGGCCGACTCCTCACCGGGGTATTGCTCGATCATGTGCA
This sequence comes from Burkholderia sp. JPY481, assembly GCF_038900515.1. Lineage (NCBI taxonomy): Bacteria > Pseudomonadati > Pseudomonadota > Betaproteobacteria > Burkholderiales > Burkholderiaceae > Burkholderia > Burkholderia sp. JPY481. Next base: position 36,491 of record NZ_JAYMRT010000012.1, read on the forward strand.
TGCTCCTCTGGTCGCTGTGCTGTTCTTTCTGGGGGGCGCCGCCGGCATCCTGTTGTTTCATATCTCTCGAGACTATCAGGTGCTGTTGCTGGCCGCGGCGCTGATCGGCTTGACGATTGGCGCCGAGGGCGACCTGATTTCCTACCTCGTGCGCGCGTATCTTGGAATGCGCCTGTTTGGCACCCTGTACGGAATCGCTTTCTCGGGATATTGCCTGGGCTCCGTCGTCGGCCCGCTTGGCATCGGCGCCTATTTCGACAGGCACGGTAGTTACGATCTGCTCCTGGTCGTGCTCCCGTGCGTCCTCGTTGGTGCGTGTGCGCTGATATTGACGCTCGGACGTTATCCGGGGACCAGCGGCCGCATCGAGGCGGTTGCGTCGTAACGCAAGGCGATGCGTCGGCGCCCCTACGTCAAACGCATCGCAAGCCCGATCGGCTGCATGATTCGGAGCGTCACATACGAAACTTCGGCCAGATCGCGGCGCTGATTCAACGGTGCCTCGTACCTGACAAAACTCCTTCGCAAAGGGAGTCGCCGCTTCTTTGCTATTCAAAATCCATCTGCTGCCGATCCTTTCCGGCTCGCAGATGCGACAGCGCCATCCGTTCTGCTCGCATTCCTTGTCCCCGCGCCGTTGAAATTCAGTGCGCGGGCGACGTTCACCCCACCGAGCAAATTCCAGGCTGATAGCACCCGTTCACGGAGCACACGCGGATGCCTCGCGTCCGCCTGAAACTCCGCGGACACCTGCAGTCAGCGCGCAGTGCCGCGGCCACCTGCCGACGTTAGAGCGCGCCGCCGCGTGGGGCTCTAGCAGAGGTGTTCTCTTTGTTAGAACACGATTGCTCAACCTGTCTAATTGATCGACACCCCTCTTCAAAACATACTGCTTCGGCATTCAACGCAAACAGTGACTGGCAGCGTTCGATAGCAGCGGTCGAACGACCAACGCAGCCTGTGAGCGAGAGATTCAACCCACATCTGATCGGAGCGTACTGATGGAGCAGTCAACGGTAGAAGGTTTGTTCGAAGCATTTGCTGAGTTTTTCCCCGGCGCGACGGAGATCGGATCCTATGTAGGCGGCAGACTCATTCCGGGCACCGGCGACGAGATCCAGATATACGATCCAGCCAGCGGGGAAAAATCGGTCAGCTATCGGGACGGCGGCGCGGCATGCGCGCAGCAGGCGTGCGTCGCCGCGCAGGAAGCGCAGAAGAAATGGTGGGGGATGACGCATGCCGCGCGCGGTCGAATCCTTTACGCCGTCGCGGCCAAAGTGCGGGAGCACAACGAGCCGCTCGCTCGCCTTGAAGCGATCTCGACCGGCAAGCCGATTCGCGATAGCCGCCGCGAAGCCGAGATGGTGGCGGAGATGTTCGAATTCTATGCAGGGTGGGCCGACAAGTTTTATGGCCACGTGATCCCTGTGCCGACCACGCATCTGAACTACACTCGCCGCGAGCCGTACGGCACGATTCTGCACGTCGCACCGTGGAATATCCCGATGCTGTCGTTTGGGTGGCAAGTGGCGCCGACCATCGCCGTCGGCAACGCCGTGCTGCTCAAACCGTCCGAGCTGACCCCGTTCACGTCGCTCGCGATCGCGATGCTGGCGGAACGAGCCGGGGTGCCGGTGGGCCTGATCAACGTTCTGGCAGGGTACGGTCACACCACCGCTCAAGCGGCGATCGCAGACCATGCCGTGAAGAAGGTCGTTTTCGTCGGATCGCCCGCAACCGGCGTGAGAATCGCCGAAGCTGCGGCAAAGCGCGTCATTCCGTGCATCCTGGAGCTCGGCGGCAAGTCAGCCAACATCGTGTTCGATGACGCCAACCTCGATCAGGCGGCGGCGGGCGCACAAGTGGCGGTCTTTTCGGGCGCAGGGCAGAGCTGCACGGCGGGATCACGCTTGCTGGTGCATCGCAAAGTCTATGACGAGGTGGTCGGCAAGGTCGCCGACGGTGCGCGCAAGCTGCGCGTTGGGCATCCCCTTGAAAACACCACTGAGATCGGCCCCATCAACAACCGGAATCAGTTCGAGCACATCAAGCGAATGATCGCCAGAGGCGTCGAGGAAGGCGCGCACCTTGCCGCTGGGACGACGAAGTTCGGCGACGAAGGATACTTCGTACCCCCAACGCTATTCACGGGCGTCTCGAACGACATGGACATCGCGCGCACCGAGGTATTCGGTCCCGTCATCGCGGCGATTCCGTTCGAAACCGAGGAAGAGGCGATCGCCATCGCCAACGACAACGAGTTTGGTCTGGCGGGCGCCGTGTGGACCAATGACGTCGCACGAGCACACCGTGTGGCGGCACAGGTGGACGCGGGAACCTTCTGGATCAACAGCTACCGCTCGATTCACGTGGGTTCGCCGTTTGGCGGCTACAAGAACAGCGGCTATGGACGCACGAGCGGCATCGAGGCGCTCTACGAGTACACGCAGACCAAGAGTGTCTGGGTTCAGACGGCCGCCTCGGCAGTCACCCCGTTCGGTCGCGCCTGAGCGAAGGAAAAGGAGAATCAAGCCGATCATGAATACGGTACACACTGAGACTTTCGACTATGTGGTGATCGGCGCCGGATCGTCTGGTGCCACGCTCGCTACGCGATTGGCCGAGCGCAACGCAGGGACGGTCCTGTTGCTCGAAGCCGGCGCACCTCGCGATCGGGACTTCTGGGTGAAGGTTCCGATCGGTGTCGCCAAGCTTTTGCAGAACGACAAATACGTGTGGCAGTTTTCCACCGAACCGCAGAAAGATCTGGCCGACCAGAAGGTCTATTGGCCGCGCGGACGCATGCCCGGCGGATCGAGCTCGGTCAACGGCATGATCTATGTGCGCGGTGAGCCGGCGGAATTCGATCACTGGGCCGAACTCGGCAATCGAGGGTGGGACTATGCGTCGCTGCTGCCTTACTTCAGGCGGCTCGAGGCGGTCGCGTTCGGCGAGGACGCTTACCGTGGCAGAAGCGGACCGATTCAGGTGTCGTCGGTGGCTCAGGTCAGCCCGAACCCGCTCAGTGATGGGTTCATCAGCGCATGCCGGAGCGCTGGCATCCCCGCTACCGAGGACTACAACGGCGCATCCTATGAAGGCGTCAGCTACCTGCAACTGTCGACCGGCAGCGGCAGACGTTGCAGCACGGCAGCGGGCTATCTGCGTGGTCGCCCGCATCGAAACCTGCACCTCGTCACCGAGGCGCTTGCCACGCATTTGTTGTTCGACGGCAAACGGACGACAGGCGTCGAATACACGCAGGGCGGGCAGACACGTCGCGCCCTCGCAAGGCGCGAGGTGATCGTCAGTGCTGGCCCGATCAAGTCGCCGCAATTGCTGGAACTATCCGGCATCGGCGACGCGGAACGGCTCCGCGCTCTGGGAATTGCGGTTCAACAGCATTTGCCCGGTGTCGGAGAGAACCTGATCGATCACTTGCAGTCACGCCTTACCTATGCGTGCACGCAGCCGGTTACGTTGAACGAGATCATGCACAGCCGCTGGCGCCAGGGCCGGATGGGACTGGCTTACCTGCTGACCCGCCGCGGAATCATGGGAACGCCGTCCGTTTCCGCCCATGCGCTTGCGCGTTCGGGACCTCATGATGCCCGGCCGAGCGTGAAGATTCAGATCGGCCACCTCAGCGGCGCCGATCGGTACGCCGGCAAGGGATTCGGACTCGATTCCTTCCCGGGCTTCAATGTCGGCTTTTTCCAGCTACGCCCTGAATCCCGCGGGCATTTGCACGTGCGCAGCCGGAATCCGCTGGATGCGCCCGTCATCGAGCCACGCTACCTAAGCAACGAGGCGGACAAGCGGGTCATGCTGGAAGCGTTGCGGATGTCGCGCGAAATCGTCAGGCAGCCCGGCATGGCGGAGTTCGTCGCGCGGGAAACGCGCCCGGGAATCGATGTCCAGGATGACGACGCGCTACTGCAGTACATCCGTCAGTCTGGTCAGACGAGCTGGCATCCAATCGGCACCTGCAAGATGGGCACGGACGCAATGGCCGTAGTCGATCCAGAATTGAGAGTCAGGGGCGTCATCGGTTTGCGCGTCGTCGATTCCTCGGTGATGCCGACGATGTGTTCGCCCAATACCAATGCTGCGTCGATCATGATCGGTGAAAAGGCCGCTGATCTCGTGATGGCAGCACATAGATCGGGAGCAGTCTGATCCCGGTAAGCATGCAATGCGCTGAAGCCCGTCACACGTCGAACTGCCCGATATGGGAGGCGTTCAGACGGAGCGAACCTGACGATTGACATTCCATTCACATCGTAACTGATGCTGCGAGCCACAGCCGCCACCAAGGCCGGCGGGCCGCCCACAGAGGAGACACCATGGATCGGAAAAATGACCGCCCAATCGGGAGGTGGACGTATTGTGCGGTTGTGCTAGGTGCTGCACTGGGCATGTTCGCCGGCTTGACGCCGTCGTTTCATGCGGCTGGAGGTATTTTCGCGCGAGCAGTGGGAGGAGAGTTCGGATGGGGTCGTTCGATGGCGTCCCTGTCGTACTCTGCTTCGATGATGGGGCTCACCGTCGGCAGTCCGCTGGTTGGCATGCTGATGGATCGATTCGGGGTTCGTCGGGTGGTGGCATCGCTCGGCGTTGCCTACGGTTTCGCCGTCATCTGCATGGCCTTGCAGAATGGCGACAAGATGCTTTGGGTCGGGCTGTCCGCTTTGGTCGGCATCTTCGGGGCCGCGGTCTCGGTTGTCGGCTATCTTGCCGTACTGCCGCAGTGGTTCGACCGTCGCCTCGGGCTGGCACTTGCGTTGGCCATGTGCGGTCTCGGCATCGGTACGACGCTGATGCCTTCACTCGCGCAAATGCTGGTATCGGAATTCGGTTGGCGAGCCGCCTACGTCGCGCTTGGGGCCGGCTCGATTCCGCTCACGCTGCTGGCATGCCTGCTGATCAGGGAGCGTAGACGCGCGCCGCGCGGCTTGCGGCGGGTTGATGTCGAACCTGCGGACGGTCTGTCGCTCGTCCAGGCGGCGAAGACTTATCGACTGTGGGCGATCTGGCTGATTTTTCTGGTCGGGTCCTCGTGCACGCTGGCCCTGGTCCCGCACCTGCCGACCATGCTCGCCGATCGCGGCTTCAGCCCGGCCGATGCCGCACGCGGTGCGTCGATGCTCGGAACCGGCTTGCTCGCGGGGCGCCTTCTGACCGGTCTGATGCTCGACCGTATGCATGCGCCGTTCGTCACTTGCGTGTTCTTCGTGTCCGGCGCGATTGGTCTTCTCATGCTGCGTGGTTCGCACGAACTTCCGACGCTGATGATGGCGGCGGCCCTGGTCGGACTGACGATCGGTGCGGAGGGCGATCTGATCTCGTACCTGGTGCGCTCCTATTTCGGTCTGCGTTCGTTCGGGACGCTATACGGCATCTGCTTCTGCGGGTATGGCCTTGGTGCTGTGGTCGGCCCGGTGGCGATCGGCCGCTACTTCGACCGGCACGGCAACTACGATTTGCCGCTCCTGATCTTGCCGTGCATCTTGCTGGTTGCGTGTGTGCTGACTCTTACGCTTGGGCGTTATCGGCGTGCAGGACAACCCGCTACGGGCGAGGTCGCGAGTTCCCTTTCGAAAGCCTGATCACGGTCTTGCCTGCTTGCACCGCGCTCGGCGTGCCGTCCAGCTCATGATTGACGAAGTATGCGAGTTGCCCATGGATCATCCCTTACGAGCCACGCTGGCCGACGAGCTGCACGCACGGCCATTTCTGCGGATCAGTGGGTCGGTGTCATTGACGCATATAGCGGTCTATGCCGACGGCGAAGCGACGATTCACGAAGCGCTTTTAAGGCACCTGTGCCGGCTCACCGGCATTGCCGAGCCCATTGCCGATACCAAGCACTATTCGTTCCGGTGGAGCGACGACAAGCAGCTGAAATGGGAACGACACACCGAGTTCTCTACCTTCACCTTCGTCGCCCGCCGGGATGATACCGATTACTTCTCGGACCTTGCGACGGAACACGTGCCGTCTGCGTGGTTCGAAGCAATCAAGGGGAAGCAATTCGTCGCCGTCAGGACCGAACTGGTGTCGGGCGAGGCCGCCGTTTACGCGTCCGACAATGCAAACAGATGGATCGATGGGTCTGGGATGGTGGGTAGTCATGTGCTCGGAAGCGCGCAGGTGTTTTGCGACTGGACCATCAAGAGCGACGGGTTTTCACGCTTCCTGGTGATCGACAAAGGCTTGCGTGAAGTTCAGAGCGGACGGCTCCTTCAACGTCTCTACGAAATAGAGACCTACAGGATGATGGCCTTGCTCGCGTTGCCGGTCGCTCGCGATATGAGCATGGCGCTGGACGAACTCCAGTATTCACTCGTGCCGATCATGAGAACCATGGATCAGAGCGAAAGGGGATACCGCGATTCGGAACTTTTGGTGAGCCTGACGCATCTCGCTGTGCGAGTCGAGACGCTCGCCGGGTCGGCGCCACGCTTTAGCGCGTCGCGGGCCTATGAGGGTCTCGTGCAAGCCCGCATTCATGAGTTGCGGGAGGAACGGATAGAGGGTATGCCGACGATCGCCGAGTTCATGGAACGCCGTTTCGGCCCGGCGATGCAAACGTGCAACGCGGTCTGGACCCGGCAGGAGCAGTTCGCGGCGCGTGTTGCGAGGGTGGTCGCGCTGCTGCGCACGCGCGTCAATGTCGCGCAGGAGGAGGATACGACGCGGCTTCTCGAAGGCATGAATCAGACGGCACGCAGTCAGCTAAGGCTCCAGCACGCGGTCGAAGGGCTGTCGGTCGCAGCTGTTTCATACTATGTGCTGTCGCTCGCGGGTGCGGCGCTCAAGTCACTCCACGCGGCCGCGCTGCCGCTCGATCCCGAGCTGGTCGAAGGGCTGTTGATCGTCCCGGTCGTATTGTCGGTGTTGATGGTCACGAGGCATAAGAAGCGCGGCGATCGAAAGCCCATGGCCGTGGGTCGCCAGGTTTCGGAATGACGCCATGAGCTTCCCGTCGTTCGCCGACGCAAAGCGACGAGCTTCATTTCGGAAGGTGGATGAAGCTGACGCAAGCGCCCCACCTGCGCCGGAACACGCGTTGCATTGTGACGGCCCAGAATGCGACAATGAATCGCAAGCCCGAAAGCCTTTGTCCAATGCGCGAGGACACAGAATGGACGGTGCAATCAACGAAAGCCGCATTGGATACCTGTACGAAGCCGTACGGCGCGGCACGGTACGGGCGGCTGCCGAGCATCTCGACCTGGCGCCCTCGGCCGTCAGCAGGCAGATCGCCTTGCTGGAACAGGAACTCGCGATGCAGCTGGTGGAGCGAGACAAGCGTGGCGTCAAGGCCACCGAGGCCGGTGCGCTGCTCGTCGAGTATTTTCGCCAGCAGCGTTCCAATCAGGCTGATCTCGTGTCGAAGCTTCAGGAAATCAGGGGGCTGCGTCGAGGACTGGTTACCGTCGTCATGGGTGAAGGGTTTGCCTCCACCATGGTCGATGGACCGATCAAGCAGTTCTGCGAGACCTATCCGGACATTTCAATCACGCTGGATCTTTGCAGCACCAACGAGGTGATGCGCCGGGTGTCGGAGGACGAAGCGGATGTCGGTTTGGTGTTCAACCCGACGCCGGACGCCCGAATCGTGACCCGCGTGAAGTCGCGTCAGCCGATGCATGCGATCGTTTCCCCGACGTTTTCTCTGGTGGGAAAAGTCGAGTCGGTCACGCTTCACGATCTTCTTTCATATCCGGTCGCGTTGACACACCCGGAGCATGGCACGCGGCGGTTGGTCGATGCGGCGATGCTGGTCGACAAGGTCCGGCTTACGCCAGTGATCACGACGAATTCAGTCGCCGTTCTCAAGCTGTTCGCAAAGAGCAATCTCGGCTTCACCTTTCTCACGCCGATTTCCATTGCACCCGAAATCGCCGCCGGTGAGTTAGTGGCCTTGCCAGTGGAGAACCGCTTGCTTCAGAGTCCTGAGGCTCATCTGATCACGCGTGCTGGGCGGCAGCTTTCCCCTGCCGCCAATCGATTGGTTCAGCGACTAAGTTCGCACATTTGAGAAGGCGGATAGCTGAAAACCGCCACCGCCCGTTGGCTTGTTCAACACAAGCGGGGTGGTGGCGGTTTTGCGGGCAGCTTCGCCTGTGTCGGTATGCGAGCAGACAAGCGCTAGTTCGTCGCAAACTATGCGAGCCGGCGTCCCTTCGTTTCGTGGACCATCGCAAGACCGATGAGCGATATCAATCCACAGCCGATCACATAGTAAGCGGGGGCGTTGGCGTCCTTCGTCAAATGGATCAGCAAGGTCGAGAAGAATTGCGAGAAGCTCCCGAAGATCACGACGGCAACGTAATAGCTGACCGACAATCCCGTTGCGCGCAGCCGCTGCGGCAGCACTTCGCTGACCAGCACCAGGGTCGAGGCGGAAGTCATGGCCATTGGGACGGCAAGGCAGCCGGCGACGATCAGCAGGCAAGTCAGAGAGTGCAGATTATTCAGCGCGTAAAACGCCGGATAGATCATCGCCAGCATCGCGACGCGCGACCACCACACGACCTTTCTACGGCCGATGCGATCGCTGAGCCAGCCGGCGAACGGTGAGAGCAGGGTGAGCGCCACCGAGCCCACGAAGCCCGCCCAGATCGATTGCGAAAGCGGCAGATGAAGCTGGATCGCGCCGTAGTTGGGAAGATAGAAAACAACGATATGCACGGCCGATGCCAGTCCAATCATCAGCAGCACACTGGCGAGCAGTTCCCGCCGGTGTTCTTTCACGAGGCGGCGGTGCGAGATCGCATCGCTTTCGCCCCACTTGGTCGGAACCAGAGTCTCGTCCAGACGTGACCGGATCATCACGCTGAGCGGAATCACCAGAATGCCGATCACGAACGAGACGCGCCAACCCCAGGATGACAGCGCGGACTGCGGCAGGAAATTGGTCAACGAAAGGGCGACGAGCGCCGCGAAGATCGCCGCGAGCCCCTGGCTGAACGGCTGCCAGCTCGTATAGAACCCACGTGACTTATCGTCGGCGTATTCGAGCAGCATCGCGCTGGCCGGTCCCATCTCGCCGCCAATCGCAAAGCCCTGAAGCAGACGTGCAATCGTCATGATGACCGGCGCGGCCAGACCGATCTGGGCGTAGGTTGGTGCCAGCACTAGCATCGTGGCGCTCAACGCCATCAGCCACAGGGTAAGCACCACGGCAGGCTTGCGGCCGACGCGGTCGGCGTAGGCGCCGATCACCAATCCGCCGATCGGTCGCATCAGATAGCCGACGCCGAAGGCGGCAAAAGAGAACAGTAACTGGCCGAGAGGGTCGGTCAGTGGAAAGTATTGTGGGCCGATCAGCGTGGCAAAGAAGTTGTAGACGACCGAGTCGTAGAGTTCGAGACCGCTGCCAACCGTGATTGCACCAATGGCCCACGGTTTCGACAACGGTTTGCCGGATGAGACGGCTGAAGTCATCGACGGCGAAGACGTGCTGATGACGGAACGATGATGAGGCATGGTGTCTCCTGGGTTTTTGTCAGGTGTCAGCCAGCATCTGTGTGATGGCTGAAGGGACCGGCGAAGCCGCGTCCCAGCGGGCCGCGGCCCGATGAGCGCATCAGGCCGCGGCAGGTTGCTTCACTCAATTGGCGCTTTGTTCGAGCGCGACGGACGTTCGTTGCGGAGCGCGTTCGCCATCGCGCCACTGGCACATCAAAGCTGCCCAGCGAACCCGTGCGGCATCGAGGTTGCGGGCCTTGACGTGGCCGTAACCGCGGATGATCTCGGGAAGGGCCGCGATCTCCAGCGCCAGTTCGAGCTTGTCCTCCGAAAGCGTCCGCAGAAGTTCCTCGATACAGGCGCGGTATTCGCCGATCAGCGCACGTTCGGTGCGTCGTTCGGCGCTGTATCCGAATGGGTCGACGACGGTTCCGCGCAAGCCCCTGAACGCTGCCACGCCGCGGAACGCGCTACGAACCCAGGGTCCGAAGGCTCGCTTGACATGCTCGCCCTTCGCATTGCGCTTCGACAGGAGCGGGGGTGCGAGGTGATGCACGAGCTTGTAGTCGCCCTCGAACATCTCCGCGATCTTGATCGTGAATGCCGCGTCGGTATGCAGGCGCGCCACCTCGTACTCGTCCTTGTAGGCCATCAGTTTGAACAGGTAACGCGCGACGGTTCTGCTGAGCCGATCGCTGCCAAAGCGGCTCTCGGCCTCCTGCACTCTTGCGACGAACGCTTCGTAACGAGCGGCATAAGCGCGGCTCTGATAGCCGACCAGAAACGCCGATCGCTTCTCGATGAACTCGGCGAGCGACGGCTTCTTCGCGAACTGAATCACCTGGGCGTCAGCGGAGCGCACCGGCACCCTGTTGAGGTCGTGCGCGCAATGACGGCCCCACTCGAAGGCAGCCTTGTTGCTTTCGACCTGCACGCCATTGAGCTCGATCGCACGCATCAGCGCGGCCCGCGTAAGCGGCACTTGGCCCTTCTGCCACGCGTAGCCCAGCAGCATCAGGTTCGAGTAGATCGACTGGCCGAGCAGTTGCGTGGCCATGCGCTCGGCGTCGAAAACGCCGACTTGACCAGGGCCTGCCCCGTTCAGGATTGCCGCGATGGACTGGTCGGTGCCGGCTTGCCAGTCGGGATTGCGCACGAAAGCCGCGGTTGGCGTCACGTGGCTATTGAGCACGACATAAGTGCGCCCCGGATGCATGGTGGACAGGGTGAATTTGTTCGCGCCCACCACCGTGTCGCAAGCCAGCACGAGATCGGCCGACGCGGTATCGACCCGCGTCGCGTGCAGGGCATTGTCGTCACTCGCGATCTGGATGTGGCTCCAGGTGGCGCCGCCCATCTGCGCCATGCCGGTTGCATCCTGCGTGGTCACGTACTTGCCTTCGAGGTGCGCCGCCATGCCGAGCACCTGGCCGATCGTGACGATGCCCGTACCGCCCACGCCGGCCACCAGGATGCGCCGCGCGATGGCAGCGTCGGGCAGCGTCGGCTCGGGCAGGGCCGGCATCTCGGTGAGCTTCGCGCTGCGCGCTGCCGCGGGCTTCTTGAGCTGACCGCCTTCGACCGTGACGAAGCTCGGGCAGAAACCCTTGACGCAGGAAAAGTCCTTGTTGCACGTGTTCTGATTGATCTGGCGTTTGCGGCCGAACTCGGTCTCGAGCGGTTGAACGGCGACGCAGTTGCTTTCGACCGAACAATCACCGCAGCCTTCGCACACGAGCTCGTTGATGATCACCCGCTTTTCCGGATCGGGCATCGTGCCGCGTTTGCGTTCGCGACGCTTCTTGGTGGCGCAGACCTGGTCGTAGATGATCGCGGTGGCGCCCTCGAGCTCGCGCAGCTCGCGCTGCACGTCATCGAGCGCATCGCGATGGCGTACCGTGACGCCGGGCGCGAGATCCGTCACGCCCGCGTACTTCTCCGGCTCATCGGTTACCACTACGGTGCGCTTCACGCCCTCAGCGGCAAGCTCGCGGGTCATGCCAGGCACGTCGAGCTGACCGTCGACCGGTTGGCCGCCCGTCATCGCCACGGCGCTATTGAACAGGATCTTGTAGGTGATGTTGACCCCGGCATTGACCGACTGTCGGATGGCGAGCAGCCCGGAGTGGTTATACGTGCCGTCGCCCAGATTGGCGAACATGTGGGAGCGCTTGCTGAACGGCGCCTGTCCCATCCAGGACACGCCTTCGCCGCCCATCTGGGACCAGGACGTGGTCGAGCGGTCCATCCACACCGCCATGCCGTGACAACCGATCCCTGCGGTGGCGAGCGATCCCTCCGGAACTCGGGTGCTGGTGTTGTGCGGGCAGCCGGGGCAGAACCATGGCAGGCGGTCCGCGCCGCCGCTCGCGCCTTCGGCGGCGGTACGTTCGGCCGCGTCGATCTGCGCGAGGCGCTGGTCCATGCGGGCGACCACGTCCGGTGGCACGCCGAGCTTCTTCAGGCGCCCGGAGATCGCCCTGGCGACCATCGCGGGCGTGAGATCGGCCTTCGCGCGCAGCAGCCAGTCGTCGCCCGGCCTGCCGTGGCTCCATTCGCCGCCGATGTCTTCACCGTCGGCGCGACCGTACTTGCCGAGCACGACAGGCCGTGTATCCGGGTTGCAGTGATAAAGCTCGTCCTTCAACTGCTGTTCGATCAGCGAGCGCTTTTCCTCGACGACGAGGATTTCACGCAGGCCGCGCGCGAACTCGCGCACACCCTGAGGCTCGAGCGGCCATACCACGCTGACCTTGTGCAGCCGGATGCCGAGCTCGCGGCACAGCTCTTCGGTGAGCCCAAGGTCGATCAGCGCCTGGCGCGTGTCGTTGTAGGCCTTGCCGCTCGCGATGATGCCGAGCCGATCGTTCGGACCTTCGATGACGTTGTGGTTGAGCCGGTTCGCGCGGATATAGGCGAGCGCGGCCGGCCACTTGTACTCCATCATCCGGGCTTCCTGGGTGAGCGGGTCGTCCGGCCAGCGGATGTGCAGGCCGCCTTGGGGCACCGCGAAGTCTTCAGGCAGCAGGATGCCCACCCGGTCGACAGCAGTCAGCACCGACGAGCCGGACTCGACCACTTCCTGCACGGTCTTCATGCCCGCCCACAAGCCGCTGAAGCGGCTCATCGCGAAGGCATGAACGCCGAGGTCCAGGATGTCCTGCACGTTCGCGGGAAAGAACACCGGCAGTCCGGCAGCGATGAACGTGTGGTCACTCTGATGCGCGAGCGTGCTGCTCTTGGAGACGTGGTCGTCTCCGGCTAGCGCGATCACGCCACCGAGGGGCGCGGTGCCCGCGAGGTTGGCGTGCTTGAGCGCGTCGCCGCTGCGGTCCACACCGGGGCCTTTGCCGTACCAGATGCCGAACACGCCATCGTATTTTTTGCTCGCCGGGTCGAACTCGAGCTGCTGCGAGCCCCAAACCGCCGTGACGCCGAGTTCTTCGTTGACGCCTGGTTTGAACACGACATGGTTGTTCGCAAGGTGCTTCTTGGCCTGCCACAGCGCCTGGTCATAGGTGCCGAGCGGTGAGCCCCGGTAGCCGGAGATGAACGCGGCGGTATTGTGGCCGCCTTGCGCATCGCGTGCGCGCTGCACGAGCGGCAGGCGCACGAGCGCCTGGACGCCGCTCATGAAGGCACGCCCGGAATCCAGCGCGTACTTGTCGTCGAGGGTGACGGCCTCCATGGCCTCACGGTTTGCTTCTGAGAGTGGGGCATTCATTGCTGTTACTCGTCAATTGATGTTGTCAGGGGCAGGGCGATTACGCAGGAAAGCGCACGCCAAGCTGCTCGCCAAGTGCGGCCAGTTCGTCGGCGATCGCGGTGGGCAGCGTCATGCCGCGTTCGCGGGCTTCGCGCTCGAGCACGTCGCCACGCGCACCCGGCAGCCGGGCGTCGCCGCCTGCTGTCACGTAGGTCTCGGTCCACTGGCGCATGTACTCGTCGAAGGCCTCACGCCCCGTATAGGATTCGGGACGCACGAGCCAGAGGAACGCGTCCTGCATCGCATCGCCGCGCGGCGAGTTGAGTGAACCCGCGGTAGCGGCGAGCGCGCCCGCCAGGCACTCGACCATCATCGCGATGCCCATGCCCTTGTGTCCGCTCATCGGCATCAGCGAGCCTTCGAGCGCGCACTGCGGATCCGTGGTGGGCCGGCCTTGTGAGTCGAGCGCCCAGCCTTCGGGAATGGACTTGCCTTCGCGGGCGGCGAGCAGAATGTGGCCTCTCGCCGCCACGCTGCAGGCCACGTCGAAGACGATCGGCGCTTGTCCCGGCAAAGGGCAGCCGAAGGAGATCGGGTTGTGTCCGATCGCCGGGCCGCGAAAGCCTTCGAGCGCGAGCGCCGGCGGCGTGTGCTGCCCCATCACGCTGAAGGCGCCTGCTTCGGCGGCCAGCAGCGTGTGGATGCCGAGCGCCCCGAGATGGCCGCACGACTGCATCACGACGAGCACGGAGGCGCTCGTGTTCAGCGCTTCGAGCGCAAGGCGCACGGCGTGAGGGCCGGCAATCTGTCCCATTGCGCCGTCGGCGTTCAGCACGATGCCGCCCGGGAAAGCCCGATGCGACATCGTGGGCTTCGGATTGAACTCCCTGTTCTTCAGCCGGTTCACGTAGGACGAAAGGCGCGTCATGCCATGCGTCTTGTAACCCCGCAGCTCGCTGCGAACGAGGATCGACGCAGCTTCCGCGGCGTGATCCCGTGGTACGCCGCAGGTTTCGAAAATCCGCGCGGTCCAATGCCCGATGGTGTCAGGTGACCAATGCGTACTCATTGCCCGTTCTCCCGCTCGATGACAAGACGCTCCTGAAACGGCCCGGCATAGACGGACTGGTAGTAGAGCGGCCGATTGCGCAGTGTGTAGCCGCGCAATTCCTTGATTAAGCCTGCCTGGCCCGTTGCGATCATCAGTTCTTCAGCGACGGCCGAGGGCAGTTCGCCAAACCGGATCCACTGGTCCACGCGCAAGGTGGGCAGCGAAAGCCGTTGACCCACGAGTTCGCGGAGGTTTTTTTCGAGTGCGGAGCGGTCGAGGCCACCCAGCTCCGCGAAGTCTTCCTCTCGCAGCCAGAATTCGCTGTAGAGATCGAACCGCCCTCCGACGTTGATCATGCGCTCGATTCGCACGAAGCCGTCGCCGCCCAGAAACTCCGACCACGGCCCCTTGCGTGTCGTGCGCTTGACGGAGCGCGCGTGGACATAGCAAGGCAGATCGTTGCCGTCTGCGCCGCGAAAGCGCAGGTAGCGAACGTCCGCGGGAGCCACGCGCGTGCCCGACACGAAGGTGCCGCGACCCTGCTCGCGCGTGATGAGTCCGGAGTGCGAGAGCTGGGTGAGCGCCTTCTGGATCGTGCCGACGCTTACATGGTGCCGTGCCGCCAGCTCGCCTTCGGAAGGAAGGCGATCACCCTCGCGCAATGACCCCGATTCGATATCGCGGATGATGGCATCCGACACCATGGACAGTTTTGTCATCTTGCTTCAGAGGCTGCGTTCGAAACGGCTGACCGCTGTTTCGCGGACATCGAGCACTTCGCTCGCGAGGCAGGTGCCAGACGCGACGTCCAGCGCGTATTCGTACAGCCGGTCACCGATATCGGAAATCTTCATGGCCTGTTCGAGCACGCCGCTCGCATCGAAATCGATGTTGTCGCGCATCGTCCTGACGGTATTGATGTTTCCGCACACCTTCACCGTCGGCGCAACCATGTTGCCGATCGGATTGCCGACGCCAGTGCCGAAGAACGTAAGCTGACAACCACCCGCGGCAAGCGCTGTGAGGTTTTCGACCGCCGCCGCAGGGGCATCCATGAAGTGCAGACCCTTGCGGCGAGGAGCTTCGCCGTATCGCAGCACGCCGACGAGGGGGCTCGAGCCTGCCTTCGCCATCGCGCCGAGCGCCTTTTCCTCGACCGTCGTCAAGCCGCCTTTCTTGTTGTCGGGCGACGGCTGCGATTCGCGCATATCGACGCCCCGGTCGATCGCGCCTTGCTCCATGTTGCGCACCGCGGAGACGAATGCCGCCTTGACCGTTTCGTCGATGGCCCGTGCAGCGAACAGATGCTCGGCGCCGATGAACTCCGAGGTCTCCGAAATGATGACCGTGCCGCCCTCGGCGATGATCTGGTCGGCCATCCGGCCGATCGTCGGGTTGCAGCTCAGTCCGGAAGTCGTATCGGACCCACCGCACTCGACGCCCACGACCAGTTCGGAAACAGGACACGGCTCGCGGCGCAAGCGGGATGCGGCAATCGAAAGGCGCATCGCCTTGCGTGTGCCTTCCGCAATGCAGGCGATGGTGCCGTTCGGCTGCAGATGCACCGTTTCGACCGCTTTCCCGGTGGCGCGGATGCGGGACGCCACTTCTTCGGTGGACGATTCTTCCAGTCCCACCAGCAGGACGCTTGCGATATTCGGGTTGCGCCCGAGACCGGCCAGCGATTCATAGGCGAAATCGAGATCCGCGCCGAACTGCCCGCGCACGAACAGCGTCGTGACCGGGATCGTGCCTTCGACCGCCTCACTGATCGTGCGCGTAACGGGATTGCAGTTATCCATGACGGAAATCACCGCAACCCAGTTGCGCACGCCAACGGCGCCGTTTTCGCGTCGATAGCCAAGGAATGTTTTCATCACGTAGTTACCTCGTTTTCAGATCACCGCGAGCGCGGGTGGAATCGACGTTATGAACATGGGTGTGCTCGCCAACCCGGAGCGCGCGGCGAGCAGTACCGATGACCTGGCCGTACTTGAGTACCTTGGCGCCTTCCGTAGTCGGTGCGATGCAGACTTTGTGGCCAAAGGGGACGTCCTGCGTCAGGGTCACCTGGCCGGTTACTTCTCCCTGCAGGACGCAGGTTTCCCCTTCCTGTCCGGGGTCCAGCAGTGTTGCCACGTTGTCGGTGGCATGAAGCACGATGGCGCGAGGCATTGGTTAAACTCCTATATAGATCTATGAACTAGCGTAGGACCGGTGGATCCAGCGAATCGCGTTTGAAATTGCGCGAATCCGTGGAAACAGAATAGGTCGAGTTCGCGAAGTCCTATATAGGTATTTTCCATGGTCCTATATATAAGTTGTTGACACTCGAAGGGGGCGCGACTATCTTTGACTCAACGAAAGCAATCCGCCGACTGCGTCAACGAGGCGCGAATATTCGTCGGAAAAAAGCGCTAGCGGGTCGCAAAGCGGACCAGACAGAACGAGTTCTTCAAAGGAGACGACGTCGATGAAAGCAGTGCGTGTAATACCGGCCCCGTCGGGCGGCATCGTGGAGGTGCAAGACATCCCGGTCCCGGTCGTTGGCGCGGGACAGGTTCTGGTCAGGGTGCGCGCGGCCGGCCTGAATCGTGGCGAGATCAATCAGGCTCGCGACCTGCGCTCGGGCAATACGATCACCACGGGCGTCGAATTTGCCGGGGAAGTGGCGGCAGTCGGAGAGGGCGTCAGCGGCTGGCGCGAGGGCGATCGCGTGATGGGACACGGCAAGGGTTGCCAGGCCGAGTACGTGCTCTCTGATCCCCGGGCCTTGATGGCGGTGCCGGAAGGGCTTTCCTGGATCGAAGCGGCGGCTTTCCCGAACGTGTTCATCACCGCGCACGACGCCGTGATCACCAATGGGGAACTGCGCGCAGGCGAGTCGGTGCTGATCAACGGCGCCTCGGGCGGCGTTGCGATGGCGGCGATTCAGATCGCGTCCGTATGGGGTGCCAAGCCCGTGATGGCCCAATCGCGCTCGGCCGCGAAGCTCGATCGGCTGGCCGAATTCGGCGTCGACGTAGGCATCGACTCGTCGCACCAATCACAGCTCGATGTGGTGATGGCCGCCACCGACAAGCGAGGGGTCGATCTGATCATCGACACCGTGGGCGGACCGGTCTTCGAGGCGAACATGCAAAGCCTCGCGGTCAAGGGTCGGCTCGTCAACATCGCCCGACTCGGCTCGGCCACCGCTCAGATCGATCTGAGCCAGCTCTGGCTCAAGCGTTTGAAGCTGATTGGCGTGACGTTCCGCACCCGTACCGAGGAGGAGCGGCTGCAGTGCATCGAGGCATGCGCGCGCGACTTGCTGCCCCATCTCGCAGCGGGCCGCATCGGCCTGCCGATCGATCGCACCTTCGCAATGGATGCGATCGGCGAAGCACATGCCTACATGCTGCTCGATCAACATATCGGCAAGATTGTCCTCACCACAAACTAAACCTCAAGCAGAGGAAAAGGAGATATTCATGGGTATCCAGATCACTCCGCTCACCGGTTCGGTGGGCGCGCGCGTCGAAGGCATCAACCTCAACGAACCGGTCGACGTGACGAACTTCGAAGTGCTGCATCGCGCGTTTCTCGACTACGGTGTGCTCGTATTTCGCGGCCAGCGGCTGCAGCCTTCGGCTCACGTCGAGTTCGCCAAACTCTGGGGCAAGCCTGCGCAAAACAATCCGCTCGATCCGAGCGTGCCGGGCTTTCCGGGACTTATCCAGGTAACCAAGATTCCGAAGGAAACGGCGTCGACCGAGGCGTGGCACTCCGATTCGATCTATACACCGGTGCCACCGAAGATCTCGATCCTGTCGGCAGTCGTGGTACCGCACGGCGGCGACACGATGTGGTGCAATCAATACCTTTCGTACGAGCGCTTGTCTCCGACCATGCAGCGCATGCTCGAAGGTCTGCGTGCGCGGTTCACGGGGCTGCGACTGGCCAGAATGCGAGGGATCGACAAGATTCCCGAGGCGGTCCACCCGATCGTGCGCACGCATCCGGAGACGCGCCGCAAGGCCCTCTACGTCGGCCACCGTGAGACCGCCCAGCAGATCGAAGGGATGACCGTCGCCGAAAGCCGCCCGTTGCTCGACTTCCTGTACGAACACTCGACCACGCCGGACAACGTATACCGCCATATGTGGCAGGAAGGCGACGTCGTCATGTGGGACAACCGCTGCACCATGCACTACGCGGTGCACGACTACGGCGAGGCTGAACGCGTGCTCAACCGCATCACCCTCGAGGGCGAAGTGCCGGTCTGACAGGAGCCGATGTAGAACGAATGCGCTTTCGACATCAATTTATTTCGGACGTCGAATGATGAGACGTGCGGCATATCGCGCGCCGTTCCCGGCGCGCGAAGACCGCATCGTCAGGTGAACCACAGAGACTATCGGCGCAGGTAAGCGCAAGGTGAGGTCTGAAATGCAGATTGGAGTGCCCGCCGAGTCGCGGGGTCAAAAATCGCTCGTCGCGGCAACGCCTGAGACGGTCAAGATGCTCGTGTCGCAAGGACGCAGCGTGACCGTCGAGTCGGGTGCCGGTGAATGCGCGCACTACACGGACGACGCTTACCGCAAAGCGGGCGCGCAGATCGGGGATGCGGCGGCGGCCTTCGGCGCGCAAATCGTGCTGAAAGTTGCATCGCCGACTGAATCCGAACTGTTGCTGATGAAACGCGGTTCGGTGCTGGCGGGCATGCTCGACCCGTTCAATACCGACAACACCCGCCGTCTTGCCGACGCGGGGCTGACTGCGTTCGCGCTCGAAGCCGCGCCCCGCACGACGCGCGCGCAAAGCCTCGACGTGCTGTCGTCGCAGGCGAACATCGCGGGCTACAAGGCGGTCCTCGTCGCGGCGGAGCACTATCCGCGCTTCATGCCGATGCTGATGACAGCCGCGGGCACGGTGAAAGCCGCACGGGTGCTGGTGCTCGGTGCAGGCGTCGCGGGACTTCAGGCGATTGCGACGGCCAAGCGCCTCGGCGCGGTCATCGAAGCGTCGGACGTGCGCCCCGCAGTGAAAGAGCAGATCGAATCGCTCGGCGCGAAGTTTCTCAACGTGCCCTACGAGACCGACGAAGAGCGCGAGGCTGCGGCAGGCACGGGCGGCTATGCGCGGCCGATGCCGGCGAGCTGGCTGCAACGCCAGACGGCGCTCGTGCACGAAAAGGCGAAACAGGCCGATATCGTGATCACGACGGCGCTGATTCCCGGGCGCGACGCGCCGACCTTGATCTCGTCCGAAACGGTGCAGGCGATGAAGACGGGCTCCGTCATCGTCGATCTTGCCGCGGGACGCGGGCCGGCCATCGGCGGACATCGAGGCGGCAACTGTCCGCTCACCGAGACCGACAAGGTCGTCGTCACGGAGAACGGCGTGAAGATCGTCGGCTACACGAACCTGGCGGCGATGGTGCCGACCGATGCGTCCTCGCTCTACGCGAGGAACCTTGTCGACTTCCTGAAGCTGATCGTCACGAAAGACGGCACGCTCAATATCGATCTCGCGGACGACATCGTCGCGGCAACCCTGCTCACGCACGAAGGCGTGGTCAAGCGCAACGGATGAGGGGAGCGCAATGGAAGTTATCAATCACACGGTGATCAACCTGATCATCTTCGTGCTGGCGATTTATGTCGGCTACCACGTCGTCTGGAACGTGACGCCGGCGCTGCATACGCCGCTGATGGCAGTCACGAATGCGATCTCCGCGATCGTGATCGTCGGGGCGATGATTGCCGCGGGCCTCACGCTCGGCGGCGCGGGCAAGTTCTTCGGCACGGTCGCCGTCGGGCTCGCCGCGGTGAACGTGTTCGGCGGCTTTCTCGTCACGAGACGCATGCTCGAAATGTTCAGGAAGAAGGAACCGAAGAAACTGGCCACTGGCGGCAAGGAGGCCGTATGACGTCCTTTGATTTCGTGAGCGCGAACGTCGTCACGCTCTTTTATCTGCTCGCGTCTGTCTGCTTCATTCAGGCGTTGAAGGGGCTCTCCAACCCGAAAAGCGCACGCGCCGGCAATGCATTCGGTATGGCTGGCATGGCGATCGCCATTCTGACGACCGTCGCGCTGATCGCGAAACAGGCCGCATCGCTCGGCTCCAACCTTGCTTTGGGACTGGCGCTTCTGTTTGCCGCGTTAGTCATCGGCGGCGCGGTCGGTGCGTTCGTCGCCGCGCGGGTGGAGATGACGAAGATGCCGGAGCTCGTCGCCGCGATGCACTCGCTGATCGGCGTGGCCGCCGTGTGCATCGCGTACGCGGTCGTGTCGGAACCCGCGGCATTCGGACTTGGTGTCCAGGACGCGCCGCATGCGGGCTTCATCCCCTACGGCAACCGGATCGAACTGTTCATCGGCACGTTCGTCGGCGCGATCACGTTCTCGGGTTCGGTGATTGCGTTCGGCAAGCTGTCGGGCAAATACAAATTCCGCCTGTTTCAAGGCGCACCCGTCGTCTATCCGGGCCAGCACCTGATCAATCTCGTGCTCGCGCTGGCGATGATCGGCTTCGGCGTGCTGTTCTTCCTCACGCAGTCGTGGCTGCCGTTCATCATCATGACGATCATCGCGTTTGTGCTCGGCGTGTTGATCATCATTCCGATCGGCGGCGCAGACATGCCGGTGGTCGTGTCGATGCTGAACTCGTACTCGGGCTGGGCGGCGGCGGGCATCGGCTTCTCGCTGAACAATCCGATGCTGATCATCGCCGGCTCGCTGGTCGGGTCGTCGGGTGCGATCCTGTCGTACATCATGTGCCGCGCGATGAACCGCTCGTTCTTCAACGTGATCCTCGGCGGCTTCGGCAACGAGCCGGGCGCGGCCGCGGGCGGCGCGGCGGAGCAGCGTCCGGTGAAATCGGGTTCGGCCGATGACGCGTCGTTCATGATGGGCAACGCCGAAACCGTCGTGATCGTGCCGGGCTATGGGCTGGCCGTGGCGCGCGCGCAGCATGCGTTAAAAGAGTTGACCGACAAGCTGGTCGAGAAGGGCATCGAGGTGAAGTACGCGATCCACCCGGTGGCCGGCCGCATGCCGGGGCACATGAACGTGCTGCTCGCCGAGGCCGAAGTGCCGTACGACATGGTCTACGAGATGGAGGACATCAACGGCGAGTTCGGCCAGGTCGACGTGGTGCTGGTGCTCGGCGCGAACGACGTGGTGAATCCGGCCGCGAAGAACGATCCGAAGTCGCCGATCGCGGGCATGCCGATCATCGAGGCGTACAAGGCGCGCACGGTGATCGTCAACAAGCGCTCGATGGCGGCCGGCTACGCCGGGCTCGACAACGATCTCTTCTACATGGACAAGACCATGATGGTCTTTGGCGATGCGAAGAAGGTGATCGAGGACATGGTCAAGGCCGCGGCGTGACGGATCGGACGAGGAAAACTCATGGCAGAACTTTATCTCGTGCGTCACGGCCAGGCATCCTTTGGCGCGAGTGACTACGACGTGCTGTCCGAGGTCGGCGAGCGTCAGGGGGTCTGGCTCGGCGAATACTTCGCGCAGCTCGATCTGAACTTCGACCGCGTGATGACGGGCGGCATGCGCCGCCACAGACAGACACTCGACGCAATCTGTCGCGGCATGGGTCGTTCGTTCGGGCCGGTCGAGCAGCATGCCGGCTTGGACGAGTACAACTTTCAGGCGCTCTTCGACGGACTGGATGACTCACATCAGGATTTGAAGGCGTGGCGCGGTGCTTCCCGGCAAGAGTTCTACCGGAGCCTGAAGCGGGTGCTGCAACTGTGGTCGAAGGATTTGATCCGCAGTCCGATTCCGGAGACATGGCGGGAGTTTCAGCATCGCGTCGAAGCGGCGAGGCAGGCGATCCAGCAGAGCCCGGCTGAGCGGGTGCTGGTGGTGACCTCGGGCGGTGTGATGGCGGCCATCGCGCAACAGGCGCTGCAGGCGCCGGCCGACGCCGCGATTGCGCTGAATCTGCAGATCCGCAACAGCAGCTTTTGCCGGTTCTTCTTCAATCGGGATGCGTTTCACCTCGCCAGCTTCAACAGCGATCCGCACCTCGATCGCGCAGACCGGCGCCGCTTCCAGACTTTTGGTTAATTGAGAACAGGGTGAAACGATGACGAACGACGCCATGCAAATAGATGTGGGAACACTTGCCCCGTATCTCGAGCGGACGATCGAAGGGTTCAACGGGCCGGTCAGTGCGCAGAAGTTCGCGGGCGGTCAGTCGAATCCGACCTTCCTGCTGAAGGCGGCCAGCGGCAACTACGTGTTGCGCCGCCAGCCCGGCGGCCCGCTGCTGAAGTCGGCGCATGCGGTGGATCGCGAGTTCCGCGTGCTCGAGGCATTGACGAAAACGGACGTGCCGGTCGCGCGCGCATATCACCTGTGCACGGATTGCGATGTGATCGGCACGATGTTCTACGTGATGAGCTTCGAGGAGGGACGCATTTTCTGGAATCCCGCATTCCCGGAGATTTCGCGTGACCAGCGAGGCGAGTATTACGACGCGATCGTGCGCGCGATGGCGACCTTGCACGACGTGGACGTCGATACGGTCGGTCTGTCCGACTATGGCCGGGCCGGAAATTACTTCGAGCGTCAGATCAATCTGTGGACGAGGCAGTACCGGGCGTCGGAGACGAGCCGTATCGACGCGATGGAGAAGCTGATCGCGTGGCTGCCGCTTCATTGCCCCGCCGACGACGGAACCCGCTCGCTCGTGCACGGCGATTTCCGCGTCGACAACCTGATCTTCGATTCGCAGCAGTGCCGGATCAAGGCCATGCTCGATTGGGAATTATCGACGCTGGGCAATCCGCTTGCCGACCTGGCTTACTTCTGCATGTGTCTGCGGCTTCCCGCCAATGGGCCGGTCGCGGGCCTTCAAGGAATGAACCGGGCTGCGCTGGGTATTCCGGACGAGAAGGCGATCGTCGCGCGGTACTGCGAATTGCGCGGCATTCCGGGAATCTACGGCTGGTCCTTCTATCTCGCGGTCAGCTTTTTCCGCCTCGCCGCCATCGCACAGGGCGTCAAGAAACGTGCGATGGAGGGCAACGCTTCGCATGCCAACGCGGGCGCAGTCGGCGAAATGGTGGAACAACTCGCGCAGATGGCAGTGAGCGCGCTGGAAGAGCAAAGCTGACAGGCTGCGGAGGAGCGCACTGCGCAAACGGGTGACGCCCCAACGAACATGAATCATCGACAGGAGTACGGAGCAGCATGAGCACCAAACTTTTCGATCTGAGCGGAAAAATCGCGCTCGTCACGGGGGCCAGCCGAGGCATCGGTGAAGAAATCGCCCGGTTGCTGGCGGAGCAGGGCGCGCACGTGATCGTGTCTAGCCGCAAGCTGGAAGAGTGTCTGGCCGTCGCGGAGAAGATCCGCCGCGAGGGCGGCAACGCCGAAGCGCTGGCCTGCCACGTGGGCCGCATGGAGGACATCGCAAGAACGTTCGACTACATTCGCACGCACCATGGGCGCCTCGACATACTCGTGAACAATGCGGCGGCCAACCCGTATTTCGGGCACATCCTCGATACCGATCTCGCGGCATACGACAAGACCGTTGAAGTGAACATTCGCGGCTATTTCTTCATGTCCGTGGAAGCCGGCCGATTGATGCGCGAGCATGGCGGCGGCGCCATCGTCAACACCGCTTCGGTGAATGCGCTGCAGCCGGGCGATATGCAGGGCATCTATTCGATCAGCAAGGCGGCGGTCGTCAACATGACGAGGGCGTTCGCCAAGGAGTGCGGCCCATTCGGGATTCGCGTCAATGCGCTGCTTCCCGGCCTGACGCGGACGAAGTTCGCCAGCGCGCTGTTCGAGACCCCGTCGATCTACGAAGAGTGGATGAAAAAGATCCCGCTTCGTCGTCACGCTGAGCCGCGCGAGCTTGCCGGCGCGGTGCTGTATCTCGTGTCCGATGCCGCGAGCTACACCAATGGGGAATGCCTGGTCGTGGACGGCGGGCTGACCATCTAGTGAAAGGAGTCGCCGCCGCTATATCGTCGCGACCGGATCGGTGCACGGTTTTGACGCGGCAGGCGAACGAAAGGAGACACGATGCAATTCGATTACACACCGAAGGTCCGAGAGCTGCAGTCGAAGCTGCTCGATTTCTTCGAGACTCATATCTATCCGAACGAGCACCGGTACCAGGCCGAGATTCAGGCCAATCGGCAAGCCGGCAACGCGTGGATTCCGACGCGCATTATCGAGGAACTGAAGCCGCTCGCACGCAAGGCCGGACTTTGGAATCTGTTCCTGCCGCGCTCGCCACGCGCGCCGGAAGGTCTTTCGAACCTCGAATACGCGCCGCTGTGCGAAATCATGGGACGGGTGCCCTGGTCGCCCGAAGTGTTCAACTGCTCGGCACCGGACACGGGGAATATGGAAACGCTCGAGCGTTACGCGAGCGAGGCATTGAAGGACCGCTGGCTGGAACCGCTGTTGCGCGGCGAGATTCGGTCTGCGTTTCTGATGACGGAGCCTGCAGTCGCCTCGTCGGATGCGACGAACATCTGCTGCCGCATCGAGCGCGACGGCGATCACTACGTGATCAACGGGACCAAGTGGTGGTCGTCGGGCGCCGGAGACCCGCGTTGCAAGATCTACATCGTGATGGGCAAGACCGATCCGGACGCGGAGCGTCATCAGCAACAGTCGATGATCGTGGTGCCGGCCGATGCGCCGGGTATTACGGTCAAGCGCTATCTGCCCGTGTTCGGGTACGACGATGCGCCTCACGGCCATATGGAAGTCGAACTGAAGGATGTGCGCGTGCCCGTGGCGAATCTGCTGCTCGGCGAGGGCCGCGGCTTCGAGATTGCACAAGGCCGGCTCGGGCCGGGCCGCATTCACCACTGCATGCGCAGCATCGGCGCCGCCGAACGTGCGCTCGAATTGATGTGCGAACGCAGTCTCAGCCGCGTGGCGTTCGGCAAGCCGCTGGCCGAGCAAGGCGTGACGCAGGAACGCATCGCCGAAGCGCGCTGTGAGATCGAAATGGCACGCCTGCTCACGCTGAAAGCGGCGTGGCTGATGGACACGGTCGGCAACAAGGCGGCGCGAGCCGAAATCGCGATGATCAAGGTCGTCGCGCCGAACGTGGCGCTGAAGGTCTTGGACTGGGCGATCCAGTTGCACGGCGCCGCGGGGGTATCGGACGATTTCCCGCTGGCCTATGCGTGGGCGAACCAGCGCACGCTTCGGCTGGCGGACGGCCCGGACGAAGTGCATCGCAACGCGATCGCCCGGCTCGAACTCCAGCGGCATTCTCGACGAGACCGCGGTTGACGGGCGCTGTAAAACAGTTCTGATCTCAGGAGTCGGGCATGCAAAGGGAAGTGGTGGTTGTCGGCGGTGTGCGCACCGCGATTGGAAAGTTCGGCGGTAGTCTCAGGGATCAGCCGCCCACCGCGCTCGGCGCATTCGTCGCACGCGAGGTGCTGGCGCGCGCAGGCGTACAGGGCCAGGACGTCGGTCGTGTGGTGTTCGGCAACGTGATCGCCACCGAGCCAAGGGATCTCTATCTGGCCCGGGTCGCGGCGCTGGATGCCGGCGTCTCCGAGGAGACGCCGGCAATGACGGTGAACCGTCTGTGCGGCTCGGGACTGGAAGCGGTCATTTGCGCTGCTCAGGCGATTCTGCTCAGTGACGCCGAGGTCACGCTCGGCGGTGGTGCGGAGAATATGAGTCGCGCGCCTTATCTCGCGACAGACGCTCGTTTTGGCGCGCGGATGGGCGACAGCCGCCTCGTCGACATGATGCTCGGTGCGTTGCACGACCCGTTTCATTCGATTCACATGGGCATCACCGCCGAGAATGTCGCGCGCAAGTACGGCATCACGCGAGAGCAGCAGGATGAGCTCGCGCTGGAGTCGCATCGGCGCGCGGCGCGGGCCATCGCGGAGGGACGTTTCGCAGATCAGATCGCCGCGTTGAAGAGAACCGTGAAAGGGCAAACCACGGTGTTCGATACCGACGAGCACGTGCGCGCCGACCTCGGATATGACGAGCTTGCCGGTTTGCGTCCCGCGTTCGTCAAGGAAGGCGGCACCGTGACGGCAGGCAATGCCTCGGGCATCAACGACGCGGCAGCGGCGCTTCTGATGATGGACGCCCAAACCGCCAGCACGCGCGGGATCAGCCCGCTCGCGCGCCTCGTTTCATACGCGCACGCGGGAGTGGATCCGCAGTACATGGGCATCGGTCCCGTGCCCGCGACGCTCGCTGCGTTGAAGCGCGCGGGGCTGCATGCGTCGGATCTCGATGTGATCGAGTCGAACGAGGCGTTCGCGGCACAGGCGTGTGCGGTGACGGGGATGCTCGAACTGGATCCGCAGAAAGTCAATCCCAATGGGTCGGGCATCTCGCTCGGCCATCCGATCGGCGCCACCGGTGCGCTGATCACAGTCAAAGCCCTCCATGAGCTCGAACGAATCAATGGACGCTATGCGCTCGTGACCATGTGTATTGGAGGCGGGCAGGGGATTGCGGCGATATTCGAGAATCTTCGGCGCGCCTAGGCTCGTCGATCGCAGGGGAACAACATGTCAATCGAAACGATCAGCGTGATCGGTGCAGGTGCGATGGGCAGCGGTATCGCCCAGGTGGCCGCCGTTGCCGGCCTGGATGTCGTGGTCATCGACGTAACCGAAGCCGCGCTGGAAAAAGGTCTTGCCGCAATCAAAGCTGGCCTGGAGCGGCTGGTCAGCAATGCGAAGCTAGACCACGCAGCGCGAGAAGCCGCTCTCGCGCGCATCCAGATATCGACCGACTATGAGCGGCTCGCGAACAGCGATCTGGTTATCGAGGCGGTCACGGAAAACGTCGAAATCAAGCTCGGCATTCTGAAGCGAATCGAATCGGTCGCCAACGGGAAGGCCGTTATCGCCACGAACACCTCTTCGATATCGATCACGACGCTGGCCGCATCGCTAGCGGATCCTTCACGGCTCGTCGGGATGCATTTCTTCAATCCGGTGCCGACCATGCAGCTCGTCGAGATTATCTGCGGTCTGCAAAGCAGCGCAGCGGCCGCTGAAGCTGTCGTCGATCTGACGCGACGTCTCGGCAAGACCGCGGTTCGAGTCAAAAATTCGCCGGGTTTCGCCGTCAATCGAATTCTCGTTCCGATGATCAACGAAGCCTTTTTCGTACTCGCGGAGGGCGTGGCGACCGCGGAGGAAATCGATGCCGGAATGCGGCTCGGCGCCAACCATCCGATTGGTCCGCTTGCGCTCGCGGATCTCGTGGGGCTCGACGTGTGTCTTTCTGTGATGGATGTCCTTCACAGCGACATCGGCGATCCGAAGTACCGCGCATGTCCGCTTCTGAGAGAACTGGTTCGTGCCGGACGGCTCGGTCGAAAGACCGGTCGCGGCGTGTTCCAGTACGACTCATCGCCCCCGGAACGACGCTCGCGTCTCGTCAGCGACCCGAACGACTCGGTGCGGCCGGACGTAGAAGAAGTCATGAATTGATGGCTTTTTGCATTCTTTTGGAGTTCGCTAATATGAAGCAGTCCACGATCAAAGCCACACTATCGTTCAGCGATAACTCGCCGAGCGTTGAAATGCCGATTTACAAGGGCACGATTGGCCCGGATGTCATCGACATTCGCAAACTGTACGGCCAGACCGGCAAATTCACGTACGACCCGGGCTTCATGTCGACGGCGGCGTGCAATTCGGCGATCACCTACATCGACGGCGACAAGGGCGAACTGCTCTACCGCGGCTACGCGATCGACAACCTCGCGCAGAACGCCGACTTCCTGGAAACCTGCTATCTGCTGCTGAAGGGCGAACTGCCGAACGCGCAGCAGAAAGCCGAGTTCGAGAACACCGTCAAGCAGCACACGATGGTGCACGAGCAGATGCAGTTCTTCTTCCGCGGCTTCCGCCGCGACGCGCACCCGATGGCGATTCTGGTTGCCGCGGTCGGCGCGCTGTCGGCGTTCTATCACGACTCGCTCGACATCAATAACCCGCGTCACCGCGAAGTGTCGGCGATCCGCATGATTGCGAAGCTGCCCACGCTGGTCGCGATGGCGTACAAGTACAGCATCGGCCAGCCGTTCGTGTATCCGAAGAACGACCTGTCGTACAGCGCAAACTTCATGCGCATGATGTTCTCGAACCCGTGCGAAGAGTACGTGGTCAACGACGTGCTGGTGCGCGCGCTCGACCGTATCCTGATCCTGCACGCGGACCACGAGCAGAACGCGTCGACGTCGACCGTGCGTCTCGCCGGTTCTTCGGGTGCGAATCCGTTCGCGTGTATCGCGGCCGGTATCGCATGTCTGTGGGGCCCGGCGCACGGCGGCGCGAACGAAGCCGCGCTGAACATGCTGGAAGAAATCGGCTCGGTCGACAACATTCCCGAGTTCATCAAGCAGGTGAAGGACAAGAACTCGGGCGTGAAGCTGATGGGCTTCGGCCACCGTGTGTACAAGAACTATGATCCGCGCGCGAAGCTGATGCGCGAAACCTGCCACGAAGTGCTCGAAGAACTGGGCCTGCACGACGACCCGCTGTTCAAGCTCGCGATGGAACTCGAAAAGATCGCGCTCGAAGACGAATACTTCGTGTCGCGCAAGCTGTACCCGAACGTCGATTTCTACTCGGGTATCGTGCAGCGCGCGCTGGGCATTCCGACGTCGATGTTCACGTGTATCTTCGCGATGGCACGCACGGTCGGCTGGATCGCGCAGTGGAACGAAATGATCGCCGATCCTGAGCAGAAGATTGGTCGTCCGCGTCAGCTGTTCGTCGGCGAGGGTAGGCGTGTGGTTGGCCAGTGCGGCGAAGCTCGGGCAGGTGATCAAATGCGGCAACCGGGTGAGAGTGAGTAACGCCAGGATGTGCGTGCGATGTGCTGGCAAGCGGCAAGCCGCTCGGCCGCAACGAATCTTTGAGTGCAGCGTCGTGAGATGGAACCGGCGCACTGACATTCTGGCCTCGATAGAGGAAGCGTCGGTCAGGACGCTGATCGGTTGGCCGCCGTTGTGCGCCAACCCATTTGGCGTCAACAGGAGAGAACTATGCTAGGGAAAAAGCTTCTTGTCGCTGCGGCCGGTGTGCTCGCACTAGCGGCGACCGCAAATGTCTTCGCACAGGCAAGCGACGCCGGCACGGCGGCATCGAGCGCCAAGTCGGCAAAGCAGGCCAATCGAGCGCTCGCCAGGGAGGTCCGCCGCGCTCTGTCCAGGACGAAAAACCTGAACATCAGCAACATCAATGTGCGGGCGAACAATGGCGCGGTCACGCTCGCGGGTACCGTGCCAGACGCTACGATGATCGATAGGGCTGGCGAGGTTGCCAAGGGAGTCGCCGGAGTCAGTTCCGTGAAAAACACGGTTTCCATCCGCCCGCCAGGGCAGTAGCAGGTCCGAGGGTGAACGTGTCCGTGTGCATTGGCGCACACCACCCTTGACCGGCAGTCGCACGGCACTAGGACGTCAAGACGATCGCCGACTTCAGACGAGATAGCGGCCAGGCCATACGCAACGATTGCCGGCAATTTGTGATGCTTCGGGTTAACGCCGGTTGGCGCGAAAACCTAAAACCATGGCGCCTGATCATCAAAGCGCATCGCGGGATTGCCTTATCGTGTGTGTGACCGAATCGCCGATGTTTCGAGCGGTATTTCATAGGCGCCCGCGTGTCCCGTTCTTGCAGCGACGAACCATCACATGCCCGGGCACGCGCGCTTCTGCCGGGATGCGAGCGCCGCGCCCCGTCCCGCTGACGCTGAGTTATTCGATGAGCCGGGACTTCCTGAGTACCGGGTATGCAGATGGAGCGCGCCGGCATGATCGTTGACGCGCGGTACTAACGAGTTTGGGAAACTATACGAAATGATTTTGTGTTTCACACGGACCAGCCTGCTGGGCCACGCCGATCGCGAGGATACTCCTCGATGACCTCTTCTGACCAAATCCTGAATGAGAAAGGCTGCAGTGAAGGAGGCGAGCGATCCGTCCTCAAGATCGAAACGTTCTTCGACTTCGTTTGCCCCTGGTGTCTGATCGGCAAGCGCAATCTGGATGTGGCCGTTTCGCGTTTCGAAAGCTCGCGGCCCGATGTGCGCGTATCGGTGCAGTGGCGTTCTCACCAGTTGCTGCCCGGCATGCCTGTCGAGGGTTTGCCCTACCAGGCGTTCTATCGCGATCGTCTTGGGAGTGCGGAAGCCGTGGCGGCGAGGCGTGCGCAGGTGCAGCGAGCAGGCGATGACGCGGGCATCAAATTCGCCTTCGACCGCATCGAGGTGATGCCGAACACCGCCGCTGCGCACGAACTTGTGACCTTCGCGGCGAGCCGTGGAACCGGCGTGCAGACGACGGAATTGATCGACCGGATTCTCACCGCCTACTTCATGGAAGGCGAGAACGTTGGCGACAGCGAGGTCCTCGCGCGCCTTGGCCTCGAATTCGGCCTCGAGTACACGAGTCTGACGGCACACCTGACGGCGTCAAAGCGTGCCGCGAATCTCGCCGGCCAGCGACGCTCGTTCGGCGACGCGAAGGTGAGCGGCGTGCCGCATTTCGTGTTCAACACGCACTACTCGCTGTCGGGCGTCTATTCGCCAATGGCGTTGGCAAGTGCCATGACGCTTGCCGTCGCGAATTGAAGTCGTACGGCAACGTCGCGCGCATACGTTTTGATCCCGTCTGCGTGGACCGCAAAAAGGCCGGAGTTATCCGTCATGAAAGTGCGGATAGCGGGGCGGGCCATCGCGACGCTGCACGCGGCGCGCGCTTGCGGCGGACAAGCTCCCGGGCACCGCGCTCGATGTCTTCGAGCACCACCTGACGGCGGCCGACCGGGAGCGGCTTCATGCCGAATTCATCCATGCATGCCTCACAGGCGACGGCCCGAACGAGGCGGACCGCAATGACCTGGGCGGTGCCAGCTCATAGCGTTCCGGCCGCCGGCGACGACTCGGGTTTGCCCCTAGTTCGCGATAAACAAATGGAATTGCTTTTCGACGAATTTTGATTGGATTTCCAACGGATGCGGACATATCGTGCGTCAGTCCAATGCCGCAATGCGTGCGTTCGGATCGAAAAACGGCCTCGCCGATAGAACAAAACATCCAGGAGACTTACCTTATGGAGCAATCCTCTACGGCGCCGCGTGTGCCGGAGTCGGGCGCTAGTGGCGCTCAGAACATCGCTTCCAACGACCAGGCTTCGCCAAGGGTGCGGCGAATTCAGCGTACCGCGCTTGTTTTGCTCCTCCTGAGCGGGGTCATCAACTATATCGATCGCGCAACGCTGTCCATCGCGAACCCGCTGATCCGGCACGATCTTGGACTCTCGGTCGCGGAAATGGGCCTGCTGCTTTCGGCGTTTCTCTGGGCTTATGCGTTTGCGCAACTGCCAGCGGGCGCGCTGGTCGATCGCTTCGGCGCGCGCGTCATGTTAACCGTCAGCCTGGCGACATGGTCGGTGGCGCAAGCGTTCGGCGGCGTCGTGAACAGCTTCGGCCAGTTCTTCACCGCTCGCATGGTGCTGGGAATAGGGGAGGCACCGCAGTTTCCAACGGCGGCCAAAGTCGTTCGCGACTGGTTCGGCAAAAAAGAGCGCGGCGCCGCGACCGGCATCTGGAACAGTTCGTCGACGCTTGGCACTGCAATATCGGCGCCTTTGCTGACGGTCTTAATGTTGACCGTGGGATGGCGATGGATGTTCGGCATCATGGGAATCGCGGGCCTCCTCGTTGCACTGTGTTTTTTCCTCGTGCATCGCGACCCGCATCACGTCGACTTGACGCCGCGGGAGCGCGCGCATCTATCCGACGTCGATGGGGAAGCCCAGAGCCGTCCGACATGGCGCGAGTGGCGCCGTCTGTTCGACTTCGGCACCACGTGGGGCATGCTGCTTGGATTCTTCGGCACGATCTACGTCTTATGGCTTTACAACGCGTGGTTGCCGACGTATCTGCAAATGGAACTTCACCTGACTATTGCGAAGTCGGGATGGGTGGCTGCGGTTCCCTATCTCTTTGGCGTGGTGGGCAGTCTCTCTGGCGGAAAGATTTGCGATGTGCTCGCGCGGCGAGGGGTATCGGCAATCAACAGCCGGAAGTACCCGATGGCGGCCTCGCTTGTCGGTGTCGCCGTGTTCACGGCACTGACCGGTCTCACGCACAGCGCAACGCTGGCGGTCGTGTTCATCTCGATCTCGATGTTGCTGCTGTATGTCTCTAGCAGTGCGGCCTGGGCGACGGCGTCCGTTGCTGCGCCCGCCAATTGCACCGCGTCCATCGGCGCCATGCAGAATTTCGGGGGCTACTTCGGGGGCGCGCTGGCACCGGTGGTCACGGGCTTCATCGTGCAGCAAACACACTCGTTCCAGCCCGCGCTGTTCGTAGGGGCGGGTGTTGCCGCTGTCGCGGTGATCGGCTATTGGCTACTCGTACGCGGCCCAATACCGCCGGCCGCGCTTACCCGTGATGTGTAACGGCAAAACGACGCTACCGCGGGCGAGGGTCTGGGGCTCTCGCTCTAATCAGTCAGGTAGTGCGGCAGGAAGCCGGATTTCATAGCGCTGCGCGCAGGCCTCAAGCGCCGGGGCGATCGTCGGGTGCAGTGCCACTCCGTCGCGCAGTTGCTCGCGCTTGAGGCTGAGTCCGCGATCTCCCGGCATCCGCACACCTGCCGTTCCGGGGCGCGGCGGATTATCTCTGCATGCATCGCCGAGCCAGTCCATCTGCCGCGCGAACGCTCCGAGACCGCCAAAAGCCGCCGGATCGTATAGCGACAGAAACACGGTGGCGCCCCATCCATCGGCAGGATCGGCTCGACCGTGGCCTGCCAGGCCTCCCGTCAGCGCCTCGATCAACAACGCCAGCCCGAAGCCCTTATGCCCCCACGTCATGCCGCCAATCGGTAAGATGGATCCCGGGGGCTCAGCGGAGAGCACGCCGGGATCTCGGCTGGGCTGCCCGTCCGCATCGAGAAAGCATGCTTCCTCGAAGAGTTGTCCCGCTTTATGTTGGCGCGCGGTCATGCCGTTCGTCACGGTCGACGAGGAGATATCGATCAGAAACGGCGTGCCCGAGGTTGGAATGCCCGCCGCGATCGGATTAGGTGTAAATACGGACCGCGTGCCGCCGTGAGGGGCCACGCTTTGCACCGCCGGGTCGGAACTGCTGAGCAAGATCATGAATCCTTCGGCAGTGGCGTTCTCCAGATAACTGGCAAGGCATGCGATGTGGTGGCTTCGCCGAATCACCAACGTCGCGCTGCCATACTTCCTCGCCCGCGGCGCCAGCGTTTCGATGCCACTGACAACCAGCCACGGGCCCGGAAGACGCCGACCGTCCCACAACACGCTGCCGCCCCGGTCTGAAACGACCTCGGGCTCGCCGTAGCAGGTCATCGTCGCGTTTTCGATCTCACGGATATATGCGGGCAGCAACGCAAGGCCGTGCGTGTCATGTCCCATCAAGTCACCGTCTACGAGCGTACGAGCGACTGTGCGCGCTTTGACGTCCTCCATTCCGACCCTGACCAGCAGACGCTGTGCGAAGTCTTGCAGTTCATCGGCGGAGTAGCGGACTGATGTATTCATCGTGATTGGGTCAGTGAGGGTGATTGTTCGAAGATTGCCGGGTCGGAAATGCCCGACGCGCTTCGGATTGTCGTTTGAGCTTTTGATAAGCGTCCAATTGCGAATTGAGTAAAATCAATTCCATCTGGTTATGAGTTTGTCTGTGTTTACCCTATGCCGCAAGATTGCACCCTCTCCGTTACCCAACTGCTGACAAAGCTGCGCTTCAGGCATCTCCAGTTGCTTGAACTGCTCGGGCGTAGCCGCAACCTCCGTATCGCGGCTGAGCAGATGCACGTCACGCAGCCGGCCGCCACGAAGATCCTGAGCGACCTGGAGGCGATGTTTGGTGCGTCGCTGTTCGACCGGCTACCGCGCGAAATGCGGCCGACCGATCTCGGTACGCTGTCCGTGCGCTATGCGAGCACGACGCTGTCCGCTCTGGGCAAGTTTTCGAGCGAGTTCGCGACATTGAAGAATGGCGGCTATGGTCATCTCACGGTCGGCTTCATTCCGGCTTCCGCCGCACAACTCGTCACCACCGCCATCAAGGAGATCCAGCGCCGACGCCCGAGACTCGTCATCAAGCTGGTCGAGCAAAGTAGCGATCAACTCGCGACATGGCTTGAGGAAAGGCGACTAGATGTGATGATTGGGCGCCCGACAGAGCCACGACATGAAGCGCTTTTCAATGTGGTCGATTTATTGGCGGAGCCGGCGCGTGTGGTCGTCGGGCAGCATCATCCGTTGCTAAAGCAGCGGCGCATCGGGATCGCCGACCTGGGCGAGTGGCCGTGGATCTTGTATCCGCAAGGCACAGCCATGCGGCAGCTGTTCGAAGAGACGTTCGCGGCGGCTGCCATGGTCGCGCCTGTGGGCATCGTGGAAACCCCCTCGATTTTTTCGACGCTAGAGTTGCTGCAGGCCACCGACATGATCTCCCTTCAACCAAAGGCAGCGATGGACAGGTACGTCAAGCATGGCCTTCTAGGTTATCTGGACGTGCCGATACGGCGGACAATGTCGAACTACAGCGTCATTACACGAAAAGACGAAGCTGCTTCGCAAGCGGTGAACGAATTCGTTGCCATCCTCTTCGCAATAGCCGCGCAATGCTAGGTTGGTCAACGTGACGGTCGTGAGAGTACGTTTCCCAATTGCGTAACCAGGCACAGTGTCGGCATTATCTTCATGTGCTTGCTGGTAAACCTCGGGTGTCACGGTCTCAGCATCTAGCTGCCTGGTGTACGACGCAGTTCGGCCTCACGCTCGCGAAGTCGGCGAGGTGGACCGCTGCATCGGTTTTCGGCGTACCGGTTGCCATCTGAACCCACCTTCGTCACGTATCAGATGGGCGCGCTCATTAATCGATCCAACGACCGTTGTTCAATCGACGG
The DNA here is from genome assembly GCF_038900515.1 of Burkholderia sp. JPY481. Taxonomy (NCBI): domain Bacteria; kingdom Pseudomonadati; phylum Pseudomonadota; class Betaproteobacteria; order Burkholderiales; family Burkholderiaceae; genus Burkholderia; species Burkholderia sp. JPY481. Next base: position 71,677 of record NZ_JAYMRT010000012.1, read on the forward strand.
GTGCCACGATTCGCGGACGGCACGAACGGTTGAATCCGCATCGTCATTCGGCCGGCGATCGCGCTCCACTCGCTCGCAGGATCATGCTCACCACTTCTTCCGTAGTCGCCTCGAAGCGCTTCGTCGCTAGCGCGCGCTTGCCCGAGAGCGCGCATATCTGTGCCTCGAAATCGGCATAGTGCTGAGTGGTTGCCCAGATCATGAACAGTAGGGTCGGCGGATCGACGGGCGCGAGCAAGCCTTTGGCAATCCATCGCTCGATCAGCTTCACACGTGTGTCCATCCACGGCTTCACGCGTTCGAGCAGGATCTCCTGCATATGCGCCGCACCGCTGATGATTTCGTTGGCCCACACCTTCGAGCCGAGCGGGCGGCGCCGTGACAGGGCCATCTTGGCGCGTACGTAGCCGCCTATCGCCTCGACCGGATCGTCGCTTGCATCGAACACGTTGGCGGCCGCGTTCCATTCCTCGAAAACATCGTCGAGTACGCGCCAGTAGAGCGCGAGTTTGGTCGGGAAATAGTAGTGCAGATTGGCCTTCGGCAAGCCCGCGCGCTCGGCGATCAGCGCCGTGCTCGCGCCTTCGAAACCGCGTTCGGCGAACACGGCTTCGGCACATGCGAGCAGGTGAGATTCATTCGACGCGCGAATCGCGGCTTTGCGCCGGCCGGGCCTATGCGTTGCGTCAGCGGTTGGCTGCGCCAGCGCCGTGCCACGCGTCCCGAAGGGCACGGGTCGCGCGGTGGGTTCGTCGTTGCGCATAGTGTTCGGTCCATTCGAAAGAAATGAGAAGCGCGTCGGCCGCGCGCGTGCCGGCTTCATTGTAGCCACGATGCAAGTGCGTCGCGTATTCACCCGCGTCGGCAGAAGCGCGCAAGTCGGACGTCCGCGTGCTTTTCGCGCACTGCAGCATCGATGGCACGGTTCTCGCTCGTAACTCCGCATTGAATTAGCGAAGTTTATCGTCTAAAACCTGTCCAATCGGACAGGATTCGAAGGGCGGGATTTCAGGAGCCGCATAGTGCTATCCAGGCGTGCACCGCGATGGCTCTTCGCGCCCCAAACGGTGGCGTGCAGGCACGTTTGACGAACACGGACAGGAGGACACGTATGAACGCAGTAAGCGAAGCCGCGCTGACGACCGCGATCCACGTGAACGGCCAGCGCTTGTGGGACAGCCTGATGGCGATGGCGAAGATTGGCGCGACCCCCAAGGGCGGCGTGTGCCGTCTCGCGCTGACCGACCTCGACAAGCAGGGCCGCGATCTCATCGTGCAATGGGCGAAAGAGGCGAACTGCACGGTGAGTGTCGACCAGATGGGCAACGTGTTCATGCGCCGCGCGGGGCGTGACAACGACCTGCCGCCCGTGATGACCGGCTCGCACGCCGACTCCCAGCCGACGGGCGGCCGCTTCGACGGTATCTATGGTGTGCTCGGCGGGCTCGAGGTGATTCGCTCGCTGAACGATTACGGCATCGAAACCGAGCGGCCTGTTGAAACGGTGATCTGGACCAACGAAGAGGGCTCGCGCTTCGCGCCGGCGATGGTCGCCTCCGGCGTATTTGCCGGCGTGTTCACGCTCGAGTACGGGCTTTCGCGCAAGGACGTCGACGGCAAGACCATCGGCGAGGAATTGCAGCGGATCGGCTATGCGGGCGCAGTGCCGTGCGGCGGTCGCAAGATTCACGCTGCGTTCGAGCTGCACATCGAACAAGGGCCAATACTCGAGGCCGAAAACAAAACGATAGGCGTGGTCACCGACGCGCAAGGCCAGCGCTGGTACGAAGTCGTGCTCACGGGGCAGGAGGCGCACGCGGGGCCTACGCCCATGCCGCGCCGCCGCGACGCGTTGCTGGGCGCCTCGCGTGTGGTGCAGCTCGTCAATGAAATCGGCCTGCATCACGCGACGCTCGCGTGCGCGACAGTTGGCATGATGCAGGTGCATCCGAACTCGCGCAACGTGATTCCCGGCCGCGTGTTCTTCACCATCGACTTTCGCCATCCGCAGGACGAAGTGCTCGCGCAGATGGACGCCGAACTGCGCGAAGGCATCGCGAAGATCGCGCAACAGGGCAAGCTGGAAGCCGAAGTGGAGCAGATTTTCTACTACGCGCCCGTGCCGTTCGACGAGGCGTGTGTGAAGTCCGTGCGCGCGGCGGCCGAGCGCTTCGGCTATTCGAATCGGGACATCGTGTCGGGTGCAGGTCACGACGCGTGCTATCTCGCGACGGTCGCGCCGACCTCGATGGTGTTCGTGCCGTGCATCGACGGCATTAGCCACAACGAAGTCGAGGACGCGACGATCGAATGGATCGAAGCCGGCGCGAACGTGTTGCTGCACGCGATGCTCGAACGCGCGAGCGAACCCGGCTGACGCACGACGATTGAACGCTAGCGGTCTCAGCGCCGCGCTGTCTTTCCAACGATTCCCCTGTACCGGCCGCGCGCATCACGCGCACGGCCGGCGGACCCGTGTTTTGCCTCGCAAGGAGCACCCGGATGTCCCAGACCACCTCGAATGCCGCCGACGGCATCGCCGCAGGCCGTCTCAGCGCCGAGCAGCTCGGCTGCAATTTTGCCGACGTCGCGCCGCCGCTTTCCGCGAACGCGGCCGTGATCGCGGCCGACCGCTGTCATTACTGTTACGACGCACCCTGCGTAAACGCGTGCCCCACGGGCATCGACATTCCCGGCTTCATCCGCAAGATCGGCAACGGCAATCTGAGGGGGGCGGCGCGCGACATTCTGAGCGCGAACCCGCTGGGCGGCATGTGCGCGCGAGTGTGCCCCACCGAAATTCTCTGCGAAGGCGCCTGCGTGAGAAATCATCAGGATGGCGAGCCGGTTCGGATCGGCGCGCTGCAACGTCATGCCACCGACTTCCAGATGGCGCGCGAAGCCGCCGGTGCGCCTGCGCTCTTCAAGCGCGCGAGCGACACGTGCCGTCAGGTCGCGGTGGTCGGCGCGGGTCCCGCGGGTCTTGCCTGCGCGCACACGCTCGCGCTGGCCGGGCATCGCGTGAGCGTCTTCGATGCGGGCAAGCATCCGGGCGGTCTGAACGAGTACGGCATCGCGGCGTACAAGACCGTCGATGATTACGCACAGCGCGAGGTGCGGTGGCTGCTTTCAATCGGCGGGATAGAACTGCGCCAGGGCCAGCGGCTGGGGCATGACATGACGCTAGAGGAACTACGCGCAGCGTACGACGCGGTGTTCATCGGCGTGGGACTCGGCGGCACGCACACGCTGTCCGTCGAAGGCGAAATGCTCGACGGCGTGCTCGATGCGGTGGATTTCATCGCAAGCGTTCGCACGGCCGACGATCTAGCCAGCGTGCCCGTCGGCCGCAAGGTGGTGGTGCTCGGAGGCGGCAACACGGCAATCGACGCCGCCGTGCAAAGCCGCAAGCTGGGCGCGGAGCGGGTGACGCTCGCCTATCGTCGCGGCGCAGCGCAGATGAGCGCCACCTGGGCCGAACTGGAGTTCGCGCGTAGCCAGGGTGTGGCCGTGGCCGAATGGATGAAGCCGCTGCGAATCGTCGGCGACACGCAGGTGCAGGCCGTGGAATTCGAGCGCACCGAGCTCGATATGGCCGGCGCGTTGCGCGGCAATGGGGAGATCGTGCGCGTGGAGGCCGACATGGTGCTGAAGGCCATTGGCCAGAAGCTCTTACCCGCAGGCCTTGATGGGCTGCAACTGACCGACGGAGCCGGGCGCATCGCAGTGGACGCGAACGGCGCCACCTCGCTCACGGGCGTTTTCGCAGGCGGCGACTGTGCCGGCCACGCCGGAACCGATCTGACCGTTCAGGCCGTGCAGGACGGCAAGCTCGCCGCGCACGCGATCGACCGCTTCCTTGCGAACCTGTCTGCGAGAGCCGCCTGAGCCGCGCGAAAGCTACATTGAATCAAGCTAAAACGAAGGAGTCGCATCATGGCCGACTTGCGCTGCACGATTGCCGGCATTCAATCGCCGAACCCGTTCTGGCTCGCTTCCGCGCCGCCCACCGACAAGGCCTACAACGTCAACCGCGCGTTCGAGGCGGGTTGGGGCGGCGTGGTCTGGAAGACGCTCGGGCTCGACCCGCACGTCGTGAACGTGAGTTCGCGCTACGGTGCGACCACCTGGCGCGGCCAGCGCATCGCAGGCCTGAACAACATCGAGCTGATCACCGACCGGCCGCTCGACGTGAACCTCAAAGAGATCGCGCAGGTGAAGCGGGACTGGCCCGACCGCGCGCTGATCGTCTCGCTGATGGTGCCGTGCAACGAGCATGACTGGAAGTGGATCCTGCCGCAGGTGGAAGCGACCGGCGCGGACGCGGTGGAACTCAACTTCGGCTGTCCGCACGGCATGAGCGAGCGCGGCATGGGCGCAGCGGTCGGACAGGTGCCCGAGTACATCGAAATGGTCACCCGCTGGGTGAAAGAAGGCACGCGCCTGCCTTGCCTCGTGAAGCTCACGCCGAACGTCACCGACATTCGTCAGGGCGCGCGCGCGGCGATGAAGGGCGGGGCGGACGGCGTCTCGCTGATCAACACGATCAACTCGATCGTAGGCGTCGATCTCGACGTGATGGCGCCGCTGCCCACTGTGGACGGCAAGGGCACGCATGGCGGGTATTGCGGTCCCGCCGCGAAGCCGATTGCGCTGCACATGGTCGCGGAGATTGCGCGCGACCCGCAAACGCATGGCTTGCCGATCTCCGGCATCGGCGGCATTTCCGACTGGCGCGACGCCGCGGAATTCATCGTGCTGGGAGCGGGCAGCGTGCAGGTTTGCACCGCCGCGATGCACTACGGCTTCCGCATCGTCGGCGACATGATCGACGGCCTGTCCAACTGGATGGACGACAAGGGCTACGCCAGCCTCGACACGATTCGCGGCCGCGCCGTGCCGAACGTCACCGACTGGCAATACCTGAACCTCAACTACGACATCAAGGCACGCATCGATCAGGACCGCTGCATCCAGTGTGGGCTCTGCCACATCGCCTGCGAAGACACCTCGCATCAGGCGATCACCGCCATCCGCGATGGCCAGCGCCACTTCGAGGTGGTCGATGCGAACTGCGTCGGGTGCAATCTATGCATGCATGTTTGCCCGGTCGATCAATGCATCACGATGGAGCGCGTCGATTCGGGCGAGCGCTACGAGAACTGGACCACGCACCCGAACAACCCGGCGCGTGTCGCCGACCCGAAAGCCGCCTGACACGTTGAAGCCGGACCGAGCCGAACCCACGACAAGCGACGGAGAACCCACTTCATGAGCCAGCCCTTAGCCGTCGACGCCACTGCGCGCCGCGCCGAAAGCGATCTATACAACGATGACCTCGCGCCCACCGGCGTCGCGCAGCGCACATGGCGCTGGTATCACTTCGCGGCACTATGGGTGGGCATGGTGATGAACATCGCCTCGTACATGCTCGCCGCCGGCCTCACCGAGCAGGGCATGTCGCCCTGGCAGGCGGTGCTCACCGTGCTGCTCGGCAATCTGATCGTGCTCGTGCCGATGCTGCTGATCGGTCATGCGGGTACCAAGTACGGCATTCCTTATGCGGTGCTGGTGCGAGCATCGTTCGGCACCCAGGGCGCGAAGCTGCCCGCCATGCTGCGCGCCATCGTGGCGTGCGGCTGGTACGGCATTCAATCATGGCTGGGCGGCAGCGCCATCTATACGCTCGCCAACATCCTCACGCACAACGCGCTGGTGGGCAACGCAATGCCGTTTCTTGGCATTTCGATCGGGCAGGCCAGTTGCTTTCTCATCTTCTGGGTGCTGCAGCTGTACTTCATCCTGCACGGCACCGATTCGATCCGCTGGCTCGAAAGCTGGTCCGCGCCCATCAAGGTGGTGATGTGCGCAGTGCTCGTGTGGTGGGCCTGTTCGAGGGCAGGCGGAGTGGGCTCGATGCTGTCGCAATCGTCGCAGTTCGTTGCCGGCGGCAAGAAGGCGGGCCTGTTCTGGGCGACGTTCTGGCCGAGCCTCACGGCCATGGTGGGTTTCTGGGCCACGCTCGCGCTCAACATTCCCGACTTCACGCGCTTCGCAAAAACGCAAAAGGACCAGTTCGTGGGCCAGGCGATCGGCCTGCCCATTCCGATGGCATTGCTCTCGGTGGTCTCCGTGGTCGTGACGTCGGCAACGGTCGTGATTTACGGCAGGGCGATCTGGGACCCGATCGACCTCACGAGTCGCATGGAGGGCGTCGGCGTGGGCATCGCGCTCGTGATCCTCACGCTCGACACGATGTGCTGCAATCTTGCCGCGAACCTCGTCGGCCCAGCCTACGATTTTTCGAGCCTGTGGCCCAAGGGCATTTCGTACAAGACGGGCGGGCTCATCACCGCGGCCATCGCCATCGCGATGATGCCGTGGAAGATCCTCGCGACCACGCAGGGCTACATCTTCACTTGGCTGGTCGGCTATTCGGCGCTGCTTGGGCCGGTGGCCGGCATCCTGATGGTCGACTACTTTCTGGTTCGCAGCACACGCCTCGATACGACCCAGCTCTTCGAGGAAAACGGCGAATACGCGTACTCGAACGGCTGGAACCCGGCGGCCGTGATCGCGCTGATCGCCGGGGTGCTGCCGAACCTGCCGGGCTTTCTGAATGTCGCGTTCCCGAATGTGTTTGCCTCGGTGCCCGACGCGTTCAAAAGCATTTATACCTATGCGTGGTTCGTGGGGCTCGCGATTGCGGCGCTCGTCTACGGCGTGATGATGAAAGTCGGCCGGAGCCGGCGCCCGAGCGTGGCGAGCGCGTGAGCGTTTCAAGCGTCAATGTTCAACTGAAGGAGACTTGGCATCATGGCGATCCTGATTCGAGGCGGCACCGTCGTCAATGCAGACAAGAGTTGGCGTGCGGACGTGCTCTGCGAAAACGGCGTTATCCAGAGCGTCGGTGAAAACCTCGACGCGCCCGCGGGCGCGACCGTGGTCGACGCCGGCGGTCAATATGTGATGCCTGGCGGCATCGATCCGCACACGCATATGGAACTGCCCTTCATGGGCACGACCGCCAGCGACGACTTCTACACGGGCACGGCGGCGGGGCTTGCGGGCGGCACGACATCCATCATCGACTTCGTGATTCCCAACCCGAAGCAGGCGCTGATGGATGCCTTTCGCGAGTGGCGCGGCTGGGCCGAAAAAGCCGCTGCCGACTATGGCTTTCACGTGGCGGTGACGTGGTGGGATGAAAGCGTGCATCGCGACATGGGGCTGCTCGTGAACGAGCATGGCGTGTCGAGCTTCAAGCACTTCATGGCCTACAAGAACGCGATCATGGCGGACGACGAGATCCTCGTGAACAGTTTTGCCCGCTCGCTCGAACTGGGCGCGCTGCCCACCGTGCATGCGGAAAACGGCGAGCTCGTATTTCAATTGCAACGTCAGTTGCTGGCGCGCGGCTTCACGGGTCCGGAGGCGCACCCGCTGTCGCGGCCGCCTGAAGTCGAAGGCGAGGCAGCGAATCGCGCGATCCGCATCGCCCAGGTATTGGGTGTGCCGGTGTACATCGTGCATGTGTCGGCGAAAGACGCGCTCGAGGCGATCACGCGCGCGCGCAGCGAAGGTCAGCGCGTATTCGGCGAAGTGCTCGCGGGGCATCTGGTGATCGATCAGGCCGTTTATCGCGACCCGGACTGGACGCGCGCCGCCGCCCACGTGATGAGCCCCCCGTTCCGTACGCAGGAGCATCGCGACGCGCTCTGGCGCGGACTTCAGGGCGGGCTGCTGCACACCACCGCGACTGACCATTGCGTGTTCTGCGCTTCGCAGAAAGCCATGGGCCGCCATGATTTCACGAGGATCCCGAACGGTTGCGGCGGCGTTGAGGATCGCATGGCGGTGTTGTGGGATCAAGGCGTGAACACCGGCCGGCTCACGCCGAACGAGTTCGTGCGCGTCACCTCCACCAATGCCGCGCAAATCTTCAACCTCTACCCGCGCAAGGGCACGGTGGCCGTCGGTGCCGACGCCGATATCGTCGTATGGGATCCCGAGGCCACGCGCACCATCTCGGTCAAAACGCATCATCAGAACGTGGACTTCAACGTGTTCGAGGGCATGACGGTGCGCGGCGTGCCGACCCACACCGTCTCGCAAGGCGAACTCGTCTGGCTGGACGGCGACCTGCGGGCGCGGCGAGGCGCCGGACGTTACCTGAAGCGTCCCGCGAATCCCGGCTATGTGCAGGCGTCGCGCCTCGCGAGGAGCCTGAAAGAGACGCAGCCCGTGCATCGCGAGGGTGACGCACCACAATAAAAGCGGCGACGCCTTGAGGCACAGCAGGGAAGGTCCAGCGCTCGGCGCGGCAGGATTGGTGTAATGCCGGCTCTGGCGCAAATAGCGCGGGGGCGAATCGGTTAAGGTGTCGGGCTGAACGAATTGAGAACCGACGATCAGCAAGCTGATGGGGCTGGACGAACTGTTCGCCGGCCGCCACTTTGACCGCGATGTGATCATTCTGTGTGTTCGCTGGCACCTGCGCTACAAGCTTAGCCTGCGAGATCTGGTCGAAATGATGGCGGAACGGGGCGTGGCTCTGGCGCACACGACGATCCTGCGCTGGGTGCGGCGCTTTGCGCCGGAGTTCGTCAAACGGTGGAACCGCTTTGGCAGGCCCGCTGGCCAGTCGTGGCGTGTCGATGAGACCTACCTGAAGATTCGTGGTAAGTGGGTTTACCTTTATCGAGCGGTTGATCGGGCTGGCCTGACGGTTGACTTCATGCTCCGTGCAAAGCGCGACGTGGAGGCGGCACAAGCCTTTTTCAGGAAGGCGATCAAACATCAAGGCCAGCCACCAAAGACCATCACGCTTGACGGCTATGCGGCCTCGCACGGTTCGCCACGCAGTGTGACGAACATTTCATCGAGGTGCCACGTGCTACGCGGCTTGCGGTGCGCCGCTTTCGGCGCTTAAACGTTCAAATCTAGCGTGCAGCGCGGTCAAGCGTCAACCTGATCGGATACCGGGTGTGTGATTGCGCACGTAGATATCCACCTGGCATCGCGAGCGCCGCTTGCCCTTATGAGCACGCGGCTCATGGCGGCTAGAAGATCCCGTTCGCAGCAAACACCTCCCACCCCCGCAGGGTTCGCCCCTACCGCAAGTGTAGGGGGTTGACCCATCCCGGACGCCTGCACGCATCTGCAGAATTCATCTACGGGTTCAGGTCGACGGTACCCAGTGAGTGCCCCAACGTAGAGCATGACCTCCAGCGCGGTTCGCGCTGGCTGCCCACTGAACGGAGGTCATATGTTCAGCATTCCAATCTGCCGGAACGGTTTTGCAGCGCTGCTGCTGCTATTCGCGTTGCCATCATTTGCGCAGTCGTTCCGCGTGCAATGTCCAACGACGACGACGCTCCATCCGACCGCATTGCCGGCCGGTGCGGGCGAACCGGCCTACACCGGCCCGTCCGAGACGTTGATCAATCATGCTATTACGCCGACGAATAAGATCAACGGCGCTATCAAGTGCCAGCAGATCTCAGGCGGCGATGGATACGCGACGATGGGCGACGGCACGCAAACCTATATGTTCTCGTTCGGCCCGCTGTCCGGTCTTGCCGACATTCGCAACGGACTGCCCGGCACCGAGTTCGCCTCGGTGTTCAACGTCCAGGGCGATGCGAAAACCAATCCGAACTACAACGGCGCGGTCGGCCTCGTGCCCGACCCGGAATCAGTGCCACCCGGTCAGTTGACGGGTCACGTCGACCCGCGGCCGATCATGGACATCGGCGTGATGAACGGCAACATTCCCGCGCCGACCATGGCCATCGACGAGGACGACGAGTTCTTCCTGACACTCACCAACGTCGGGATGATCATGCGCCCCGACCTGTTCGAGCAGCACACGGTGCACTTTCACGGCTATCCGAACGCGTCCGCGTTCTACGACGGGGTGCCGGATGCGTCGGTGGCGATCAACATCGGTGCGAGCTTTACGTACTACTACCTCGCGCCGGATGCCGGCACTTACTTCTGGCACTGCCACATCACGCCGCCTGAGCATTTGCAGATGGGGATGGTCGGGCAGATCTACGTGCGGCCCAGGCAGAACCGCGTCAAGACGGGGACGCTCTACGCCTCGCTGCAGACGCAGCAGACCGATCCGCGCACGGCATGCGGCAGCGACATTCTGTGTTCGACGCCGCTGCCGCCGCAAAACAGCGTGATGCACGTGAATAACAAGAGCGGCACGCCGACGCTTTACGCCTACAACGATGGCGACGGTTCGACTGCTTACGACGTCGAGTATCCGATCCAGATCCACGGCTTTGATCCGAACTTCCACTTCATCGGCATGACGTTCAATCCTGAGCCATTTGTCGACATGAAGGACAAGCATTTCATGTTGAACGGCCGCAGCTATCCGGACACGGTGACGCCGGGGCCGATGCAGACTCCGGTGGCGGACGGAACGAAGCACTATTCGCAACCGCTGCCCGCACTGGTCAACATTCCGGCCGGCGGCCGTGCGCTGCTCAGAATCTCTGACCTCGACGTCACGGAGTTCCAGACGCTCGCTTCGCTGGGTATTCCGATGCACGTGATCGGCATGAATGCGCGGCTGCTGCGCGACCTGGCTGGCAACGACATGACCTACAACACCAACTCGGTCACCCTGGGCGGCGGCGAGTCGGTCGACGTGATTCTCGACGCGAGCGATACGACCAAGTACGCGCCGGGCTCGGTCTATTACCTGTACACGCCGAACCTCGATCACCTGTCCAACGACGCCGAGAACTTCGGCGGGTTAATGACCGAGGTCCATATCTGCCACTCGGTGGACCCGACCACGAAGTCCTGCTCCTAGGAGAAATACCGTGGCTATTTTCGTCAACGCAAGGGGGATCGCCATGCGTGCGTACCCCGCATGCCTGGCGCGATTGGCACGCTACGCGCGATTCGGCGCCGCGTTGCTGGCGGCACTGATTTGCCTGCATGCGCAGGCCGCCGCGCCGGGCATCACCGGAACGACGTTCAATCTGAGCGCCGAGGCGAACCGTATCAGTCAACCGGACGGTTCGAGCATTTACGCGTGGGGTTACGGGTGCCGCACGGCGCCCGCGGGATTCTCGCCAGCGGGCATTGCGGGCGCGAACTGTCCCAGCATGCAGGTTCCGGGGCCGACACTGATCGTCAAACAGGGCGACGTCGTAACGGTCACGCTTACCAACAACCTGCCGGCCGCCGCGGGCAATACCTCGATCCTGTTTCCGGGCTTCCAGGTATGCGCCGCGGCGCTGAATCCGGACGGCACCTGTCCGGCGACGCAGACCGGCGTGCCGGGTGTGCTGACACGCGAGGCGACCCACGGCAATACGGTCACCTACAGCTTCGTGGCTGCGACGCCGGGAACGCATAGCTACTACAGTGGCACGCAAGGCGATCTGCAGATCGAAATGGGCTTGTCCGGCGCGCTGATCGTGTTGCCGACCAGCTCGCCCGGGACCCTCGCGGTGCCGACGGGCTGCCGCGCCGTATCCTCGACGCTGCCCGACGGACAGCCCGATTACCGGAATGCCGCGGCGGCCTACAACCACAGCGCGACCTGCTACGACCGCGAGTATCTGTTCCAGTTTTCCGAAATGGATCCGCGCATTCACTCGCAGGCGGAACAGCAGGCGGCCAAAGCGTGCACCCAGTCCACCGGTTGTATGACCGTCGAAACCGAGCCCTATCACCCGGCCTATTTCCTGATCAACGGGCGCTCCATGCCTGATGACATGGACCCGAACTACGCGCCGCAATATCCGAATCAGCCGTACAACGGCAATCCGCACATGCATCCCGGCGAACTGGTGCTGCTGCGGGTGATCGGCACGGGGCGCTGGCAGCATCCGTTCCACGAACACGGCAATCACGTGCGCGTGCTGGCGCGCGACGGCAACCTGCTGCTCAGCAAGACGGATGCGACCAAGCTCGCCGGCCCCTTGCTGTTCACGACCACGACCACGCCGGGCCTCGCGATGGACGGCATCTTCTACTGGACCGGCAAAGGCCTGAATTGGGACGTGTACGGACACAAGCCGGGCGATGGCAGCGTCTGCATTCCGGATGCGAACGGCTACTACACCGCTGACCCGAAAGCGCCGAATTACTACGAGTGGTGCGCCGATCACAACAAGGCGCTGGAAGCTCATCCATTTGGCAACGTGGGCAGCGGCGGTCCGGTCACCTTGCCGGATGCGCGTGTGCTGACCAACGGCGCCTGGTTCGGTGGCAGTCCCTATCTCGGGCCCGACGCCACGGCACGAGCGACCGCTTACAACGGAACGACGCCGCCCAGCGGCACGGTTGCTAACTCACCGTCTGCGGAAGCCGGCTTCGCCTACATGTGGCACTCACACAATGAACGCGAGATCACCACGAACAACATTTTCCCTGGCGGAATGATGATGATGATGCTCGTGGATCCACAAGCTTTCACGATCAACGAAGGCAATTAGAGGCGGGGAGAAACGCGATGAGATCCACCCATTTCAAAGGGACGCTCCTCGGTCTGATCAAGGCGGGCGTCGCCGCAACGATTGTGCTCACGGCGAGCGGCATGGCCTGCGCCCAAAGCGTCAGTCTGACGGCGCAGGCCTCGACGATTGCGCTTCCCGACGGACAGGTCGTGCCGATGTGGGGTTACGCCTGTTCAGCGGCGGCGACGGCGCCCGCCACATGCGCGGCGTCGAATGCGGGCGCGGGCGCAAACTGGTCGCCTGTCGTGATCACGGTGCCGCCCGGCTCGCTGACCATCAATCTCACGAACAGTCTGCCGGGGTCGATACCGACTTCGCTTGTCGTGGTCGGCCAACTCGGTGTCGGCCAAGGCACGACGGCGACGAGCACGGCAAGCCCGGTGCATGCGACGCAAACCGCGACCACCTGGCCGATCGCCAGCAGCGCGAGCGGCGCGAGTTTCACGCCGCCCGCCCAGCCGCCGCGTGTGCAGTCGTTCGCCAACGAAGTGACGCATGGAAAGACGACCTCCCTGACCTGGAACAATCTCAGCCCCGGCACTTACCTGATCGAGTCGGGCACGCATCCGTCCATTCAAGGGCCGATGGGCCTGTACGGCGTACTGGTGGTCAGAACGCCGGCCAATGGCTCGACGCGCGCGCTGGCCTATCCCGGCGTCAGCTATGACGCGGACGTGCCGCTCGTGCTAAGCGAAATCGATCCGGTGCAGAACGCCGCCGTGGCATCGGCGGTGACGACGTCCGGCTTCAGCGAAACCACAGTCTGGTCCGGTCAGCCGAACGGTTGCGGCAATCCGTCGTCGTCGACGTATGGCACCTGCTATCCGCCGGCGGTGAACTACGACCCGCGCTATTACCTGATCAACGGCATCGCGTTCGACCGCAACAACGCGGCCGGTTCGACCTTTGCGGCTGCAGCGCCGGCCTCGACGGGGCTCGTGCTGCTGCGCTTCGTCAATGCCGGGCTGCGCATGCACGTGCCGTCCGTGGTGGGCGCGCAAACCGGCAACCCGGCGATGTCCGGCTTGTCGCTGCTGGCGGAAGACGGCAACGTTTTGCCGGGCAATCTGCGGGTTCAGTCGGAGGTGTTCCTCGCTGCCGGCAAAACCTATGACGTGCTGATGAATGCGCCTGCAACGGGCGCACTCGCGTTGCCTGTGTTCGATCGCGAGTTGAGCCTGTCCACCAATAATCAACGCGATGGGGGCATGCAGGGGTATATCAGCGTGAACGGTGGCGCAACGCCGGTGTCGACGGCTGCCAACACCGGCGCCGTGGCCAACCCCGACAAGTATTTCCTCGTGCCCGGCAACACCCTGAGCGTGGCCGATCCCGCACGCGGCGTGATCGCCAACGATGTGGGCGTCTCCGGCGTGCAGGTCAAGACCCCGCCGACAGGCGGCGTGCTCACGCTGAATCAGAACGGCACCTTCACGTATGTGCCGAACAGCGGCACGACGTCGGACAGCTTCGTCTATCAGGCGAACGGCAATCCCGCGCTGACAGCGCTAGTGACACTGGCGCCCTGCACGGCAAGTTCTCATTGCCTGTCCGGCGCACCCGTTGCTCAGGCCGACTCGTACACCAGCAATATCGCTTCGCTCCTGCACATCGGCGCACCGGGCGTGCTCGCCAACGACACTGACCCGTCTGGCCTGCCGCTCACCGCGACCTTGTCGGGTGCGGTAACGGGCGGCACCGTCACGCTGAACGCCGATGGTTCGTTCAACGCCGTACCGTCGGTGCCGCCGAAGGGCAGCTCGACAGCCACGGTCACGTTCCACTACAAGGCGGTCAATTCGCAGAACACGGCTAGCGCACCCGCAACGGTCACCGTGAAGTTCAACGGCGGCAGCGGACTCGCCGTGGCGGTTAAGGACGCGCCGACCGGCACGTTGATCAAGGACTATCGCTGGATCATCGAGGAGGACCGCACGTTCCAGATCGACCCCGCCTGCCAGGTGAACGGCGCCGGGCGTCCGGCTACCTGTCCGCCGTTGCCGGTGCCGAGTCTCGGCACCAGTTTCCATACCAGCTACATGCCGGTGATCGCGTCGGGCTGCGTGGGAACCGTATCGTGCGAGTCCGGGCAGACGGTGCTCGATCCGTCCAGCAACTCGCATCTGCCGGCCGTGTGCGACGTCGGCAACGGAGTATGCCGCACGGACGCGGCGCAACAGACTCCGGTCGATCCGGCGCAAGTCGCGCTCGATCCAACCAGGCATTACTACATTTCGATCCTGCCGGGCGACGCGGGCAACACGTTCTCGCAAGGCTCCGGCACGCCGCAACCGGGGCCGAACGGTACGCAACGGCAATTCGACATCTCGAAGGACTGCCCGTCCGGTCCGGGCGGCGCGGACTTCGCGCCCGGTACCGGCAAATGCGGTCACGCAATGGGCGGCGCGCCGATCGCAGCTGCGCAAACGGCAGTGAACGTGCTGTTGCAACAGACCCCGCTGCAGACCGCGAAAATCTCGGTGTTCGTGTTTGAAGATGACGCGCCGGTCAACGGCGAAGTGGACGTGAGCGGCGGTACGGACGCATTCGGCACGGCGCGCGAACCGGGCCTCGGCGGCTTCGAAATCAAACTCTTCGACGACGCGGGCGGCACGGGCGACCCGACCGGGCAGATGAGCTACGACATGTTCAACATGCCGCTGTCCAACTCGCTGGCCGGAATGAAGGACCCGGCCACCGGTCTCGACGCTTGCCCGATCTCGAAGACGACACATGACGGCATCGTCGGCATGATCCCGACATGCCCGAAATTCGAGTCCGACGGCAAGACACTGTCGCCGCTGGTGGGCCAGGCGATCATCGCCAATCTGATGCCGGGGCGCTATGGTGTGCAAGCGTACCCTGCGGCCGACCGTATCGGACGCGGTGAAGAGTGGCTGCAGACCAACACGCTCGACGGCCAGAAAGCTCACGATGCGTTCATCAAAGTCGGCGGCCCGGCGTACTTCCAGGAATTCGGGCCAGCGGGTTTTCACGTGACGATCGGCTTTGCAAATCCGAAGATCATCAATGCGCGACTGCCTGCTCTTTGCAAAGGCGTGACCTGCAACAACGGCATCAAAGGCCGGATTACCAACCTGCACTACAGCCGGCCGCCTAATGAAAACCTCTATGGCGCCGGCTCGCGCGACTCGCTCAGCTTCACGCAGTGTTATGTGAGCGTCGGCGATCCGGACGGCGAGGATGTTGCGTTCACCAAGTGCGCGGCCGACGGCTCGTTCAGCGTGAGCGGCTTGCCCGACGGCACGTACAGAATCACGGTGTTCGATCAGTGGAACGATCAGATCGTCGACGGGCTGGCGACGGCCGCAGCGGTGAAGGGCGGACAGACGGCGAACGTCGGCGAGCTGTCAGTGCTTCAATGGCACACCAATCTGTACACGCGAACCTTCCTCGATACCAATGGCAATGGCGTGTCGGATGCCAGCAAGCCCGGTGTCGCGCTCGTACCCACCACCATCCGGTTCCGCGACGGCAGCTATTCGAACTTCAATACCACCGACCTGAACGGCTATGCGTCGTTCAACGAAGTATTCCCGCTGTTCAACTGGTACATCGCCGAGACCGATACGACGCGCTACAAGCAGACCGGCGTCCATGCGGTCTACGATGCGGGCGGTCCGCCGGATGGCACGCCCGGCGGCGGCACCTCGACCATTGCGGCTCACTACGCCAACACCAAGGAATCCGCGACGTCGCACCTGCCAACCAACCTGCGCTTTCCCGGCTCGGTGTATTGCAACGACGCGGACTGCAACGATCGCTCAGGCACCAATCCATCGACGGGACGGATCGATCCGCCATGGGTGACGACCATGGGCTGGCAAGGCTTCTCCGGTCAGAGCTCGTTCATCGAATTCGGCAAGGCGCCGTTCGGCCCGACCGAAAACGGCGGCATTCACGGCGAAGTAGTCTATGCGTCGACACGGCCGTTCGACGACCCGGCCCAGCTCGTCCACACGAGCTGGACGCCGAACGTGCCGAACGTCACCGTGAACCTCTATCAGGAGAACGTTGCCGCGGACGGCACCCAGAGCCTCGCGCTCGTGGATACGACCAAAACCAGCAGTTGGGACGACTGGGCGCAGGGCTTCCGCTCGGACGGCGTGCCGAACATGAACTGTCCGGGCCAGGAAACCACGGACCCGTTCTTCTTCACGCTGAAAAACTCGAAGCAGTGGCTCGATTCCCAGCAGCGCGCGTTGCCGGCAAACTCGCAATTCAAGTGTTATGACGGCATGCACGCGTTCAACCAGTTGCAGCCCGCGCCGTATGACGGGATGTATCAGTTCCCGAGCGTGACGGGCCGCAACCCGACCACCGGCAAGCCGACCGGCACGAACTGCTCGATCTGCGTGACCAACCCGTCCGGCGACGGCACGAAGATGCTGCCCGCAGGCAAGTACGTGGTCGAAGTCATCGTCCCGCCGGGTTATGAACTCGTGAAGGAGGAGGACAAGAACATCCTGATCGGCGATAACTACATCGCGCCGGTGACGCAACAGTTCGGCAGTCTCGGCAACATCTTCATCCTGCCCGACCAGGCGGCGGTGAATTCGAGCTACAACGCCAACAATGCGCAGAACCCGACCACGGATCTCGGCATGCAGCCTCGCAACGAAGAGGTCACCGGCGTCATTCAACCTGCCTGGCCGTGCGTGGGCGCGCTGCGGATCGTGCCCGACTACATCAGCCTGTTCCCCGGTTCGCAGGAAGTCGCACCGTTCGCGGGCGCGTCCCGGCATCTGTGCGACCGCAAGGAAGTCACGCTGACCAACCAGATGTCGGCGGTCGCGAAGTTCTGGGTGTTCAGCTCCACGCATGTCGCCGCTCACTTCACGGGCTTCATGCTGGATGACTTCTCGTCGGAATTCGACCCGTACTCGCCGCAGTTCGGTGAAAAGTTCGCGGTGCCGAACGTGCCGGTTTCGCTGAAGGACTTTGCCGGCAACGAAGTGTCGCGTGTGTATTCGGATCAGTGGGGCATCTTCAACGGCCTGAACTATTCGACGTGGCAAGTGAATCCGCCGAACCCGACGGGTTACGCGCCGACCATGATGGTGGCCTGCATGAACGATCCCGACATGCCCGATCCGGCGCATCCCGGCCAGACGAAACGCGATCCGCTCTATAACCCGGCGTACAGCCAGTTCTGCTACGAGATTCCGTTCATGCCCGGCCAGACGCAGTACATGGATACCCCGGTCGTGCCGGTCCAGGCGTTCGCGGACGGCTACAACCAGCCCGACTGCGCGTATCCCGACGCGACCCCGGCCGTCTCGACGGTGACCGGCGACTCGAGCGGCGGCGGGGCGGGTCCGTGGGTCAGTGCGGCCGGCCATGCGCTGACGATCAAATCGCTCGGCGACCAGACCGTGGTCAACCATGCCTATACAGGACC
Source organism: Burkholderia sp. JPY481 (assembly GCF_038900515.1). Taxonomy (NCBI): domain Bacteria; kingdom Pseudomonadati; phylum Pseudomonadota; class Betaproteobacteria; order Burkholderiales; family Burkholderiaceae; genus Burkholderia; species Burkholderia sp. JPY481. Next base: position 89,590 of record NZ_JAYMRT010000012.1, read on the forward strand.
GGCCGCGACCACGGCGCCGTATAACCAGAAGTTCGTCACGCGTCACTATGGCTTCGGGGCCGCGCAGGGCACGGGCACCGTGACGATTGGCGGTGTCGTCGCGCCGGTGACCTCGTGGAGCGACACGCAGATCACGGTGACGGTGCCGAACCTGAGCGCGGCGCAATCGAGCTGCACGATCCAGCAGCGTGGCGTCAACACGACGACGCGTTGCGGTGAACTGTCGATTACGGCCGGCAACGGCAAGAAGTCGATCGATACCGTCACGGTCACGATCGGCGGCAAGGCGCCGACGTATGTGGCTGGCGAGAACGGCACGAGCAACGCCATTCAGAAGGCCATCGATAGTGCAACCCCGGGTGACATGATCATCGTCGGACCCGGCGTCTACAACGAGATGCTGTTGATGTGGAAGCCGGTTCGTCTGCAAGGCGTCGGCGCGAGTTCCGTGACGGTCAACGCGAATCCCCACCCGTCCGGCAAGATGGACCCGTGGCGCAGACAGGTCGACTGCCTGTTCGGCGTGGCGCTAAACGGTGGGCTGATCAGCTCCGGCAACCCGTACGACCCGACCGGAAAGTACTCGTGCAGCACCGCGATGCAACGAAAAGTGGATGCGATTCCGCTGGAACCGACGATAGGCTGGGACAACACGCTCAACGGCAACCTCGGCGAACTGCTGATCGAACCCACGCTGATGGGTGCCTACGAAGGCGCCGCCATCACGGTGCTCGCCAAGGGCGTGCGCGACGTGAACAACGCGGCAGATCCGAACTGCACGGCCAACGGCATCTGCACGCCGCTCACCAGCAGCAACACGGATTGCACTCAGTACCCCAGCAACTTCCTGTGCAATCCGTCGCGGGTGGACGGCATGACCTTCACGAATAGCTCGCAAGGCGGGGGCGGGATCTTCCTGCACGGCTGGAACCACTACACGGAGGTGTCGAACAACCGCGTGTCGAGCAACGCCGGAACGCTCACGGGCGGCATCACGATCGGCCAGGTCGAAGTGCCGGACGGCACGATCGCGGCGAACGGCATCACGCAGTTGCCGTTCGCGTACAACACCCATGTGAACGTGCACCACAACGCGGTGACCGCGAACGCATCGTATGGCGATGAAATCAACTCGACGACGCCTTCGTCCGCAGCCGGTGTGACGTTCTGCTCGGGCGCCGACAACTATCACTTCAACTACAACTGGGTGTGCGGCAATATCAGCAGCGGCGACGGCGGCGGCATCGCTCACTTCGGCTTCAGCTACAACGGCGACATCTCGCACAACTGGGTGATCTTCAACCAGAGCAACAACCCGACGTTGCCCACGTACGGCGGCGGCATCATCGCCCAGGGCGTGCCGCCGGACGGCACCTTCTGTGAAAACTCGACGGTCGACATCGACTGCGCGCCGCAGCTTTCCGACGGCGTCGGCCCGGGCCTCGTGATCGATGGCAACCTGATTGTCGGCAATACCGCGGAAAGCGGTAAAGGCGGCGGTCTGCGCTTGCAGAACATCAACGGCACGGACGTGCAGCGCAGTCCGAACAACCGCAACGCGTGGCACGACGTTAGCGTGATCAACAACATCATCGCGAACAACGTGGCGGGCTGGTCGGGTGGTGGCGTGTCGCTGCAGGACGCGGTGCGGGTGAGCTTCGTCAATAACACGGTGATCTCGAACGATTCGACTTCGTCGGCCGGCGTGCTGTTCAACACGGCGCTGGCTGCACAGGCGAACGTCGGGCCGCCGAACTGCACGACGGTGGGCGCCGAAACGACCTGCAGCCCGATCACGACATCCACGTTCCAACCGTCGGGTCTCGAGGTCGCGCGGCATACGTCGAACTTCATCAGTGCGTTCACGAGCCCGAACGTGGTGTGTCCTGGCAACCTGCCGAACTGCACGAGGTTCTCCAACCCGGTGCTGACGAACAACGTGTTCTGGCAAAACCGCTCGTTCTATATCACCGTGGCTGGACTCAATCCGAACATTCCGGGCCTGCAGAACACGGTCGCACTGAACCCGACGCTGAACCAGTCGGGCCAGAAGACCGGGTATTGCGATCCGCATGCGATGTATTGGGACATCGGCGCGTATGGCGATGTGAAGCCCTCGACTCACGAGTCGGGGGTGACGCTGGCCCCGCAGTATTCGATCCTGACCGATGCCGGCGATTACCCGAACGCGCACAACAGCGGTGCGAATCCGAACGTGGTCAGCCAGTACTGCAACGGTTCGCGTGTGCCGCCTGAAGGTGGCGGTAACGGCTTTGCGGTGCCTCCGGGGATTGCCGACACGGTGCTGCCGAATCCGCTCTTCAGCCTGCTGCCCTCGGCCACGCCGGATGAAGGCAACAACTGGATCAACATGTCGTACGGGCCGCTGTCGCTGTTCAACGCGACGATCCCGTCGGGCACCGCCGGCTACGGCGTGCCGCTCGGCAACTATGCGATCCAGTCGAATTCGCCGGCGGTCAACGCAGCCACGCCGGTTGGTGCGCCGAACCACGACTTCTTCGGCACGGCCCGCCCGCAAAACGGGGGGGTCGATATCGGCGCGGTCGAGTTGCCGCGCACGGGTGGACTTGCCGGTCTCGCTGGGCTGGTGACAGGAAGCAATCTGTCGTTCGGTCCCGCAGGGCTCGACCAGTTGCTGAACGTCATCAACGACGCGACTCAGGTGCAAAGTACCCTGACGGGAGCCTTGCCATGAAACACCCATTGTCGTCGGCGTGGCGCAGAGCATCGCTGCTATCGGGAGTTTGTCTGGCCGCGACCATGCTGGATGCAGCCGCGGCGCAGCAAAACCCGGCGGCCGCGACTTCGGCAGGGGCGTCGCCGTATATGCCGGTGAAAGTGCCGCAGCACGCGCAGCAGCTGTATCAAATGATGCATGGCGTCGACAACCTGAGCGTGCGGCGCACCGCCTCCGGCAATCTGCTGCGCTTCAGCTATCGGGTCACCGACCCGGCGGTCGCGCAGTTGCTCGGCGACAAGAACTCGACGCCGTATCTGTATGGCGAGAGAAGTCATGCATTGCTCGAAGTGCCGGTGATGGACACGATCGGCCAGCTTCGCCAGACCGGTCCGCAGGAGGTCGGCCAGCAATACTGGGTGGTGTTCTCCAACAAAGGCAACCTGATCAGGGCAGGCGATCGCGTCAACGTGCTGATCGGCACGTTTCATATCGATGGACTGGTGGTCGAATGATCGCGTCAGCGATCCGCGAAGAAAGGGAGGGGTGAGCCATGAAGCGGTTGTTTTCGATGACGGTCCCGATGGCGGCCTTGCTGGCCGCGGCCCTGATGCCGGCCGCGGCGTCGGCGGCCGACCTGAGCGCGGCGCAGATCGTGGAGCGCAACGTCGCTGCGCGCGGCGGTCTGAAGGCGTGGCACGCCGTCAACACGATAACGATGACAGGACAGATCGACGTGGGCGGCACCAAACCAGTCAAGCTGCCGTTCACGATGACGATGAAGCGGCCGCACAAGAGCCGCTTTGAACTTCGTTTCGACAATCAGACCGCGTATCAGGTCTACGACGGTTCGCAAGGCTGGAAAGTCCGGCCGTTCCTCGGACGAAATGACGCCGAGCCTTATACGTCCGCCGAGGCGAAATCGGCCGCGAACACCGCCGATCTCGACGGCCCGCTGATCGACTACGCGAGCAAGGGCAGCCAGGTCGCGGTGCAGGGCATGGATACCGTGGAGGGCCACCGCGCCTACAGGCTCATGCTGACGACGAAAGATCACACCGAGCGTCATGTGTGGATCGACGCGACGAACTTTCTCGAGCTGAAAATGGATGGCGACCCGCGCAAGCTTGACGGGCGCATGCACAACGTCGCCGTCTACTTCCGCGATTACCACGCGGAAAACGGCCTGGTCGTGCCGCATACGCTCGAGACAATAGTCGCGGGCGTGAAGCAGACCCATCAGATGACGATTCAGCACGTGACGGTGAATCAGGCCGCCGACGATTCGCTGTTCGCCAAGCCGCAACTCGTCATGGTCAAGGTGCCGGCTCGCTAGCGACGGCAGCACACCGGGAGAAGGTCATGAAACGGATTTCTTGGTGGTGGTTGCTGGTGGCGATCGCCGCCGCGTTCGCGCTGGAGCAGATGCCGGCCGCGAGGTCGGACGACAGCCTTGGCACGGAGGAAATCGTCGCGAGGAACGCCGAGGCTCGCGGCGGCGCGGATGCCTGGCGCAAGGTCATGTCGATGGAGTGGGTCGGGCACGTGGACAGTCCGAATGCACCCGCGTCGAATCTGCCATTCATGCTCACGTTGAAACGTCCCGACCTTACTCGCTTCGAGGTCACGGCGGCCAATCAGATGATCGTGCACGTATTCGACGGCAAGGAAGGCTGGAAAGTGCGCCCGTCGGGAAGCGGCGGTCCGGATGTGCGCCCCTATACGAGCGATGAAGTGAAGTTCGCGCGCGACGCGCAGGTCATCGACGGCCCGTTGCTCGATCACGCCGCGAAGGGCATCGACGTCGCACTCGAAGGCACCGACAAGGTCGAAGGACGCGATACCTATCGTCTGTCGCTGCGCTTGCCCTCCGGTGCGACGCGCCACGTGTGGGTCGACGCGCAGAATTTCCTCGATGTGAAGTCCGACCGCGAGGCGCGCGGTCCTTCGGGCCAGCCCGCGATCGTCGAGGTGATGTATCGCGACTTCAGGGACGTGGATGGCGTGCGGATTCCGTTCGTCATCGAAAGCGGCCCGATCGGGACGGATAGGAAAGACCGGCTGGTGATCGACAAGGTCACGCTCAATCCGCCCCTCGACAGATTGACGTTCGCCAAACCTGTTTGGCAGGGGCGGCACGCTTCCGTCACGATCGGCGCCGACACCTCGCCGGCGAGCGGCTCGCCGGTCCGGCCGGTTCCTTAGTCATGCGCCGCGCCGGGTTCTTTGGGGTAGCGGCCGCGCTTGCCGCGCTGCTGCTGGCCGGCGTGCAACTAGCGCGCGGCGCGCCTCCCATCGATGCCGGCGAGTCGATCTACCAGCGCGGCATTGCCGGCTCCGGGGAAGCGGTTCAAGCGAGCCACGATGGCGGCGTGCGCATGCAAGGCGCCGCCGTCGCATGCATGAATTGCCACCGGCGCAGCGGGCTCGGCGCGCGCGAAGGCAACAACACCATTCCGCCGATCAGCGGGCAGTATCTGTTCCACCCGCGGGTTCAGAATCCCGAGGAGCTGGAGATGCCCTACGTCGACGGCATGCGGGCCAATCGCGAGCCGTACACGGACGCGACGATCGCCCGTGCGATCCGCGAAGGCGTCGACTCCGAGGGCAAGCCACTCAGCAATCTGATGCCGCAGTTCGCGCTGAACGACGCGGACATGGCGGCGTTGATCGGCTATCTGAAGCGGCTCGACCGGCGCAGGGCGCCGGGCGTCACGGATACCGTGCTGCACTTCGCGACGATCATCACACCGGACGCGGATCCGGTGAAACGGCGCGGCATGCTCGACGTGCTGGAACATTATTTCGCCGACAAGAACGCTTCGCCGCTCGGTGCAACGCCGCCGCTGCGCACCTCGCGCAAGATGATGTTCATGGTCAACCGGCGCTGGGAGTTGCATGTGTGGGAACTGCACGGCCCACCCGAGACCTGGCACGAGCAGTTGAAAGCGTATCTGACGCAGCAACCCGTATTTGCGGTGTTGTCGGGAATCGGCGGCAAGAACTGGGCGCCCGTTCACGACTTCTGCGAGCAGGAAGCGGTGCCGTGCCTCTTTCCCAACGTCGACGTGCCAGTCGAGACCGACCAGGACTTTTACTCGATGTATTTCTCGAAGGGCGTTCTGCTCGAGGCCGGGCTGATCGCGAAGCGTATTCTCGACGCGAATAGCGGCTCACCGGCTGGCATGGTGAAGACCGTACGCCAGGTGTATCGCGCGGGCGACAGCGGCGAGGCGGCGGCGCTTGCGCTCGCGAGCGCACTGAAGGACCACGGCGTGAGCGTATCGAGCCACAGGCTCGCGCCGGGCGATAGCGTTGCCGAAGCGCTTCGCGGTGCGCGTGGAACAGATGCGCTGGTGCTGTGGCTGCGGCCACCTGATATCGCGGCGGTCGCAGGCAAGCCGCCCGCTTCGACTCAGGTCTTTGTGTCGGGACTGATGGGTGGCCTGGACCGCATACCCTTGCCGCAAAGGTGGCGCGACGCCGCGCGTATCGCCTATCCGGTCGACCTGCCCGAGGGACGGCGCGTGCGTGTCGATTACGCGTTCGGCTGGTTCGCGATCAGGCATATTCAGGTCGTCGACGAGCGCGTTCAGGCGGATACCTATCTCGCGTGCGGGCTGCTCGCCGAGACCCTCAGTCACATGGCCGATGCGTTCGTCAGAGACTACCTGGTAGAACGCGTCGATGACATGCTCGACCATCGGATCCTGACGGGCTACTATCCGCGCCTGACGCTCGCGCCGGGTCAGCGCTTTGCCTCGAAGGGCGGTTATCTCGTTCGCTTTGCGCAACCCGAGAACACGCGTGTCGTTGCCGATGGCGCGTGGATCGTGCCCTAGCAGCCGGGCAGGGCGGCATGACAGCGCCGCCGGCGCGCATCAGCCGCTGACCGTCAGCAGACGCCGGTAGCGGTCCAGCACGCGCGGCACGTACTGACGCGTCTCGGGGATCGAAGGGATGCGATAGCCGGCCTTGATCACGGCGTTCTCGCCCGCGTTGTACGCGGCCAGCGCAAGTTCCATGTCGTCCTGGAAGAGATCGAGCAGGAAGCGTAGATAGCGCGCGCCTGCCAGCACGTTGTCGCGCGGATTGAACATGTTGCCGCCCGAAAAGCGCCGCGCGGTGTCGGGCATCAACTGCATGAGACCTTGGGCACCTTTGTCCGATACCGCATTCGGGTTGTAGCGCGACTCGACGTCGATCACCGCGCGCAGCAGTTCGGGCGCCACGCGAAAGGTGCGGCTTGCTTCTTCGATCACGGCGCTGAATGTGCTGTTTGTACGTTTCGCACTTCGCTCGGGCGGCGGGTCCCCCGCGACGATCACGCGCAGTCCCGCCGTGCCCGGTGTATTGGTCAGGACGATCGCACCTTGGCTGTCGACCGCGCCAAAGATGTCCGCATGCGCGAGCCCAGTTGATGTCATGCCGAGGGTCATCGTGACCGCCCGAAGCGTACTCGCCGACAGCAAAAAAGAGCGCTTGCGCATGTTCGACATCCCTCCGCGTCGTCATTGTGAGTCGCGCAAAAGGACCTGAGCAATGGGGCACCCTCCTACTTTTGGAGGTGCGCCGAGGAGGGTATTTACTGATTTGCAGGAATGTTACATCTGTAACGAATCGTGAGATCCGTCAGGCTTGGCTATTGTTTGTCATTCGCCTCAAGGAAGGAAAATAGTTCCGATGGGGGCGGATGGCGTAGTTTGTACTACCTCGCATTCGCGAAACACAGGAAGGACGCACTTTATTCCTATTTTTACCAAAATCAGTTTTTCCGTCGAACGTATCTGTTTTGAAACGTTTTTCGCCAACTTAGTTAATCAAACTAAAGGTTGCGTCGTGCTTCCCGACTCTGGAAAAGGTCCTGAGCCAGATGGCGCGAACCTTGCACAGCAAGGCCGCGCGGGCAATCGGATGTGGTCAAAAAATATGTTAAGTCAAAGTAAGGATAGGTTAATTTATTGGAAAGAAATATCCAAGGAATCAGAAAGAAATATTTGAAAGAAGAAAATCGTCCTGCCACAGGCGCTTACGGTTGATGAATCAACCGTCCATGCTCTAACGAGGGAGTGGGGATCGTGAATACCAAATATCGCGTCCTGGTCAGCGAGGATCATGATCTGCTGCGAAAAGGATTGTGCTCGATGCTGTCAGCACAAGGCGAATTTCCTGTTGTCGGAGAGGCGACGGACGGCAAGCAAGCCTGCCAGTTCGCCATGGCGCTCAATCCTGATCTGATCCTGATGGATCTGTCGATGCGCGGCATGAACGGCATCGACGCGAGCGCGGCGATCAAGCGCCGTTCGCCTCACGTGCGTATCCTGGCGCTCACCGTGCATCAAAACGAAGAGTACGTGCGTGAAGCGCTGCGTGCGGGCGTCGACGGTTATGTGCTGAAAGATGTTTCGTTCGACGAACTGATTGTTGCGATGCGCGCGGTGATGCAGGGAAAAAAGCATCTGAGCGCCGATGTGTACGGCTACATGGTCGACTCTTTCATTACCGGCCGCGAAGCAGTGGCGCCGAAGAACGCGTGGGACATTCTCACGGCGCGCGAGCGCAGTGTGCTGAAGCTGATTGCTGAAGGGCGTACCAACCGCCAGGTCGGAGAGTATCTGAACCTCAGCCCGAAGACGATCGAGAAGTATCGGGCGAGCGTGATGCACAAGCTCGCCATCGAGAATCTGACGGAACTCGTGCTGGTCGCGATCAGCATGGGGCTGTTGACTTCGCTCGCGACCAAATGCGCGGAACGCGATTCCGACAAGCCAGTCCAGCCGCCGGTTGCGCATCCGGAGCCGCCAGCGGCACCCGGCGATGTCGAGGAACTGCCAGCGTCGAGGCTCAGTGGACCAGCAGCCGGATGAGGGCAGCGCGCGGGGGTGAGCCGGCGGTGTCCGTCAAAGCGTCCAACTCGCCGATACGAGTGTGCCGATGGCGTCGGAAGAGTGGATCGAGAGAAAGCCACCCTGCGATTCGACACGGTGTTGCATGCCGGCGAGGCCGAGGCCCATCGAACCAATGTCCTCAGGTGACAGGGGGCGCGTATCGTAGCCGGTGCCGTTGTCCTGAACGGTGAGCAGCAGACCGGTGTCGATCCGTTGCAGGGTGAGCCGGATCTCGGTTGCCGCTGCGTGTTTGACGATGTTATTGAGCGCTTCCTGAGCGAGGCGGAAAATGTCCGCCTTCAGGTAGTCGGGCACATCGCGGTCGTCGACGTCGCAGCGGAAGTTCACCGCCAGGCCTTCGGCACTGCGCTCGACGCGCCGGCACAGCGTGCTCAACGCGACGGCGAGACCCAGCCGGTCGAGTGCTAGCGGACGGAGTTCGCCGCATATCTGTCGCATCTCGCCGATCGCCTCGCGGATTTGCAGGACGGTGGCGTCGAGCTTTTGCGCGGCGTCTTCGGCTTGTCCGTGACGCAGGCGCATGCGCGAGTCCTCGACCATCAGCTTGATCAGCGTGAGCGCCTGGCCTAGACCGTCGTGCAGTTCGGCGGCGAGGCGTTGACGCTCGCGTTGCTGACCGATCATCAGATACTTCAGCCGATCGCGGGCCGCCGCTTTGGGGAGATGGACGCCAGGCGCAAGCGAGGCATCGGCTGCAAGGGGTTCCTCGAAGAGCATCAGTTGCGCGGCTTGCCCATCGGGCGGTCTCTGCTGCGCCTCGTCGGACGCGATCGGTTGGCGGTGCAGTAACAGCAAGGTGGGACGGCCATTGCGCAAGGTCAGCATCGTGGTGATCGGAGCAAAGTCGTGAGCGGGATCGACCGATAGCTGGGCGGCGAGCGATGCGCGTTCGCCCTCGGGCGCCATGTCAAGCAGCGAGCGGCCGACGAGTTCGCCGTTCGCGTATCCGAGCAACGCTGCGGCGCTGCGGTTCACCGACAGGAACGCGCCATGCGCCGACAGGATCGCAAGCGCGGCGCCGCGCGCGTCAGTGACGTTGTCCAGTCGCGTTTCGTCGAGTCGCGCCGCGATCCCAAGCTTGCGCATCGCATCGACAAGGTCGCGCAACCTCAGTTGCCGTGCAGCGGGCGGAGGTGCCTGCATGGGATCTCCCCAGCGAGTTTGCTTAAGGAAACCTTAAGCATTGGTTATGAATTGTAGGTCCGCGCACGTCGCTCTGCCAACGGGACAACTACGCACGTCACGCGGGGGACACTCCGCTTTATGCGGGGTGGATGTTACCGCTGGTAGACGTACCCTACCGCGTTTTGGGGGACTTTATCCAATGACGTGCGCGGGCGATTTCATGAGACTGAATTGAACGGCCGGGCGCGTCGCTGTGCTTCTTATCGCGCCATTGCCATTCCATTGTCTCAGGAGACCCCATGAAGACGAACCGCACATGGATGATCCGCGCGCTCGTGCTGACCGGCGCAGGGCTGACAGGCGTCGGCACCGTGGCCGCGACTGCCGAAGACGTCGCCGATGGCGCCGCGATCGAGGTGCAACATCATCAGGCGACGGACATGCAGCCGGCGCCTGCCGGGAAGATGGCCCATGAGATGGCCCACGACACCGCGATGCACATGCATCACCACCATGACATGACCACGGGCACGGTGCGCTCGACTGTGCAATACACACTGCCCGCGGTGACGCTGGTTCGCGACGACGGCAAAGCTGTTTCGCTCCCCGACGAGCTGAACGACGGCCGTCCGGTCATCCTGACGTTCATCTACACGAGTTGCACGACGATATGCCCAATGGTCAGTCAAACCTTCGAGGAATTGCAAGCGAGGCTCGGCGCCGACCGTGACAAGGTTCATCTCGTGTCGATCTCGATCGATCCCGAAGAGGACACGACAGCCCGCCTGAAGGCCTACGCCGCCCGCTTCGATGCCGGCCCCGAGTGGCAGCACTACACCGGCACCGTCGAGGCTAGTATCGCGGCTCAACGCGCGTTCAACGTCTATCGTGGCGACAAGATGAATCACACCGCCGTAGTCTTTTTCCGCGCGGCACCCGGCGAGCCGTGGCTGCGTCTGGACGGTCTCGCAACGCCGGCCGAACTGCTGAGTGCTTACCACGACGTCGTCGCCTCGAACTAGTCATGGCGGGCCGCCAGGAGCGAGCAAAGTGGCGACGACTTATCACGTACTCATCGCCGAGGATCAGCATCTGTTGCGCGGCGGTCTCCGTACGATGGTGTCCTCCCTGCCTGACTACACCGTCGCGGGCGAGGCGACCGACGGTATCAAGGCGTGCAGTCTCGCCTGGGCCATCCGGCCCGATCTGATCCTGATGGATCTCTCGATGCCAGGCATGAGCGGCATCGAGGCCATTACCGTGATCAAGTATCGGATCCCGCAGGTGCGGATCATCGCGCTGACGATCCACAGCAGCGACGAACACGTGCAGGAGGCGTTCGCGGCGGGCGCCGATGGCTACGTGATCAAGGACGCCTCGTTCGAAGAACTCGTCGGCGAAATGCGCCTCGTGATGGAGGGCAAACGCAACCCCGCGTTCGAACAGCATGCCGGGAACGGCGTATCGTGCGATCCGCTGCCAGGCGTTTCGCGCCATGCGCAGCTATGGCACACCTTGACCGCTCGCGAACGCGCGGTGCTGAGGCTTGTCGCGGAAGGCTGCACCAATCGGCAGGTCGGCGAGTATCTGCAACTCAGCCCGAAGACCATCGAAAAGCACCGCGCGAGCCTGATGCGCAAGCTCGACGTGACGAACGTCACCGGCCTCGTGCTGATCGCGCTCGACATGGGTGTGCTGCCGTTGTCGAAACCGGCGCGCGCGCTCGATCGCTTCCTGTGAACGACGCGGGAACTGGAGGGTCTTTACCCATCCCTTTGGTCTGGTCTCCCTACTTCTTGCCGGTGTCCACCTGAACAAGAATGAGTAAAACGGCTCTGGTGTTATCGGGCCGGTGGGTCGACAGAAAGGGGGCACCGTGCGCAACGAATCTTTCCCGATCAGGGCCGCCATGCGCAGCAGCGTGACGTTCCCTCCAGGCATTGGCGATGCACGTCGGCGCAACGGCGGTTTCACGCTGCTCGAACTGCTCGTGGTCATGGTCATCATCGGCTTGCTCGCGGGGCTGGTCGCGCCGCGCTATTTCGAACAGGTTGGCAAGTCGAACACCAAGATCGCGCGGGCCCAGATCGACTCGTTGAGCAAGGCGCTCGATCAATACAGGCTCGACATGGGCGTCTATCCGACGACCGAGGAAGGCCTTCAGGCTCTGATGACCAAACCTCAGGACGCAACGAACTGGAGTGGCCCGTATCTGCAGAAAGCGGTGCCGCCGGATCCGTGGGGTCGCCCCTACCATTACCGCTCGCCCGGCGAGCATGGCGACTACGACCTGTACTCGCTTGGTAAGGACGGCAAGGCGGGCGGCACCGGTGAGAACACGAACGTCACGTCCTGGTAGTGCGGCTCTCAGCGAGGAGAATCGACGTGAAGTACCTGCTGCGCGGCTTCGATACCAGCGGTTCAGTGCAGACGCTTCGCGTCGACTGCGATTCGTCCGCAGCCGCAATAGCGCTCGCGCGCGCAAGGGGATTGCGCGTGGTGTCGGTACGCGCGCAAGCGCGAGGTCAGCGCCGGTCTGGCTGGAGCGCAATGCCGGGCGCGAAATTCAACGTCGAGCTGTTCGCGCGCGAACTCGCGGCATTGCTCGATGCCGGCGTCGGCGTGATCGACGCATTGCGCACGCTACGCGGCAATGAGCGCCGCGAGGCGTCGGCGGAGATCTATGGCGATCTGCTGCGGCAGCTCGAAGAAGGGCACTCGCTGTCCGCGGCGCTCGAGCATGCTAGCCGCGTGTTTCCCCCTATCCTCGTGGCGTGCGTGAAAGCCAGTGAACAGACCGGCGGTCTTGCCGACAGTCTGACGCGCTATTCACGCAACAGTGCGCTGCTTCACGAACTGCGCGGCCGCGTGGTGTCGGCCGCGATCTATCCATCCGTGCTACTGCTCGTAGGCGCGGCCGTCGTGCTGTTTCTGCTGGGTTTCGTCGTGCCGCGCTTTGCGACCCTGCTCGAGCATAGCGGACGCGAGCTGCCGCTGCTCTCACAGTTGCTGATGGCCTGGGGCGGCATGGTGCATGCCCACGGAATGGCCATCACTGTGGGCCTCGCCGTGGTGGCGGTGACGGTCGGCGTCGCGCTGCGCCGGGTCGCGGCGCGCAACTGGATCGCGGATCGCCTGCTCGCATTGCCGGGGATTGGTCTGCACTTCCGCGTGTTTCGCCAGTCGCAGTTTTTTCGCACTACAGCGATGCTGGTCGAAGGCGGCATTCCCGCCACGCGTGCCTTCACACTCGCCAGTGGACTTGTGAGCCGGGCCGATCAGACGGCCGTGGAAAGTGCCATGCAGCAGGTACGCAATGGCGCGAGGATCTCCGACGCGTTCCAGCAAGCGGGTCTCGCCAACGCGATTACCTATCGCTTGCTGACCGTCGCTGAGAAGACCGGTGGCCTGGGTCCTGTTCTCGACAGAATCGCCGCATTCCAGGAAGCGCAAGTGTCGCGCACGATCGATCTGATTTCACGACTGATCGAGCCGGCGATGATGATTTTCATCGGCGTGGTGATCGGAGGGATTGTCGTGTTGATGTACATGCCGATCTTTGAAATTGCGTCGAGCATCCAGTAGGCCGTGTCGAGGGGAAACGCATGGATACGATCAGCGAGGCACCGCAATCTCAGGGCGTTGAATTGCGTGACGCGCTGCGCGCGCTCAGCGACACGCACGGCTCGGGCATTCGCGCACTGGAAGAGTTGATGGTGCAGGCGTCGCTAAGCGCCGACGAAATGGTGGTTCGGCTCGCCGGGCAGTTCCGCATGAAGTCGATCGGCATGCAGGAATTGAACCGGCTGGAAGCGGATTTCGAGGTACTGCCGTTCGTCGAAGCCACCACCCGGCTGTGCGTGTGCTTTCGCGAGCCGGATCAGAACGGCGCGCTGCTGTTCGTGATCGCCGATCCGCTCGACGCCCGCACGCGCGGCGTGATGGAGCACCGGATGCGTGCGCGGCCCACTTCGCGGTACAGCTGGGCGCTGGCGAGCGTCGGTGACCTCACCGCGTGGCTCGCCATGCGCGAAAAAGACGTGCGCGCGATGGATTCGCTCGCCCTCGACGATGAGGTGCAGCACACCGCCGATCCCGCTTCGCTCGCGCTGACGTTGCAGGGCATCAGCAGCGACGACAGCGCCGTGGTGCGTCTGCTCAACTCCACCATCTACGACGCGTTGAAGATGATGGCGAGCGACATCCATCTGGAATGCCGTGCAAACGGGCTGAAGATCAAGTGCCGGGTGGATGGCGTGCTGACCGTGGTCGGCCGTGCCGAGGGACGCGATGTCGCGGACCAGGTGCTGTCGCGCGTGAAGGTCATCTCCGAACTCGACATCGCGGAGCGCCGCGTGCCACAGGACGGTCGCTTCAAGGCGGTGTACGCGGGCCGCGAAATCGACTTTCGCGTGTCGATCATGCCGAACCAGTTCGGCGAAGATGCGGTCCTGCGCATTCTCGACCGTTATCAGCTTTCGCAGGCGCCGGGCGGATTGACACTCGAAACACTGGGATTTCGTAGCGACGACACGCGCTTCATGCGCTCGGTGGCGTCCATGCCCTACGGAATGCTGCTGGTGACGGGGCCGACGGGCAGCGGCAAAACGACGACGTTGTACGCGATTCTCACCGAGATCAACGACGGCCTGGAAAAGATCGTCACGATCGAGGACCCAGTCGAATATCAACTGGGGGACATCCTGCAGATACCGGTGAATGAAGCGAAGGGACTGACGTTCGCCCGCGGATTGCGATCGATCCTGCGGCACGATCCGGACAAGATCATGGTCGGTGAAATCCGCGATCCTGAAACCGCGCAAATCGCCGTGCAGGCGGCGTTGACCGGACACCAGGTGTTCACGACGGTGCACGCGAACAACGTGTTCGACGTGATAGGCCGCTTCACGAACATGGACGTCGATCCGTACAGCTTCGTGTCGGCCCTGAATGGCGTGATTGCGCAGCGGTTGTTGCGCCAGTGCTGTGCCGACTGCGTGGTGGACGACACGGTCGATCGAGACACATTGGCCCGTTCCGGCATCGATCCGGACAACGTGGGCAGCTACCGCTTTCGCCACGGCGCTGGCTGCGCGGCTTGCCGTGGCAGCGGCTACCGCGGGCGGCGCGCGGTCGCGGAAACGCTGCGCATGAACGACGAGTTGCGGCAATTGTTATCGGAGCGCGCGCCACTTGGGCACATCAAGGCGGCCGCACTGCGCTATGGGATGCAGACCATGCGCACGGCCGCGCTCTCGCTCGTGAAGCAGGGCGAAACCACACTCGAGGAGATCAACCGTGTCACCATGGTTGAATAGTCCGCTCGCCATCGGCGTCGGTACACGCGAACTGGTCATGGCGGCGACGGCGCCGCGCTGGAGGGTTGCGCGCCGTCATGCCGCAGCGCTTGCGGAACCCACGAGCGTTGCCATTCCCGATGAGCAGTGCTTCACCGAAAGAGGCGTACTCGACGCGTTGAACATTGCATTAGCCGCGGACGCCGGGCAGACGGCGCGCACGGTATTGGTCAAACGCCGGGCGCACATCATGCTGGACGATTTCTGGGCGAGCCACGCCATCTTGCGCGGCGACTTCCGCACACTGAGCGCAAGCGAAACCAACCAGATCGTGCTCGCTCACTTCTCTGATCTGTATGGCATCGAGGCCGAGTCCGTGCAGGTGCGCTTTTCGGTGCAGCGCGGGGGCCACGCGGTCTTCGCGAGTGCCATCGCTTGCACGCTGCACGACGGCATCCACGATGCGGGGATGGCGGCGGGCGTCGACGTCCGGTCTCTCAAGCTATGTCTGCCAGAATTGCTCAATCGCGTGCAGGACGCCGCCGGCGCCGGCGCCGGCACGGCGCTGCTGTTGTTCGTCGCGGACACGCTGATGCAGGCTGTGCTGTTCGAGGAAAACCGTTGGGTCGCCTATGACTCGCAGCGTATTTTTCCCGGCGACGCTAGCGACGCCGAGCGGATCGCCGCACGCGCCGAACAGTCGTTCGAGCGTCTCGCCGGACGAACGAGCGGGAAACGCGAAGAATGCAGAATATGTCTGTGCGGCGCCGAATTGGATCCTGCGCCATTCGAGGGGCGCTTTTGCGCGACGCAGAGCGTCGCGCAACCGGCGATGGACAAGCCGGTCGCGTATCGTTTGATGGAGGCCGCGCGATGATGCCCCGCCTTCACATCGATTTTGGCCGCCGCCGCTTGCAGGGCGCTCCCGCGGGGATGGTGCTGCTGTGTGTCGCCAGCCTGTTGTTGCTGGTGAGTGGTGAACGGCTCTGGCACGCCTACGACGAAAGCGACCGCGTGCAAGCGCAACAGGACGCGCAGCGGCACCGGCTGTTTGCGGAATCGCACTCCGCGAAGACGCCGCCAACGCCTGCCACGCGGCTCGCGGAAAACCAGAGCCTCGCGGTGTTGCGCGAGTTGACCGTGCCGTGGCAGGACCTGCTGTCGATCGTCGAGGACTATCCGGACCACGACGTCGCGCTGATAGGCATCGATCAGAGTCCTGCGCAAAGCCAGATCCGTATCACCGCGGAAGCGAAGAACTTCGACGCAATGATCGCGTACCTCCGGTATCTGCAGGGCAGTGTGCTGCTGCGCGAAGCCGTGCTCAACGATCACGTTATCGAAACCAATGTGCCTGGCACGCCGGTGCGCTTTCAGATTACCGCCGTCTGGAGAAAGTCATGAACGGCGCTCAGATGGAGGACAGGTTGCTCACGTGGCGTTTCGAGCTGCGGCGCACGCTCGGACTGCCGGGCTTGCTCGGCGCATTGCTGCTGGGGGCGGCGGCGGTGGTCGCCGTAGCGGCTATGCGAGTCGACGCAAACGTCGATTCGCACGAGCTGCGCGACTCCGAGCGTCTTGCGCACCCCGCCAGGGCGCGTCATGCCGACGCCGAGCGTGCGGCGGTTGTCGACGCGGTTTCACTTCATGCGTTACCCGAACTGTTCCCGGGTTTCGCGCAGAGCGCCGACGATATTGCGACGATCCTCGCCCAGGCGCACGACAGCAACCTGACGCTCGGCTCGGCCGAGTATCTCGTGACCAACGATTCAAGCGCGCATTTTGTGCGCTATCAGATGCTGCTGCCGGTCAAGGATCAGTATGGTGCGATCCGGCGTTTTCTGGCGTCGGTGCTCAATAACGTACCGAACGCGGCGTTGCGCGAGATCCATGTCGAACGCCCCGCGGTAGATGGCAACGTACTGGATGCGCGGGTGCGCTTTGAACTCGTCTATCGGGCAGCGCAGCCATGAAGCCCGATCTCGTCGGCCGCGTGTTGCTGATGGTCTGCGCGATCGCTGCGGTAGGGATGTCTTTGCGTGAGCTGAAAGCCGTGCTGTGCACGCCGACGGTCGTGACTGCGATGACAGGCGCGCTTCGCAGCGGGGCTGCGCTGCGGATGGTTGCCTTGCATCGCGACGGGGCGGCGCGTGCGGCCGGTGCGGTGCCGGCTGCTGCGCCGGCCGTGGCAAGTGCACCGAATGTCGCGAGTGTGGCGAGCCCAGTGAAAGCAGCGAATCCGGCAAGCATGACGAATGCGACAAACGCCGCGAGTTCAGCAATTTCAGCAAGTTCGCCGACTCCTGTCAAAACGACCGGGTCAGCGAAATCAGCAGCGACAGCGCGCGACAAACTCCGCGCGCTGCGTACGCCACTCTCGCTTGAATCCGCGAACAATCCGTTCGCCGCGTCGTCGTGGCTGCCGCCACCGCCGCCCGTGGTCGTGGCCCCCGCGCCACCGGAGCCCGTTGCGCCGCCCACCGCGCCGCCCGTGCCGTTTACCTATCTCGGCGAACTCGACGCCAAAGCGGCAAAACCCCAGGTTTTTCTCAGCAACGGCGATCGCCTGCTGATCGTTTCGCCGGGTGAAGTCATCGACGGGCAGTATCGCATCGAGTCGATTTCGGAGAGTGGCGTCGTGCTGACTTATCTGCCTCTCAATGAGAGACAGGTACTAACCACTCAAGCGAAGGACAATAAATGAAAACCGCACGCAACCGGGGTGAAAGCCGCCACGGTGACAGCGGCTCGTGGAAACATCTGTCCGCTGCCAGATCGCCTCGCGACCAGCGTCCCACCGTCAATTGGGCCGCGGGGCGGCTCGCGTTGCTGAGCATCGCAACCATGCTTGCCTTCAGCGGCTGCATTCATCCGCCGACCCGTGAGAGCGATCCGACCAACGCCGAGTTGCAGCTCAACTATCTGCGCGACCGCGATCATAAGGTCAATGCGCTGCTCGACGAAGCCGACCAGTTGCGTCAGAGCTATCAATTCGATCTGGCGATCCAGAAGCTCTACGCGGCCAGCCGGCTCGATCCGAACAGCGAACGAGGGCGCAATATCGGCGCAGCGATCGATCGGGATCGCCGCGATCTGGTCTCGCTGCAGGAGGCCGACCGGATGATGCAGCGAGGTTCATATACGTTGGCTTCCGAACGCATTCACCGCGTGCTGGCCCAGAATCCAACCAATGCGATGGCGCTGCAGATGGCGAAGGAGATCGACGAAAAACGGCAGCAGCAACGTGCGGCGAAAGATGAGGACATTGCGGCTTCGTCGATCATGCGCACACCGGTGACGCTGCAGTTCCGCGACGCGAATGTGCGGATGGTGTTTGAAGCGTTGTCGAGGACCTCGGGCTTGAACGTGATCTTCGATCGGGACGTGCGTGCCGATCTGAAGACCACGATCTTCGTGACCAACGCGTCGCTGCAGGACACGGTCAACATGATCCTGATGCAGAACCAGCTCGACAAGAAACAGCTCAACGCGAACACGCTTTTCATCTACCCGGCTACCGCCGCGAAGCAGCTCGAATACCAGGAGCTGAAAGTGCGCACATTCCAGTTGTCGAACGTCGAAGCCAAGCAGGTCCAGTCGCTATTGAAAAGCCTGTTGAAGATCAAGGAGGTCGTCGTCGACGAGCGCGCCAATACCGTCACGATCCGGGGCACGCCGGATACGATTCGCGTCGCCGAGGAAATGATCGCGGCGCAGGATCTGCCGGAGCCCGAGGTGATGCTGGAAGTGAAGGTTCTGGAGGTGTCCCACGACCGGCTGACCGACCTCGGTATCGAGTGGCCTAACACATTTACGATGTCGACGCCGTCTACCGTGGACACGTGGGGCGCGTTGCGTCATTTGCCGCTCAATGCATATAACGTCAGCGGTCTGTCGGCCACAGCGAACTTCAAGCTCAGCGACGTCGATGCCAACCTGCTGGCGAGTCCGCGCATCCGCGCGCGCAACAAGGAAAAGGCGCGGATTCTGATTGGCGACAAGGTACCGGTGATTTCGAGTTCGAGCACGCCGAGCACGAGCGGGCCGTCTTACGCACAGACCATTCAGTACCTCGATGTCGGCATCAAGCTCGAGGTCGAGCCACAGGTCTACCGTGACGGCGACGTGGGCATGAAGCTGAACCTCGAAGTCAGCAACATCACCAAGACGATTTCCAGCAGTAACTCGTCAACGGGGCTCACTTCGCTCGCCTATCAGATCGGCACGCGCAGTGCGTCGACGAGTCTGCGGGTGCGCGATGGCGAGAGCCAGATCCTCGGCGGCCTGATTCAGGATGAGGACCGCGTGACCGCCGACAAAGTGCCGGGGCTCGGACAGTTGCCCGTGCTCGGGCGCCTGTTCTCGAATCACAACGGCGACCACTTGAAGACGGAAATCGTGCTGCAGATTACGCCGCATATCGTGCGTCCGCAGCAATCCGCCGACGCCGATACGCAAGAGCTGTGGTCGGGGACCGACGTGAATGTGCATGCGGAGCAGTTGCGGCTCGATCCGGTGGGCGCCGAGGCGGCTCAACAGGTGCCGGTCCCCGCGGTGCGTGCGCCCGGCAGTGTCGGAGGCGGCACGACAGGGGCGTCACGCGATTCCCAAGCCGCTGCGCAGGGTTCCGGCACGGTGCCGCCGACCAGTTCGTTCGGCCAACTGCCGCCGGCGCCGCGCACCACGCCTCCGCCCGCGCCCTACGGTGGCCGTTTCTCGACACTGCCGAGCGTGCCAGCGGCGCCGCCGGGCCCTGTGGCGGTTCCGGGAGCGGAGCAGAGCGGGGCTGAGAGCGCTGCGGCCCCAGACGCGAATGCGGCACAGCCAGGCACTCAGGCTCAGGCCCCCGCGGCCGCTCCTGCACCCGCTCAAGCGCCGGCTCCGCCGCCCGCCTTTCCGCCGGGGAACGTCGTGATGCCGCCAGGGGATATGCCGAGCGACAACCCGCTGCGTCCGATTCAGAACGGTGGTTACTGAGCCATGAAAGCGCAGGCGGACGCATTGGCTTCGCGTGGCCGGTCGGGCGCTCGCCAGCGCGGTTTCACGCTGATCGAGCTGGTGATTACGCTGGCGCTTGTCGGCATCCTGGCGCTCGCGATCATGCCGTTCTCGGAACTGATCGTGCAGCGTCAGAAGGAGCAGCAACTGAGCGCGGCGCTGCGTGAGATTCGCACCGCACTGGACGCTTACAAGGAAGCGAGCGACACCGGCCTGATCGAGCGGGAGGCGGATGCATCCGGCTATCCGCCCTCGCTGACCGTGATGGTGACGGGCGTGAAGAATGCGAAAGATCCCAAAGGCGGCTTGCTGATGTTTCTTCGCCGCGTGCCCCGCGATCCGTTCTTTACCGGGGACGCGGATATTGCGGCCGAGGACACGTGGAACGTGCGCGCCTTCGGCGAGGCACCGAATCCAGGTGAGGGCGGTGACGCGGACAACGGCTCCGCCGGCAATTCGCGCGCCGGTAAGGACGTGTTCGACGTGACATCGAAATCCGATCGGGTCGGCATCAACGGCATTCCATACAAACAGTGGTGAGCCGCATCATGACAACCGTGCGCGCGCGTAAAGCCACAGGCTTCACATTGATCGAACTGGTGGTCGTCATGGCGATCATCGGTCTGTTGCTGACGGTTGCATTGCCCCGTTACATGCACAGTATCGAGCGCGGCAAGGAGCAGGTGCGTCAACAGAACCTGGCAGTGATGCGGGACGCCATCGACAAATACTATGGCGACAACGGCCAATACCCGGACACGCTCGACGATCTGGTGACAAGGCACTATCTGCGCGCAATTCCGGTGGACCCCATCAACGGTGACGATAAATGGGCGGCGGTGGCATCGCCTGACGAGAGCAAGACGGGTGTCTACGACGTCATGCCGGCGAGCAGTCCGCAGGGGATGCCGAAAGATCGGGCGGGAGCGGCGCAATGAGCGATGTGAGCCCGCGGGCAATCCGACGTCACCCTGTCACTCGCGAAAATGGAATGGTTCTGCTGGCGCTCCTGATTGCGCTGATGCTGATGTCGATCGCATTGATGGGCGCGCTCGACGTGTGGTCGCTTGAGCGGCAGCGCGAACGGGAGCGGCAACTGCTGTTCGTAGGCAATCAGTACCGGCTCGCGATTCTTCGCTACTACCGCGCTGGAAGGGCGCTGCCGGCGTCGATCGACGAACTGCTCGACGACTCGCGTTTTCCGGCGCCGCTGCATCATTTGCGCCGCGCCTATCCGGATCCGGTGACGGGTAAGAACGATTGGGTTTTGATGCAACAGGGCGCGCGTATATACGGCGTGTATAGCAGTTCCACCGACTTGCCGATCAAACACGCTGGTTTTCCGCTTCTCTATCAGGACTTCGAAAATCAGAAGACCTATGGCGGCTGGCAGTTCTTCTATTTGCCGCCGGTCGTGCGTAACTACACGAACACGAACACGAACACGCTGAGCGCGCCGTCGAAGCCGCCAACCTCCTTCGATCCTCTGAACGGCTCGTTGCCCACTTTCAATGGGCGCAGCATGGGCGGCTTGCGCTGAACAGACAGTGGCCCAGTTGCAGCGGAAGATGGAAATCATCATACAGACGATTGCTCCCGTCCATCGTTCACGATGTAGATATCGGTGTCACGGACATGCGCTGCAAACAATGTCCGACGCCTGCGTTACAACGGCAACCATCGCCAGTTTTAATGCGCCGGCCCTAGGCGCAACGCGCCAAGTTTTTCGTAGCATTACCTGAATTCGCCTATAACAAGGACAGAACAGGTGGTAAACATGCCACGACCGGCTCTCGAATTCCCTATTGGATATCCGCAAAGCACCGTCAGCTCCTCGGACACAAGTCCCGAGGAGGCTCCATGCGTCAGTTCGAGCCACCTGTCACGACAGTTCGACCAGCCGGGAGACACGACATGAAGATGATTGGTTTGCTGGGACTGTTGGCGAGTGCCGCTGTGCAGGCTCAGGTCACCCTGCCGTTGCCGCCGGCATTCCCGACCACCCTGCCGTTGCCGCCAGGATACCCAACGCTGCTTGGGGTCTCGTGTGGCGGCGTGAATGTGACCAGCTATGTCACGGGATTCGACGAGAACGGGTATATCCGTGGCGAGGTGTACGCGTGGACCCGCTGCGGCAGTTCGGGGCGCGGCGGCGGCTATCACAGCCAGACCTATCAGTCCTGGCACACCATCCTGTGGGACCTGCGCCAGAACTACAAACTGCAGCCTTATGACAACCTGGTTCCGGACCCTGCATTCACGGCAACCGATGCGTCCGGCAATAGCATCCGAAACACATGTTCCGTTACAACCGACGGGCAGCCGGCCTGCGTCGCCAGTGCCTATATCTATTATGTTCCGCCCACTATGACGCCGATTTCGGACACCGTGACCGCCAACCCCGTGTGTGGGCAATAGCCGCCGCTAGACACTGTTGTTAATCAAGGGCATACGCGTGAAGAAACGGGACTGTGCCAAAAGCGGGGGCTGGATTGGGGTCTGCGAATATGACTGAAGGTAGTGTTAATAGCGCCCAATGAACTCCGACTCTTCTTAAGTGCCTTCCGTTCTCCAATTGCGAATCAGACTGTGCGGCGCCAGGCCGCCGGTCTCGCAGCGACTGCATCAGCTCAAGTCGTTCTACGGCATCCGCAACGTGGAGGATGTCGCGACGTGTCTGAACGGATACGACCAGACCGCCTACCCGGAAGGCACTGAGTGGCGTTTCACGCGCCTCTATTTTTTTCGATCACCCGAAGCACCACGTCGACGAGCGATTGCTCGGCTGAGTTTCGAGGTAAAGCAGAGACCCAAAGGCAGACAGGCGGCAGAGATCTGAAACGGCGATGCAAAGCAAATCACTTTTGCTTGTTTTTCGAGCCGTTCAAAGCGCCTTAGTATCCATGACTCTTACAATAAAACAGGTTAACTATGAGCTTGCGAAACAGGTGGTACGGATACGCTTTCGGGGTATTGATCAGTTCGACGACGATGTGCGCCGGCATGCTTGCCGCGCAGGCCGAGCCCAACCACGGTGGCACGCTGACATGGCTCGTCACCCCGGAGCCGGCGTCGATCGTCCCCTTGACGACCACTGCCGGCGGCAACGCGGAGATCGGTCCCAAGGTGGTTGAGGGGCTGCTGACCTACGATAAGAATCTGAATCCGCAACCGCTGCTGGCGACCGCATGGTCGGTCGGTAAAGACGGGCTCGAGTATCGCTTCACGCTTCGCCGGGGTGTGAAGTGGCACGACGGTAAGCCCTTCACGTCCGCCGACGTTGCGTTCTCGATTCTCACGCTCAAGCAGGTGCATCCGCGGGGCCGAAGCACGTTCGCGAACGTGACCGACGTAAAGACCCCGGACCCCTACACCGCGGTGATTGAATTGTCGAAGCCGGCGCCGTTCCTGCTGACCGCGCTAGCGGGCACCGAATCGCCGATCATCCCGAAACATCTGTACGAAGGCACGGACATCGTTTCGAGCCCATACAACAGCGCTCCGGTCGGCACGGGCCCGTTCATCTACAAGTCGTTCGTGCATGGCAGCTATATTCTTCTCGAACGCAATCCGGACTACTGGGATAAACCGAAGCCGTACATCGACAAGATCCTCGTGCGCTTCCTGCCCGATGCTGCCGCTCGTGCGGCGGCGCTCGAATCCGGCGCGGCCAACCTCGGGGACCAGGCGATTCCGCTGTCGGATGTGAAGCGCTTCGCGACGCTGCCGAACTTCACCGTGGATACGACCAACTGGCCGTACGTCAGCAACCACCAGCAGCTGATCTTCAATCTGGACACGCCGGTTCTTAAGGACAGGGCGGTACGCAAGGCCATTTCGCAAGCGGTCGACGTCAATGCATTGAACCGGGTCGTCTGGTATGGCTATGGCCAGGTGTCCGCGGCCGCAATCGGCGCGGCGAATACGAAGTACCACGACGCCGATATTCACTACTTCCCCTACGATGTGGCCCAGGCCAATGCGGCGCTCGACGCCGCTGGATTGAAACGTGGACCGGACGGCAAGCGCTTCAAACTGCGCCTGCTCTTCAACCCGTTCCAGGACCCGCGTGCCGCCGATTTCGTGCGGCAATCGCTCGCGCGAATCGGCATTGACGGCGAGGTCGAAAGCTACGATTTCGCGACCTACGTGAAGAAGGCCTACACCGATCGTGCCTTCGACATCACGCTCGAAGCACTGTCGAATGCATTCGACCCGACGGTTGGCGTGCAGCGGGTGTTCTGGTCGAAGAACTTCAAGGTCGGGCTGCCGTTCTCGAATGCCGCGCATTACTCCAGTCCGGAAGTCGATCGACTTCTGGAAGCAGCATCGGTGGAAACGGACGATGCAAAGCGCCGGCAGCTATTCATACAGTTCCAGCAACTCGTTCATGACGACATCCCATCGATCGAGTTCGGTGCAAATCCCAATATCACGATCGTTGCGAAGAAAGTGAAGGACTACGCGCCGACGGGTGAGGGGATTCGTGGCAGTTTCGCCGATCTGTATATTCAGCCGTAAAGCGGTTCGCTAGCGGCTATGGGACGCAAGCGCCGCTCGCTTCGCGCCTCGCGAAGCGCCAATGCGGCCTCCCGACCTTCGTCCTAACGTCACCCGACGACACTCGGGTGACATCTCTTTGGCAGCCGCCCGCGATACGACAAGCGGGCGCGACGGCTTTGCGCATTCTCCCTGGGCACCCGCGCTATCGCAATCGCTCACATCGCAAGCATTTCTGATCTTTGAAGCGCGCCGCGTTCGCAGCACGGCTCGCCTGTTGCTTTAGCGTGCCTTGGGCCGTTCGGACAAACGCGGCCGTCGCTATGTCTGCGGTTGCGCACCGTGCTCGCGCAAATTCTCGCAATGTGCGCCGCACATCGAGGTCGCGGCATTTTCATTGCAGACACGCGAATAACGTAAGCGCAAATCGGTTGTTATCCGCGCCGATGCGCGTCCCTATACTGGCACGCTGTCCTGTCGATGAAATCCGACGCCCGGCGCACGTATGCCGGTCTGCCTGTCCAGTATGAGGAACGACGAATGGCTGAATCCGATCAACATACCACCGCTGCGCACGAGCGCCTAAGAACCGCGCTGGCGTCGCTACCCGCGCTCGCGCATGCCCTGGCGCAAGACGCCGCGTCACGGGAAGCGCGCCGCGAATTGCCGTTCGACGGTTTCGCATTGTTCCGCCGCTCCGGTCTCGCACGCCTGCGCCTGCCGCTCGAATGGGGCGGACTCGGAGGTTCGCTCGAAGACGAGTTCGAGCTCATCGCGACGCTTGCGGCCGCGGACAGCAATCTCGCGCACGCGCTACGCATCCACTTCGACCAGGTCGAAGCATTACTGCTGTCGCCACGCACGCCGTTCAACGAGATCCAGATTCAGCGCATCGCCGATGGCGCGATTTTCGGCGGCGCCTCGACTGAGCTGGGCACCTCGCGCCCCGGCGAAATCACGACCCAGTTGCGCCGCGACGGTGCGCACTACCGCCTAAGCGGCCGCAAGTACTACGCGACCGGCACGGCGTTCTCCGACTTCGCGCGCCTGAACCTGCAGGACGAGAACGGCGACCCGGTGCTCGCCATCGTGCCGGTGAAGCGCGAAGGCTTGCGTGTGCTAGACGACTGGGACGGCATGGGGCAACGCATGACGGCAAGCGGCAGCCTCGAATTCGACAACCTGCTGGTTCGCGACGACGAAGTGACGCCGCGCGTGCAGACGACGCTTGTTGGGCGTCATGGCGGAGCGCTGCGGCAACTGCATCTGGTGGCGGTGGCGGCAGGCATCGTGCGCAACGTCGTCGCCGATGCGAAGCACTACGTGTTGCGGCATGGCCGCCCCGCGTTGCACAGCCCCGCGCCTTCCGCGCGCGAGGATGCCTTCATCCAGCAGGTAATCGGCGATCTGGGCGCGCACAGCCATACGATCGATGCGCTCGTGCGCGATAACGCACGCGTGCTCGACCGCTCGGCGCGGGCAATCCGCGAGGGCGCCGCCGATGCGCCCGAGCTCGTGCTGGAGGGCGCACTCGCGACTGCACGCACTCAGCTGGTGGTCAGCAAGCTCGCGCTTTACGCGGCGGAGCGCATGTTCGAGGCGGGCGGCGCGTCGGCGACGTCGCGCGCGCACAACTACGACCGGCACTGGCGCAATCTGCGCACGATTTTCAACCACAACCCGCTGTTGCATAAGGCTCGCGTGATCGGCGATTACGAGCTGAACGGCGTGACGACGCATCTGACGGAAGGACGTGTGTTCTAGCCAACGCCGAGTGGGGCATATCAATCCGCGATTCTCCTGGTGGCGAGATAGCGCCGCCAGCCTGCCAAGCAGTCTGGTTGCACATTTTTTGAGGAAACCTGCGCAATGAGCCGAGACCTTCTGATCCTGCTGGAACCGGGATTCACCGACCCGCATCATCCCGGCGAACGCTTTATCTGTCCGCATGGCGCGCCGATCGAAGGGCTGCTTGCGAGCGACCCCGCGCGCGTAGGACGGCTCGACGTGCTGCGCGTGCCATTCGAGCGGCCTCGCAAGGCCGTGATCGAAGCGCTCGATGAAGCGCATCAGGGGCTGCCCGCGCTCGTGTTCGGCGACGAACAGCCCGCGCCCGCCGATGCGGACTCGCTCGGGGAGCGGCGCTTCGTCACCGACCCGCGCCGCATCCTCGACCTGCTTGCCGAGCGGCACGGTTTTCCGAAAGTCCACTGATCCAACGCGAGGTCATCGCCGATGAGTCGTCTTCCGGCACGCGCCGCGC
This sequence comes from Burkholderia sp. JPY481, assembly GCF_038900515.1. NCBI lineage: Bacteria > Pseudomonadati > Pseudomonadota > Betaproteobacteria > Burkholderiales > Burkholderiaceae > Burkholderia > Burkholderia sp. JPY481. The sequence goes on from NZ_JAYMRT010000012.1 coordinate 116,380, forward strand.
GGCGCCGCCTGCATCTGAACGTCAACATTCTGCACTCGGGTTTCGTGCCCTCGGCATGGCGGCTTGACGAGGCCGAGCCACGCGCGTTCGTCGATGCGGATCACTACGTGCGCGTCGCGCGGATCGCCGAGGCGGGCAAGCTCGACGCGGTATTCCTCGCCGACAATGCAGCGATCGTCGACCAGATCGACTTCCGCCCCATCACCGCGCTTGAACCGACGGTGCTGCTCGCCAGCATCGCGGCGGCGACGACGCACATCGGCGTGATCGGCACTGCGTCGACCAGCTACAACGAGCCGTACAACATCGCCCGGCGCTTTGCGACGCTCGATCACGTCAGCAACGGCCGCGCCGGCTGGAACGTCGTGACCACCGCCGACCTGCCATCGGCGCGCAATTTCGGCCGCGACGCGGTACCAAACCATGCGCAACGCTACGAGCGGGCCGCCGAATTCACAGAGGTGGTCAAGGCGCTATGGGATAGCTGGGAGGACGACGCGTTCGTCGGCGACAAAGCCGGCGGCCGTTTCGTCGACGTTGCAAAAGTGCATGCGATCGCGCATCGCGGCCGCTACTTCGACGTACAAGGGCCGCTGAACCTGCCGCGCTCCCCGCAAGGGCATCCTGTGGTGGTGCAGGCGGGGGCGTCGGCAGATGGCCGGGAGCTGGCAGCCCGTCATGCAGAAGCGGTCTTTTCCGCGTCGCAATCATTCGAGGAATCGGCGGCTTACCGGCGCGATCTGAACGAGCGGGCAGCCGCCTATGGCCGCCCGCCCGTCAAGGTGCTCGCCGGTCTGACGACGATCATCGGCGCGACTCACAGCGAAGCATTGCGCCGGCGCGATGAACTCGTCGAGCAGATTCCGTGGCGCTACAGCCTGAACCGCCTCGCGGGTACGCTAGGCATCGACGTAGAGCGTCTGACGCTCGACGCGCCGTTGCCCGACGATCTCGCGCTGCCCGGCGGCGGCAACGGAAACCACACGTTCTTTCACGCGACGCTCGCCGAGGCGCGCCGTCATGGCCACACCGTACGAGAGCTGATCCGTGCGCTGGCGGGCGGCACCGGTCACCGGGTGATCGTCGGCACGCCAGAGCAGATCGCGGACGACATCGAGCTCTGGTTCGACGGCGGCGCGGCCGACGGCTTCAACCTGATGCCCGATGCGCTGCCCGGCGGGTTACGAGATTTCGTCGATGGGGTCGTGCCGATCCTGCAGCAGCGCGGCATCTTTCGTAGCGAATACGAGGGCACGACGCTGCGCGAGCACCTCGGACTGGACCGTCCACCGAACCCGCAACGCTGGCGCGACAGCGCATAGGCTGCGCCACCGTACCGCCAGATCAACGACTCGCACAGATCATGAGCCAACGCAAAGGACATCTGCGCCTCGGCGCGTTTCTCTATCCGACCGGACATCACATCGCCGCGTGGCGTCATCCTGACGCGCGCGCGGATGCCGGCCGCGACCTTCGCCACTACGTGTAGCTTGCCCAGGCAGCGGAAGCCGCGAAGTTCGATCTGATTTTTCTCGCCGACGGCTCGGGCACGCGCGGCGACAATGTCGATTTCCTGAGTCGCACCGCGCATAGCTATGTGGCCCAGTTCGAGCCGATCACGCTGCTCTCGGCACTGGCCGGGTTGACCGAACGTATCGGCCTCGTCGGCACCGCTTCGACGACCTTCAACGAGCCGTATCACATCGCGCGCAAGTTTGCGTCGCTCGATCACATCAGCGCGGGGCGCGCAGGATGGAATCTGGTCACGTCGTCGAGCGCGCACGAGGCGAAGAACTTCGGCTTCGACGAACATCTCGCGCATGCGCGGCGCTACGAGCGCGCCGTCGAATTCGCGGAAGTGGTCGACGGACTGTGGGACAGCTGGGACGACGACGCGTTCGTGCGCGACAAGACAGCGGGACGCTACTTCGATCCCGCGAAACGCCATGTGCTCGATCATCGCGGCGAGTTCTTCAACGTGCGCGGACCGCTGAACGTCGAACGCTCGCCGCAGGGTCGGCCCGTCGTCGTGCAGGCCGGGTCGTCGGAAGCGGGCAAGGCGCTCGCGGCGCGCACCGCGGAAGTCATATTTACCGCGCAACAGACGCTCGAAGACGCGGTCGCGTTCTACGCGGACGTCAAGGGCCGCCTCGCGCAATACGGTCGCGAGCCCGACGACCTGAAGATCATGCCGGGCGTGATGCCAATCGTCGGCGAGACCGAGCGCGAGGCGCGCGAAAAGTTCGATGCGCTGCAGGCACTGATCGACCCCGCGGTCGGTCTTGCGCTGGTGTCCACGCTGAGCGGCGGCTTCGATCTGTCGGGCTATCCGCTCGACGGGCCGATCCCCGAACTACCCGAAACCAACGCGAGCAAGAGCCGCCAGTCGCTGACCCTCGAACTGGCGCGGCGCGAGAACCTGACGATCCGCGAGCTTTATCTGCGCGTGGCTGGCGCACGCGGGCACTGGCAACTGGTCGGCACGCCGCAGCAGATAGCTGATGCGCTCGAGGAACGTTTCGTCAACTACGGCGCAGACGGCTACAACGTGATGCCGGCGTTGCTTCCCAACAGTCTCGACGACTTCATCCGGCTCGTGCTGCCGGAATTGCGGCGCAGAGGCCTGTTTCGCCACGAATACGAAGGCCGCACGTTGCGCGAGCATCTCGGCTTGCGACAGCCGGTGTCGCGCTACCAGCGTGAAGCCGTGACGGATTGAATCAGGATCGGGGCAGGGCACACGAAGCGATTGCGGCCTGCCCCCTCAAAACAACGCGCCGCGCATCGACGGTCGCGATGCGCGGCGCGTTGCGCCGACGCCTCACGGCGTCAGCAGGCTCGAGCAGTTCGATTAGTAGTCGAAGCCGGGACCGCCGGCTCCAGGTCCCGCCGGCGACGCAGCCGGTGCCGCATCTTTCGGCGCTTCGTGCACGGTGGCGTCGGTCGTCAACAGCAGGCTCGCCACGGAGGCGGCATTCTGCAGGGCCGTACGCGTGACTTTCGTCGGATCGACCACGCCGGTTTCGACGAGGTCGCCGTATTCGCCCGTGGCGGCGTTGTAGCCGTAATTGCCGCTGCCTTCGGCCACCCTGGCGACGATCACGCTCGGTTCCTCGCCCGCATTGGCGACGATCTGACGCAACGGTTCTTCGAGCGCGCGACGCACGATGTTGATGCCGGCGTTCTGATCCGCGTTCGCGCCCTGAAGTGCGGCGATCGCCTGCTTCACTCGAATCAGCGCGACACCGCCGCCCGGCACGATGCCTTCTTCGACAGCGGCGCGTGTCGCGTGCAACGCATCATCGACGCGGTCTTTTTTCTCCTTCACCTCGATTTCCGTCGCGCCGCCCACCTTGATGACGGCGACGCCGCCCGCGAGCTTCGCCACGCGTTCCTGCAGCTTTTCACGGTCGTAATCCGAGGTTGCTTCCGCGATCTGCGCGCGAATCTGCTTGACGCGAGCTTCGATGCTGGCCTTCTCTCCGGCGCCGTCGATAACCGTGGTGTTTTCTTTGCCGACCTCGATGCGCGCGGCCTCGCCGAGTTCGGCGAGCGTCGCTTTCTCGAGCGTCAAACCGGTTTCCTCAGCGATGACCTGGCCGCCGGTGAGGATCGCGATGTCTTCGAGCAGCGCCTTGCGCCGATCGCCGAAGCCTGGCGCCTTCACCGCGACCGTCTTCAGAATGCCGCGAATATTGTTCACGACGAGCGTCGCGAGTGCTTCGCCTTCGACGTCTTCCGCGATGATCAGAAGCGGCCGGCCGGACTTTGCGACCTGTTCCAGTATCGGCAGCAGATCGCGAATGTTCGCGATCTTCTTGTCGTGCAGAAGCACGAATGGTTGTTCGAGTGCGGCGAGCTGCCGGTCCTGGTTGTTGATGAAGTAGGGCGACAGATACCCTCGGTCGAACTGCAGGCCTTCCACGACGTCGAGTTCGTCCGCGAGCGACTTGCCGTCTTCGACGGTGATCACGCCTTCCTTGCCGACCCGGTCGATCGCTTCGGCGATGCGCTGGCCGATCGATTCTTCACCGTTCGCCGAGATCGTCGCAACCTGGGCGATCTCCTTGCTGGTGGTCGTGGGCTTGCTGATCTTCTTCAGTTCGTCGACGGCCGCGGCGACGGCCTTGTCGATGCCGCGCTTCAGATCGAGAGGATTGAGGCCCGCCGCGACGTATTTCTGGCCTTCGCGCACGATCGCCTGTGCGAGCACGGTCGCGGTGGTCGTGCCGTCGCCCGCGGCGTCGCTGGTCTTGGACGCGACTTCCTTGACGAGCTGCGCGCCGATGTTTTGCACCTTGTCGGCCAGCTCGATTTCCTTCGCGACGGACACGCCGTCCTTCGTCACGACCGGGCTGCCGAAACTGCGTTCGAGCACGACGTTGCGGCCCTTCGGCCCGAGCGTCACTTTCACCGCATTTGCGAGCAGGTTGACGCCTTCAACCAGTTTGGAACGCGCGTTGTCGCTGAAAGCGACTTCTTTGGCTGCCATGTTTGCTTTCTCCTCAAATTTGAACGACTGCGACGATATCTTCCTCGCGCAGCACCAGCAGTTCGTCGCCGTCGACCTTTACCGCCTGGCCTGAGTACTTGCCGAACAGCACGCGATCGCCGACCTGCAGGTCCGGTTCGACACGCTTGCCATCGTCACCGCGGCGGCCGGGACCGACAGCGAGGATCTCGCCCTGGTCGGGCTTTTCCGCGGCGCTGTCGGGGATCACGATGCCAGACGCGGTGCGGGTCTCCTGACCGAGACGCTTGACGATCACTCGATCATGTAAAGGACGTAGGCTCATCTGTTATTTCCTTCCTGATAGGTAGCTGTTGACAATGCGCTCCACGGCGCCAGATTCAGGACGGTAAGTCGGCGCCAGCGCAAATCCAACCAATGTTTGCGCATATGAAAAGCACTCGAGGAAGGAAATCGATTCGTCCGTACGCAGCGCATCAGGCATAAAGCGCCTGCATACGGCGGACTTTGACCGTCGCTGCTGTCGGTCTGCAAATTGAAATCGAGTTGCCGCCAGGCAGCGTCAGCGCGGCCGCATTACACTGGCGCGACCTGTTCCCGATTGAGGTCGATTCATGTCACGTCAGCTTCGCCTCGGCGCCTTCATGCGCCCCACGACGATCCACACCGGTGCATGGCGCTATCCTGGCGCCTATCCTGATGCCAACTTCAATTTTGGGCATCTGAAGCGTTTTGCGCAGACGCTCGAGCGTGGCCGCTTCGATGCGTTCTTCATGGCCGACCACCTCGCGGTGCTCAACATGCCGCTCGACGCCCTCAGGCACAGCCACACGGTCACCTCGTTCGAGCCGCTCACGCTGCTGCCCGCGCTCGCGGCGGTCACCGAGCGGCTGGGTCTCGTCGCGACCGCGTCCACGACCTTCGACGCGCCGTACCACGTTGCAAGGCGGTTCGCCTCGCTCGACCATATCAGCGGTGGCCGCGCTGGATGGAATCTCGTGACGACATCGAATCCAGACGCGGCGCTCAATTTCGGCCTCGACGAGCACGTCGAACACGACGAGCGCTACCGGCGCGCGCGCGAGTTCTTCGACGTGGTCACAGGTCTGTGGGATAGCTGGGCCGACGACGCTTTTATCCGCGACACGGCGAGCGGAACATTCTTCGACCCGCAAAAGCTGCACGTGCTGAACTACAAAAGCGCGAACTTCTCGGTGCGCGGTCCGTTGAATATTGCCCGGCCGATTCAGGGCTGGCCCGTGATCGTGCAGGCGGGCTCATCGGAGGCGGGACGGCAGATTGCCGCGGAAACGGCCGAAGTCGTGTTCACCGCGCAAACCACGCTGGCCGACGGGAAGCGTTTCTACGCCGACGTAAAAAGCCGCATGGAGAAACTCGGCCGCTCGCGCGATCACATGAAGATTTTGCCGGCGGCTTTCGTCGTGGTGGGCGATACGCTCGAAGAGGCGCGCGAAACGCGTGAGCGGCTCGATACATTCGTCCACTACGAGAGCGGCATCGCTTCGTTGTCGATCGCGTTGGGGCATGATGTATCCGGTCTCGATCCGGACGGCCCGTTGCCGGAAATTCCCGAGACCAACGCAAGCCGTACCGCGCGGCAACGAGTCGTGGAATGGGCGCAGCGCGATGGATTGACAATCCGTCAGCTCGCGCAGCGCATCGGCGGATACTCCGGGCTGGAGATGATCGGCACCGCCCGGATGATCGCAGATCAGATGGAGCAGTGGTTGCTGGAAGAAGGCTCCGACGGATTCAACGTGATGTTCTCGCATCTTCCGGCCGGCCTCGACGACTTCGTCGACAAAGTCATTCCCGAGTTGCAGAAGCGGGGGCTGTTCCGGCGCGAGTACGAAGGCAAGACCCTGCGCGAGAATCTTGGGCTGCCACGACCTGCGAACCGGTTCTTTGCCTCATAAGGCGAATCGCGCGGGGCCGCATCGGCAGGCGGCCCGCGCGAATGTGCGTGCCGCTACCTGGCCGCCAGTGCGGGCTTGCTGCCAAGCAGCGCCCACTGTCCGTTCTCGACGACGAGATTGACGCTTATTACACCGATCACGCGTCGAGTCGCCGGATCGAACGTCGCCTTGCCGAAGACGACGCTCGGCACGTCATGCAACTTCGCGAGCGCATCACGCACGCCATGGCGATCGAGTCCGCCGGTGCGCAACGCGTAAGCGGCAATGATCGTGGCGTCGTAGGCGAACGCATTGAACGCGTCGGGCTCGTGATGATATTTCGCCTGGAAGTCGCGAACAAAGCGCTGGACTTCAGGGCTCCGGTCACCGGGGAAAAAGCTCGTGTTGGTGGTCACGCCGTTTACGGCATCGCCGCCGAGTTCCATGAATTTCGGCGAGTACACCGAACTCGCCGCGACGATCGGCAGCGTGATGCCGCCCGTGCGGGCCTGACGCACGATCTGCGCGCCGTCCGAGTAGTACGAAATCAGCACGAGCGCGTCAGGCTTGGTATCGCGCACGCGCAGCAGCGTCGCGCGAAAGTCCTTATCGGTGGGCTGGTAACCTTCGGTCGCGATTACCTGCGCCCCCCGTGCGGCTGCTGCCTTCACGAACACGTCCTTGCTCGCGCGGCCCCAGTCGGTGTTCTGGAACAGCACGGCGACTCGCCTGAAGCCCTGCTTGACGGCCAGATCCGCGAGCAGCGGTTGCGCATCCGCCTGGCTGACCGACGGACTCCAGATGAAGTCGCCGCCTTTCGTGAAGTCCGGGTGCGAGTTGGTAAAGCCCAACTGGACGAGGCCCGCGCGTTGATAGATCGGCGAGGCCGCCATCGAAGCGGGGCTCGAAAAGTCGCCGAGTTCGATCAGGATGCGCTTGTCGTCGACGAACTTCTGCGCAATCGCGACCGCCTGGCGCGGATCGCTCTGGCTGTCTTCGAACACGTACTGCAGCGGATGGCCGTCAATGCCGCCGTCGTGGTTGATTTCATCGAGCGCGAGGTCGAAGCCGGCTTTCCACTGTGCGCCGTATTGCGCGTTCGGACCCGTCAGCGGTCCGCTGACGCCGAAGAAAACCGGCTCGCCGCTGGCAGGCGCCGCAGAAGAAACGGCGGAAAGCGAGAAAACGATTACCGCGCCGGCGAGCGTGAAAAGTCGCCGGTGCAGCGCGGAGAAACGCGAGGCATACATGACGGATTCTCTCGTAGTGAGTGGGACTGCAAGTCTCTAACGCATCGCATCGTGCGGCAACGAAGCGATTGTCATATTCATTCGCTGGGGACCGCACTACTGCGAAGTCGACGCGGCGGCCCCGGTCAAGCCGGAAACACCGGTTCGCCCAGCGTCAGCATCAAGCGGTTGGCCCAGGCAAAGATCGCAATCGCGTGGCTGAGATCGAGAATCTGCGCATCGTCGAGCCCCGCGCGGCGAAGCGCATCGAGCGATTCCGGCGTGAGCGCCTGCGGCTGCAACGTGAGATCGATCGCGTAGCGCACGATGGCGCGCTCGCGTTCGGTCGTACCCGCCGTTTCAGGCGCGGCGAAGATCTGCTGGATGACGTCCTCGCGCTTCGCGAGTTGCTGGAAACGCTGCGCATGCACCGACGCGCAATACACGCATCCGTTCACACGCGAGACCACCGTGCTCGCGAGCTCGCGCTCCGCTCGCGACAATCCGCCCGGCGCATACATGATGCTGTTGAACGCGCCTGATCGTTGCCGCAGGATTTCCGCTTGGTGGACCAGCAACAGGTAGTAATCGGAAGTCTTCGCTTGCGGGTGGCTCGCTTCGAGTACCGCGGTCTGCTCGGGGGATGCCTGTTCGAGCGCGACTGTATCGAGCCATGCGGACCAGCCGAGGGTCTGCGTCGTAAAGCCGTGATCGGAACTCATGCTCGTGCCTCCAATGCGCGCAACGCGGCGACCACCCGCACCTGGTACGTGACGAACGCGACGAGCTGCGATAGCGCGACGATGGCGCGCGTCGTGAGGCCGGCAGCCTGCAGTGTTGCGAGCGCCGGCTTTCCGGTCGCGGCGGGACGCAGCGTCAAGGCTTCCGTGTGACGCAGGATCGCGACGAGCCGCTGGTCCGTCGTTGCCATCGACGCGGCGGGAACCGCGCGCTGTGCGGCGATTGCATCGAGAAGCGACCTCGTGGTTTCAGTTTGCGCGTCAGCCGCGGCCGCCAGTGTCAGCAGACGCTCGCGATATGCGAGTGCCGTCTGCTCCGAATTCGACAACAGCGCCGCATACCACGCCGCAAAGAGGCGTTCGCGAAGCGTCAGATCGGCGACATCGGTCGAGAAGAGCGCGTCGTGGCTGCCTTGCGTATAACGCGTCGCGTCGCCGCGAAACGCGCGCAGAGCCGCGGTCGCGCCGTCGGGCGCCAATCCCGCGAGTTGCGCGACGAAGTCATCGGCTATGGTGGCGGCCGATAGGGAATCAGCGGATGAAGACATCAGATGTGGGTCCATTAGAGGGCAGCGTTGTCGGCGGCCACCGTGCCGGCAGTGGCATCGGCGTCGTCCCATTCGTCTCCCGCGAGTTCCGCGGTGTCGAAGGCTTGCAGCGCCGCGTAGTGCGTATCGCGGTCGGCGTCGAACAGCATTGCGGCGATCGCGCGCGCGAGCCGCTGCGCGCCGTCGCTGATCGCGGGGATGTCGCCGGCGACCTTGCCGTGCGTCAGACTGGCTGCGTGATTGAAGCAGTGGATGCGCGCGAGCGCCGGGCAGGCCCCGGGAACGCGTTCCTGGAAGGCGAAGTTGCGGTCGAGGTCCGGCGAGCTGGCGAGTTCTTCGTTCGGCAATTCCGCCGCCGGTGTAAAGCGGTCGCGCCAGCGGCGCACGTGCGGCGCAATGGGCGCAAACTCGTCGCGCGTGTCGATTTCCGAGTGAAAGCCGGTCGCGAAGATCAGGTAGTCGAGGGTGTATTGACCTCGGGGCGTGTCGACGACGATCGTGTCGCCTTCGTGGCGCAACCCCGTCAGCGGACTCGCCAGGTGCAGGCGCGCCTGCGCGTGAGCGGCGACCCGCAGCACGCTGTCGCGCGGCGGTGGAGCCTGCGTTTGCGCCGAATAGTGCAGGAAGCGCCACTTCCAGGCGTCGGGCAGATTCGCGAACCCGTGAACGAGACCGGGACTACCGATGCCGGTCAGCTTGTTGATACGGGGCAGCGCGGCGCGCCGCACGAATAGATCGACTCGCCCGGCCCCCGCCTCGAGAGCGCTCGCGGCGTTGTCGAACGCGGATGCGCTCGCGCCGACCACACCGACTCGTTTGCCGCGCAGCGCGGCAAAGTCGATCGGGTCCGACGAGTGCGCGCGCAAGTGCCGCGGAATGTCGCGGGCCACGTCGGGAACGTACGGGCCGCCAAGTCCTTCACGGCCGGTCGCGAGCACGACATGACGAGCAAGCACGGTTTCGCGCCGCGCGTCTTTGCGGTCGTTGACCGCTCCGCGCAACAGCACGAGTTCGATCAGACCGTCGCTGCGCGTCTGCAGTTTCTCTACGCGCGTGTCATTGGAGACCGGCAGATCGAGCACGCGCCGATACCAGCGCAGGTAGTCCATCCATTGCACGCGTGGAATCTTGTAGAGCGCGTGCCATTGTTCGCGGCCGAACTGGGCCTCGTACCACGCGCGAAAGGTCAACGCGGGCAAGCGCAGTGCGGGCCCCGTCAGTTGCTTGGGCGAGCGCAGCGTCTGCATTCGCGCGTAGGTGATCCACGGTCCTTCCTGACCGGCCGGCGCCTGATCGAAGAGCCGCTGATTGTCGATGCCGAGCTGGCGCAATTCGGCGCTCGCGGTCAGCCCGGCCATGCCGGCGCCGATGATGGCCACATCGAGCACACGTTGGCCGGCCGATGTCCGCGCGGGCACCCACGAAGGCGCGGGAAGCTCGAGCCAGGCGAGATCCTCGCGAAGCCGCGCTTCGAGCGCGTTCAGTCCGGCAGCGGCGTGGAAAGGAGTCGTTGCGCTCATGCAGTGGTCCCGATGTCGCGGTGAGTGAAAGTGGGCGATTGGGCGGCGGTTTGCGCTCCATCCGCCTGGTCGTGGGCAACCAGCGCGCCATGCCGTGACGCTGCGTGACGCATGGCTCCGGGCAGCAGCCCGTGCGATACCTCCGCGAGCGCATCGATCATTGCGTTGACGTCGTCGCTGCGGGGACGGCCGGAAAGCGTGACGACACCATACAGAAACGGAATAGGCACATCGAGCGCTTTGACCTCGACGTCCGCGACGCGCATGCCGAACGCGGTCACCGGATCAACGATGGCGACGCCGAGCTGCTGTTGCGCGGCCATCATCGCATTGAGCGACGCATTCGTTTCGAGTGCAACGTGAAGCGCGACGCCGGCCTCGTCGAATGCGCGATCGATGCGGCTGCGCAGCCGATAACGGTTCGCCAGCGTGGCGACCGGCTTGCCCGCGAGCCACGCGAGTCGCAGCACGGCCTCGTGCGCGAGCGGATCGTTTCGGTGCAGCACCGCGACGCAGGGCGCCTCGATGATGTAGTGCACGTCGAGCGCCGCATGATCGAGCGGCAATGTCGCGATGCCGATGTCGGCCGAACGTGACAGCAACGCCTCGACGACCTGCTCGGCGGACGCACTGCGCAATTGCGTGTCGACCCGTGTGCCTGCCTGCGCGAGCTTTGAGATTGCACGTGGCGCCAATGTCGCGGCGAGCGCGGGTGTCGCAACGACGCGCAATGGCATGGTCTCGTCGCGGCCGATCGCCCGCGCGCTGGCCTCGATAGCGGCCAGGCCGATCAGTGAGCGCTCGACTTCGCCATAAAGCCGGAACGCGCGGCTCGTCGGCGTGACGCGAGGTCCTTTACGGTCGAACAACGCGTAGCCGATCTCCTGTTCGAGATCCTGGATTGTTCTCGTGACGCCGGGTTGCGAGCGGCCGAGCATACGAGCGGCCCCGGTCATACTGCCCGTCGACATGACTGCGGAGAACGCTTCGAGTTGATGCAACTCCATGCAATGCCTCATCCATGTGATGGGTGCATTTTATGAGCGCTTGAATGCGCAATTCTTATAATAAATTCCGCTATGTAATTGATGAAAACGACGAATCGCCGACGCCTATGTACTCAATAGCGGTCGGTTGACTACGATCATCGATCGCGGAAAAGTGCCTGAAACAAGGAGTTTTTTGTAATCCGATCCTGTACCGAGGGCGCTTCTAAAGTGCTTCGGCATTCGTCGTCAAAAGCTTTGCCAATGGAATGGAATAAGCTTCGTCGCGTATCTTCGTTGGCCCGCGTCCGCGCGACATGGTTACATGGCCTCACTCAATTCGAATGCGTGAGACCTGTATGGCGATTCTGTGGAACAACAAGCGTGGCGCGATCCGCTCACTGCTTCACCTGGCCGGCGCGCTGGCGCTGGCAACCTGCGGCGTGATGCCCGTGGCGCACGCGGCCGATCCTTACTGGGTCGGCGTGACCGGACCGCTGAGCGGCCAGGATGCGCAGTACGGCGAGCAATGGAAGCGCGGCTTCGATCTCGCGCTCGATCAGATCAACGGCAACGGCGGCATCAACGGCCATCCGCTCAGCTATCAGTTCGAGGACAGCCGCAGCGATCCGCGTCAGGCCGTAGCCATCGCACAGAAGTTCGCCGACGACAAGCGCATCCTGCTGGAACTGGGGGATCTGTCGAGCGGTGCGTCGATGGCCGCGTCGCCGGTGTATCAGCGCGCGGGTCTCGTGCAGTTCGGCTTTACGAATTCGCATCCCGACTTCACGAAAGGCGGCGACTATATGTGGAGTACCGCGATCAGCCAGGCCGAGGAACAGCCGCTGCTCGCGCACTATGTGACCAAAGGACTCGGCTTCAGGAAGATCGCCGTGCTCTATCTGAACACGGACTGGGGTCGCACCAGCAAGGACATCTTCGCAAAGGCCGCGAGCGCGGACGGCGCGCAGGTCGTCGCGGCCGAAGCGTATCAACCGAACGAGAAGGATTTTCGCGCGACGCTCACGCGCGTGCGAAGCGAACAGCCCGACTCAATCGTGCTGATCTCCTACTATTCCGACGGTGCCCAGATCGTTCGCCAGGCGCGAGCGGCCGGTGTGAGCACGCCGATCGCGGCGGTCGGCTCGGTGTATTCACCCAAATTCATCGATCTTGGCGGCCCTGCGGTGAACGGCGTCTACACCGAGTCGAACTTCTTCCCCGGCGATCCGCGTCCTGAAGTACAAAGCTTCGTGCAGCGCTACCGCGCCAGATACGGCGCCGATCCGGACACCTTTGCCGCGCGCGCCTACGACGCGATGATCCTGTCGGGCGAAGTGATTCGCCGCTACGGCGCGGATCGCGCGGCCGTGCGCGACGGCTTTGCGAAGATCAGCGATGTACCGAGCGTGATCTTCGGCAAGTTCAGGTTCGATCCGCAGACGCGCCGCGTGGCAGGCGCGAAGAATCTCGAACTCGTCGTGAAGGACGGCAAATTCGCTCTGTGGGATGGGGCGAGCGCCGTGCATACGCCATGACCGCCTGGTTCGACTACACGGTCAACGGCCTGATCGTCGGCAATATCTATGCGCTGCTCGCGGTCGGCCTCGCGCTGATCTTTGGCGTATCGCATCTGATCAATTTCGCTCACGGCTCGGTGTATATGGTGGGCGGCTTCATCGGCTGGCTATGTCTGACGCGGCTCGGCTTGCCGCTACCCGTGGCGCTGCTCGCGACGGTCGCGGGCTGCGCGCTGCTCGGCATCCTGATCGAACGGCTTGGCCTCAGGCCGCTGCAAGGCGCGGCCCGTATTGCGCCGCTGCTCGCCACCATAGGTATCAGCTTCGTGCTCGACCAGCTCGCGCAGATCGTGTTCGGGCCCGATCCACGTCCTGTGCCGAGTTCGCTGCCCGACTGGACGCTATCGCTTGGCGGGGCCGCCATCGGCTCGCTCGATCTGCTGATTGCGGCAATCGGCATCGGCGCGGCGGGCATGCTTTACCTGTTCCTGCGCTTCACGCGGCTCGGCTGGGCGGTGCGCGCGACCGCGCAGGATCGCGATGCCGCGCAGCAGATGGGTGTCAATGTGAATGCCGTGAATCAGGCCGTGTTTGCGATCGCCTGCGGGCTCGGCGGCCTGAGCGGCTTGCTCGTCGGCATGTACTACAACAGCATCGATCCGGCGATGGGCTTTCAGGCGACGTTGAAGGGCGTCGTCGCCTTGCTGATCGGCGGCCTGGGGAACGTGCCCGGCGCGATTGCCGGCAGCTTGCTGCTCGGTCTGGTCGAGAGCTATGGGGTCGCGTTGTTCGGCACCAGCTATCGCGACCTCTTCGCGTTCGTGCTGCTGCTGGTGTTTCTCGTTTGGCGGCCAAATGGTCTCTTCAGCGCCAGCCGCCGGTTGCCGCCTGAGCCGCTGACCGGCACGTTTCTGTCGAACCGCCGCGCGCTGCACGTTGCTCGTCGCACGATCGTGGCACTGGTGGCGTTCGCCTTCGTGCTGCCGCTCGTCGTGCCGTCGTCGTACGTGCTGCAGACGCTGACCAACGGCTGGATCTATGGGCTGTTGGCGCTCAGTCTGACGCTCGTCGCGGGCACGGTCGGGCAGATTTCATTAGGGCATGCGGCGCTGCTGCTGATCGGCGCTTATGCGTCGGCGCTGCTGTCCGTCAATCTGGGCTGGTCGCCGGCTTTGACGATTCCGCTCGCCGGCCTCATCACCGCGGCGATTGGCACGGTGCTGATTTACCCGTCGTTCAGGCTGCGCGGCCACTATGTGTCGATTGCGACGCTTGGCATTGGTGAAATCATCGGCCTCGTGGTGCTCAACTGGGACAGCCTGACGCGCGGTCCGGTGGGCATCACCGGCATTGCCCCGCTGTCGCTGTTCGGGTGGCAGTTGACGGGCGTGCGCGCCGTCTACTGGTTCACGCTCGCGGTGCTCGTGCTGCTCGCACTGCTGCAGGCGCGGCTCCTGAACTCGCACCTGGGCCGCACGTGGCGCGCGATCCGCGAGGACGACGTGGCGGCGCGCGCGTATGGCATCCGCCCCAATCGCTACAAGGCGATCGCGTTCGCCTGCGGCGGCCTCGCGGCTGGCATCGGCGGCGGGATCGCCGCCCACCTGTACAGCTATATCAACTATCAGACCTTTGACTCTCAAGTGTCGATCCTTGCGCTGACGATGGTCATTCTCGGCGGTCTCGGCAGCGTGATCGGTGCGGTCGCCGGTGCGGTGGCGCTGATCAGCCTGCCGGAACTGTTCCGTTTTGCCGCCGACTACCGGATGCTGATTTACGGCATGATTTTGTTGCTGCTCGTGCGCTTCCGGCCGCAAGGGCTGTTCGGTTCGGTATGACGGAGGCGACCATGACATCTTCTTTGCCACGCGGCACGGATATCCTGTTCGACGTGCGGCGCGTTACGCGCCGTTTCGGCGGTCTCGTGGCTGTCGACGAGGTGAGCCTGTCGGTTGCGCGCGGCGAATGCGTGAGCGTGATCGGTCCGAACGGCGCCGGCAAATCCACGCTGTTCAATCTGCTGTCCGGTATCGACGCGCCGGACGCCGGCGAGGTGAGATTCGCCGGCGAAGACGTGACCGGCATGGCGCCCGAGCAGCTTGCCGCGCGCGGCGTCGCCCGCACGTTCCAGCATGGACGGGTATTCGGCAATCTGAGCGTGCTCGATAACGTGCTGATCGGCGCGCACGCAAGGCTTGCGATGACGCGCTGCGGCTGGCCGGTGGTGGGGGCATTTGCGGAAGCGTTGCGCGCGCTGATCGGGCCTGCATCGGTACGTCGCGAAAACGCCGCGCTGCGTGAAGAAGTGACGACGCTGTTGGCCCGCTTCGGTACGCGCCTGTCGCCGCGACTCGATCAGCCGGCGCACAGCCTGTCCTATGCGAACCGCCGGCGTGTCGAGATAGCGCGTGCGCTAGCGCTGCGGCCGCGCATCCTTCTGCTCGACGAACCGACCGCCGGCATGAACGAGTCCGAAACCGCCGAAATGCTCGAACTGATACTCGAACTCAAGCGCGACGGGCTCACCATCCTGCTTATCGAACACAAGCTGGACCTGGTGATGCAGCTTTCCGATCGCGTGCTCGTGCTCGAAGACGGCCGCAAGATCGCTTCCGGCCTGCCGGCCGAGGTGCGCGAGGACCCCGCCGTGATCGAGGCCTACCTTGGACACCGTCAGGTCGGCGCGGCTGCCGGCCGCAACGAAACGGCGGCAGCATGAAGACATCAAATCTGCATCTGCTTGCGCCGAACCCATTAGCCTCCACACAAGCCGCCATGACCGAGCCGCTGCTGAAACTCGAACAGATCGACACGTTCTACGGACAGATCCAGGTGCACTTCGGCGTGAATCTCAGCATCGGGCGCGGCGAGATCGTCAGCCTGCTGGGCGGCAATGCGAGCGGCAAATCGACGGCGATGAAGGTGATTCTTGGACTGCACAAACCGCGAGCCGGCACCATCAGCTTCGACGGTAAGCCGTTGAACGGTCTGCCGACTTCGCAGATCGTGCGGCGAGGCATCGCTTCGGTGCCGGAGGCCCGGCGGCTTTTCGGCGACATGACCGTGCGCGAAAACTTGCTGATGGGCGCGTTCACGCGCAACGACCGCGCGGGCATCGGCGAGGACTACGAACGCATGCTCGAACTTTTTCCGCGCGTGAAAGAGCGGCTGACCCAACGGGCCGGCACGCTTTCCGGCGGTGAACAGCAGATGCTGGCGATGGCGCGCGCGTTGATGAGCCGCCCCGCGCTGGTCTGCATGGACGAGCCGACGATGGGCCTGTCGCCGTTATACGTCGACAAGGTGCTCGACCTGATCCAGACCATCAACCGGCAGGGCATCACGTTCTTCATGGTCGAGCAGAACGCGAGCCTCGCGCTGCAGATCGCGCATCGTGGCTACGTGCTGCAGACGGGGCGCATGGTGTTGTCCGGCACCGCGAGCGAATTGCTCGGCGACCAGCGCATTCGCGACGCTTATCTCGGCGGATCGCTGGCGGCGCAGACGGCGTCGTGAGCGGCGCCGGATCGCCTGGTGTTTCGCTCGCCGCGCGACGCTATCGATCGCGTCGGATCGACGGGTTTGCTACCAGTTCGATGATGGCGCCATGGGCGAGCGTACGCTCGAGGCGCCGCGCGGCGCCATCGACGTACGTCTCCAGGGCGACCGCGAAAACCCCTTCGCCGCGCGAGGCGAGGTGGTGCCGAAGGTCAGCGGCAAGACCTTCGGCTGGCGGACGGGTTTCGCGGGCCGGGCTTGCAAGCGTGAGCGTCGTCGCGCCAAGCGACAGGATCGCCAATGCGACGTCGTAACCAGGCAGCGGCGCGCGCTGCACGTCGGGTTCTCCGAGCAGCGCGCGATATCGTGCGAGGCTCGCATCCAGGTCGTGCACCGCGAGCGTAATGTTCGCGACGCCGTGCGCCCCGTTCGCATGATGGCGAACGTCGCCTTCGGCCACGCGCAGGTGGCGCGGCGTCACGTCGCCGCACAGGAACGGCAGATCCGCGCTCGACGGCTTGCCGATCTGCCATTCGAGGCGCTCGCCATCGGGACGCAGACGTCCGCCGGCTAGGGGGCCGTCGTAAGCGAGACCTCGTTCGCGTGCCGCGGCGATGGTGCTGGCAACCGATTGCGGCAGCAGCGCGTAGTCGACGAAACCATCTCCTATGCGACGGCTAGCGTCCCACCAGCGATGCTCCGGTGCGTCGCGCAGAAAGGCGATGAGTTCGACGTAGCTGCCATCGGCGAAACCGATCAGCGCGTTATGTGTGGCGCCGTCGGCGTGCGTGCCGCCGCGTTGCACGGTGAAGCCAAGCGTAGTGAAATCGGCGATGGTCTGCTCGAGATCCTGCACGCGGATCACGATGTGGTCGATTGAAAGAGACATGACGAGCGAGGTCCACAGTAGGGTGGTCCGAGTATGCGAAGCCTGCCGCCAAAACGCTAGTAATGGATTGTCGATTGCATAGCGCCGCAACTGGATTAGGCTCCGTCGCGCAAGATGCGATCGGACTGCTCGATGAGGAATCCGTCTTTCTTCGGTGGCGTGCTTTGCATATGCCGAACGATTGGTTCTTTTACTGCGACTGCGGCTTTATCGTAAGCGCTGCACGAGCGGCAAGCCGCTCGGTACTTTGACGCGGCCAACGTGACTCGGCCGAAGCACCAGGATATGAATTACATGGCACGGCTGAATCGACGCGACTTTCTGATTTCCTCAGGCGCTGCTCTCGCGGCCGCCGGCATGCCGGCACGCGTGTTCGCACAAGGCAGCGCAGCATCGGTGCCGAAGCGGGGCGGCACGCTGAATATGCTGATCAATCCGGAACCGCCAGTGCTGGTGTCGATCTTTCAGACCACCGGGCCCGCTCTGGTCGCGAGCTCCAAGGTGCTCGAAGGCTTGCTCGCATACGACTTCGATCTGCGTCCACGGCCGCAATTGGCAACCGCGTGGGCAGTCAGTCCTGACGGCTTGAAGTACAGCTTCACACTACGCGAGAACGTCAAATGGCATGACGGGCAGCCATTCACGTCGACGGACGTAGCGTTCTCGATCGAATTGTTGAAGACGGTGCATCCGCGCGGACGCAGCACTTTCGCCAATGTCACGCGCGTATCGACGCCGGACGCCCGGACCGCGGTGATCGAATTGTCGAAGCCGGCGCCCTATCTGTTGAAGGCACTGTCGGCCGGTGAATCCCCAATCGTTCCAAAGCATCTGTATGCGTCGGGCGATCCGCTGTCCAACCCGCACAATAACGCGCCAATCGGCACCGGGCCGTTTCGCTTCAAGTCGTGGACGCGCGGTGCCAGCATCGTCTATGAACGCAATCCGGACTACTGGGATGCCGGCAAACCGTACATCGACAGTCTCGTACTGAAGGTGATTCCCGACGCCGCCGCGCGATCCGCCGCGTTCGAGACAGGCGCGCTCGATCTGGGCGGCGAAAATCCAGTACCGCTCACCGATTTGCCGCGCCTCACTCAATTGCCGCAGCTGGTTGTCGAAACGCGCGGCTATCGGTTCCTCGAACCGCTGTCCGAGATCGACTTCAATCTGCAACATCCGATCCTCGGCGACCTGCGGGTGCGCCAGGCGATCGCGCATGCGATCAATCCGCAAGTGGTGCTGCGCACGGTCGCGTATGGCTACGCCGACTTGTCGCCGACACCGATCACGCCGGGCTCGCCCTATCACGACGGCAAACTCGCACCGTACCCGTTCGATACTGCCGCCGCCGAAAAGCTGCTCGACGCGGCCGGCTATCCGCGCAAGGCGGGCGGGGTGCGCTTCGGTCTCACGCATGATTTCCTGCCGTACGGCGACATGTACCGCCGCCAGGCCGATTACGTGAAATCGGCACTCTCTCGCGTTGGCATCGACGTGACAGTGCGCTCTCAGGACCTGCCCGCTTTTCTGAAGCGCGTGTATGCCGACCGCCAGTTCGATTTCACCAGCATCGGCGTCAATACGCTATTCGATCCGAGCGTCGGCGTGCAGCGGCTCTACTGGTCGCAGAACATTCGGCCGGGCGTGCCGTTCTCGAACGCGCCGCACTACAGCAATGCCGAGGTCGACCACCTGCTCGAGAGCGCCGCGATCGAAACCGACGAAAACAAACGCGTCGCGCTTTATCAACAATTCCAGCAGATCGTCTATCGCGAGCTGCCGATTCTCAACCTCGTCGCACCTCGCATGGTCACGCTCGCGAACCGGCGCGTTCACAACCATACCGTGTCCGCGCAAGGCCTCGAAGGCAATCTGGCCGACGTCTATCTGAGCGCATGACAGGAGCGACACGATGAGCAGGGGTTTGCGTTTTGCCGCGATCGCGCGGCGTACCGCGTGGCAGGCGCTACCGACGGTGATCGGTATCGTGATCCTGAACTTTTTCCTGCTGAAGCTGATGCCGGGCGACGCCGCGGATGTGCTGGCCGGCGAAGCCGGCTCGGCGACGGTGGAAACGATGCAGGTATTGCGCGCGAAGTTCGGCCTCGATCAACCGGTGCTGCACCAGTTGTGGTCGTACCTCGCTCATCTGTCGCACTTCAGTCTGGGCTATTCGCCGCGCTACGACATGCCGGTGATGCAACTGATCCTCTCGCGCCTGCCTAATACGCTGCTGCTGATGGGCGTCGCGCTATCGGTCGCGATCGTCGTGGGCGTAGTGCTCGGCGTGGTGATGGCGCATTGGGCCGGCAGATGGCCCGATCGCGTGCTGTCCGTCGTGGCTATGCTGTTCTACTCGACACCCGGCTTCTGGATCGGTCTGCTCGCGATCGTGCTGTTCTCGGTGCATCTGGGCTGGTTGCCGAGCGGCGGCAATATCACGCTCGGCGCGCAGCTTCACGGCGCCGCCTACGTGATCGATGCGCTGAAGCACGTGCTGCTGCCTGCCGCGACGCTGGCGACGTTCTTCATCGCGATCTACGCACGGCTTACGCGCGCGGCGATGCTCGAAGTGCAGCGCCAGGACTTCGTGCGTACCGCGCAGGCCAAGGGCTTGCATCCGTGGCGTGTGACGGTGCGGCATGTCCTGCGCAACGCGCTGATGCCGCTCACAACGATGGTCGGCATTCACTTTGGCACCTTGCTGGGTGGCGCCGCGGTGACCGAAACGGTGTTCAGTTGGCCAGGACTGGGCCGCCTCGCGCTCGATGCGGTGATGGCGCGTGATTTCAGCGTGCTGCTCGGCGTGCTGCTGCTGTCGTCGATGCTCGTGATCCTGGCGAATGTGCTGGTCGATCTTTTGCAGGCGTGGCTCGATCCGCGCGTCGCGTGATCGCACGCACCGGCGATTTCTCCCCCAAGGCATACATGGCTTCCGACTCTTCCAATCTGGTTTCCACGCCGCCCGAACCGCGTGCTTCCACATGGCGGCGTCAGCTTGGCGGCGCGCTATTCGGTTTCCGGCGCGACGGCGCGGCGACTGCCACGAACCACGCTCCGCACGGTGCGGCGGGGCTCGGCGTGTGGCGCGCGCTGCTGCGCAATCGCTCGGCGCTCGGGGGTTTCGCGCTGCTCGCGGCGTTCATCGCGCTTGCGCTGGGCGCGGGACATCTGTTTCCGGGCGATCCGCTCGATATGGTGGCGGCGCCGTTCGTATGGCCGGGCACCGATCCGCAATACTGGCTCGGCACGGATTCGCTCGGACGCGACGTGGCCGCCGGCATTGCGCACGGCGCGCGCGTGTCGCTGCTGATCGGCGCGAGCGCGGCCAGCATCGGGCTCGTGATCGGTACGCTGGTTGGCGCGACGGGAGGTTTCTTCGGCGGGGTGATCGACGATGTGCTGGTGCGCATTACCGAACTCTTTCAAACCGTGCCGTCTTTTCTGCTGGTCATCGTGATCGTCGCGATTGGTCATCCGAGCGTGACGATCATCGCGCTGGCGATCGGCATTGCGTCATGGCCCACCGTTGCGCGGATCGTGCGGGCCGAATTTCGCAGCCTGCGCCGTTCGGACTTCGTGCTTGCCGCGCGCAGCCAGGGCTTCAGCAACGCACGCATCATTTTTGGCGAGATTCTGCCGAACGCGTTGCCACCGGTGATCGTGACCGCGTCCGTGATGGTGGCGAGTGCGATCCTGATCGAGTCGTCGCTGTCGTTTCTCGGCATGGGAGACCCGAACGTGGTCAGCTGGGGCGGCATGATCGGCGCGGGCCGTGACTCGTTGCGTACCGCCTGGTATCTGACGGCCGTGCCAGGTGCCGCGATTGTTCTGGCGGTGCTCGCGCTGAACCTGCTCGGCGACGGTCTGAACGACGCGCTCAATCCGCGCCTGCGGGAACGAGCTTGAAGAGCCCGCGGCTCACGCGGCTCACAATGTAATCGAGGACGCTCTGTGGCAAACCTGCTTGAAGTACGCGATCTGCGCGTCAGTTTCGGCACGCACGAAGCGGTGCGCGGCCTGAGTTTCGACATCGCGCAAGGGGAGACGCTGGCGCTCGTCGGCGAATCCGGTTGCGGCAAATCGGCAACGGCGCTGTCGCTGATGCGTCTCGTGCCCGCGCCGGGACGCGTGACGGGTAGCTTGCGCTTCGATGGCCATGAGCTGCTCGACCTGTCGCCGCGCGAAATCCGCCAGGTCCGCGGCCAGCAGATTTCGATGATTTTCCAGGAGCCGATGACGTCGCTCAATCCGGTGCTGTCGATTGGCGCTCAGATCGTCGAGACCTTGCGTCAGCATGAAGATCTGTCGAAGGCGGCCGCGTTAAAGCGCGCCGTCGAATTGCTCGAACTCGTGCAGATCCCCGAGCCGCAACGCCGGGTGTTCGACTATCCCCACGAGTTGTCCGGCGGGCAGCGGCAGCGGGTGATGATCGCGATGGCGGTGGCATGCCGCCCGCGTCTGCTGATCGCGGATGAGCCGACCACGGCGCTCGACGTCACGATTCAGGCGCACATTCTCGAGCTGCTCGACGGTTTGCGGCGGGAGCTGTCGATGTCCTTGTTGCTGATCACCCACGACCTCGGCGTCGTCGCGAAGCATGCGGATCGCGTGGCCGTGATGCTGGCGGGCGAAAAAGTCGAAGAAGCGCCGGTCGCCCGGCTCTTCACGCAGCCGCAGCATCCTTACACGCGGGGTCTGCTGGGCGCGTCGCTGAATCTCGCGGACGATCTGCACTATCGCGGCTGGAAGCTGCCGGAAATCCGTCATGGCATCGCCGAAGACGGCGGGCCTTCCTTTACCGTGCTGCCGCGCTCGCCGCGCGCCGGGCTCCATGTGGCGGATGTCAAAGCGGACGCGCACAGCAATGCGTCATTGGAAGGCAACGCAGTGAGCGCCACGCCGTTGCTCGAATTGCAGGATCTGCGCGTCGACTATCCGCAGCGGCGCGGCCAACCCGCACTGCACGCGGTCGATGGCGTGTCGCTGACGATCGCGCGCGGCGAGACGGTCGGCCTGGTGGGCGAATCCGGCTGCGGGAAATCGACGCTGTCCAAAGCGATCCTGCGGCTCGTGCCGGCTACCGCGGGAGCAATCCGCCTGCGAGGCACCGATCTCGCGCCGCTGGGTGAACGCGAATTGCGGCCGTTGAGGCGCCATGTGCAAATGGTGTTTCAGGACCCGTATTCGTCGATCAATCCGCGCCGCACCGTGGCCGAGATTCTCGACACCGTGCTCGTGGTGAATCGGATCGGTAACGCCCAGCAGCGCCGCACACGCATCGCCGCGATGCTGGACCGCGTCGGCTTGCCCAGTTCGGCGCTCGGCCGCTATCCGCACGAATTCTCCGGCGGGCAGCGGCAGCGCATCGGCATTGCGCGGGCACTGGTCCTCGAACCGGATCTGCTGATCTGCGATGAACCGGTTTCCGCACTCGACGTGTCGATTCAGGCGCAGATTCTCAATCTGCTGGTCGATCTGAAGCGCGACCTCGGGCTCGCGTACCTGTTCATCTCGCATGACCTGTCCGTGGTGCGCTACATCGCCGACCGGGTGCATGTGATGCAGGCAGGTCGGATCGTCGAAAGCGGAGACCACCGCGATATCTGGCGTGCGCCGCAGCATCCCTACACCCGTACGTTGCTCGACGCGATTCCGGGCAAGACCTTCGACGACGCGCGGGCGGCTTGACCTCACCCGTCGCGCGATGGCGACGGCCTACGCCCCATATCCGGGCGGCACGACAAAACCGCCATACGCTTGTTCAAGCAAATGCGCGAACGCGATCGGCGTACGGTCTTCGAGCCACGGGCCAACGGCTTGCGCACTGACGGGCAAGCCGTCGTCATCGAGACCGAGCGGAAAGCTGGTGGCCGGCAACCCCGGCAGCACGGGCAGACCCGCCCAATGAAAGAAATCGAGGAAGCGCACGTCCCGCACGCCGTCGTCGAAGGCGACCGGATAGGTGCGCTCGTCTTTCGGCTCCTGATGGTTGTGACGGAACGCGGCGACCGGAGCGACCGGCGTGACGATCACGTCGAATGCTTTGAAAAGCCGCTCCCACTGGTGACGCAATGCATGGCGTTGCTCGTCGGCTTTGAGCCAGTCGCGGTGCGCGAGGTATGGCGCCCTCAGCCACGCGGCGTCGGCGCTCTCGTTAGCGGGGGCAAGCGCCGCGAGGCGTTGTCGAGCCGCTTCGCTCGGCACAGGCGGTTCGGCGAGCGACGAGCCGAGCAGCGTCCGGTACAGCGCATGCGCACGCACCAGATCGGGTAGGAGCCCCTGCGGCAGATCGGCGGGGCGGCTTACATACACGCCCTGCGTGCGCAACCGCTCGACCACGCGCTCGATCACGAGGCGCTCGGACAGGCTGCGTTGCGTGCCTGGCCATGTGTCGAGCACGAGCACCCGGAACTCGGCGAGCCGTGCGTGGCGCGCAGGTGGCAACGTGGCGCGCCATGCCTTGGACGTCAGCGGATCGCGGTTGAGCAGCAGATCCAGTGCGAGTTCGAGATCAGCCGCGCTGCGCGCGAGCGGGCCCGCCACGCTGAGATCGCGTGCGGACGCACGTCCTCTCGGCACACCGCTGCCGGCGAGCGACACGAGGCCGTAGCTCGGCTTATGGCCAAAAACGCCGGTGAAGTGCGCGGGAATGCGAATCGAGCCGCCGATATCCGAGCCCAGTTCGAGGGCGACATAGCCGGCCGCGAGCGCCGCCGCCGAGCCGCCCGACGATCCCCCGGGCGTCCTTTCCAGATCCCACGGATTGCGCGTCAGCCCGTAGACTTCGTTATAGCTTTGCAGATCTGCGAGACCGAGCGGCACGTTGGTCTTGCCAATGATCACCGCGCCCGCTTCACGCAACGCGGCGACGGCGAGCGAATCGCGTTCGGCGCGATTATCCGCGTAGGACGGGTTGCCGACACTAGTAACTAGCCCGGCAACATCGAACGATTCCTTCACTGTAATCGGCACGCCGAGCAGCGGCCGTCGCTCGCCACGCGTAAGCGCCGCGTCGGCTTCGCGGGCGGCGTTGCGCGCTGCGTCGAAGTCACGCGCGACCACGGCGTTCAATACGTCATCGAAGCGCGCGATGCGAGCGAGGCTGTGTTCCAGCAGGTCGACCGCGGAAACGCGGCCCTCGGCCAGCGCGTCGGCTTGTTGCTTCGCGCTCGCAAAGGTCAGCGCATTCAGTAGCGCGGATTTCGGGTCGTCCAGTTCTGGTGTGCTCATTGTTCGAGGCCCTCGTCGGTTTGTCAGGTTTTCGGTTCGATCCAGGTGTCGGAGAAATCGCCGGCGGTCAGGTCAATACTATTGTTCAGGTTGTGCACGCGCGCGTGATACACCTGCAATGCCGAGGGCACCGTAACGAGCGGCAACACCGGCAGGTCGCGGCCGACGATCTGCTGGACTTCCTTGAACGCGGCCGCGCGCCTTGTCTCGTCGGTTTCGGTCGCGGCCGCGCGAAACAACTCGTCCACTTGCGGGTTCTGATAATGCGACGCGTTGATCCAGATCAGCGGATGCCGGACGCCGTCCGACCAGTAGATGCGCTGCACGCCGACGGTCGGGTCATACAACCGGCCGAGACCATTCAGGTTCAAATCGAATTCGCGTGCCGTGTACGCGCGGCGCAAATAGGTTGGCAGGTCGCCGTCGAGAATCGTCGCCTTGATGCCGATGCGCGCCAATGCGGCGCGCAGATACTCCGCCGCGCGCCGAAAATCCGCGCCGCTGATGTAGTTGATCTTCAGCGCGAAGCGTTGACCGTCCGCCTGCTTTGGATAACCCGCTGCGTCGAGCTGACGGTTCGCGGCGTCGATGTCGAACGGATAGTGGAACGTGCTGTCGTCGTAGTAGGCCGCCAAGACGGCTGGCACCGGCGAGTCGACCACACTCGCGCGCCGGTAGAACACGTTGTCCTTGATGAAGTTCCGATCGATCGCATGCGCGATTGCCTTGCGAACCGGAAGCTGCGCAAGCACCGGATTTTCCAGGTTGAATTCGAGGAAGGCCGCGTTGTTCAGGTACGCGTCGTAGCTGTCGTCGATTTTCAGATACGGCACTTTCGCGAGCCGCCCGAGATCGGCCAGACCTACATTGGCCGCGGCGTCGACTTCGCCCGTTTCGAGCGCGGCCGAGATGGATGCCTGGTCGGGCACGATCCGATAGACCACACGGTCGAGATGCGGCGCCCCCGCGCGCCAGTAGTTCGCATTTCTGCGCAGGCTGATGTGACTGCCGCGCACCCACTCATCGAACACGAATGGACCGGTGCCGATCGGCGCGCTCAGATTGGGGCTCGTGAGCGGATCGCCGTCGCCATAGCGATGCTGCGGCACGATCGGCAACTCCGCCGACGACAAAGCCTTGATCAGATACGGCGTTGGTTTGCCGAGTACGATCACGGCCGTCAACGGATCGGGCGTGTCGACGCGTTCGACGTTCGCGAGCGTGATGCGCCCGCGCGGACCGAGACGTTTTTGCGTGAGGATCGAGTAACGCACGTCGGCCGATGTGAAGTTCTCGCCGTCGTGCCACTTCACGCCGGGCCGCAGCCTGAACGTATAGTGCAGACCGTCGGCACTCGTGCTCCACGCGATGGCAAGCAACGGCTGCGGCCTGAACTGCGCGTCATAGCGCAAGAGTCCCTCGGTGATTTTGGCGCTGATGTTGCGGATCACCGTGTTGGTGTCGAGCAGCGACACCAACGACGGCGGTTCCTGTTGCACTGCGTAGGTCAGCGTTCCGCCCTGTACGGGCGCGGCGTTGGCTCCGGCAAGCGCGCTCGACGAAGCAGCGGCGCTGGCCGCATGTGCGAGGCGCACCGAGGAGTCCAGCGCGCCGGCGGACAGAAGCGCCAGTGAGCTCTGGATGAAATGCCGGCGATCTAAGCGCATGGCTAACCCTGTTGAAGCGGCGTCTGGACGGCTTCAACCTCGCCGTGACGCGCGAGGCGACCAAAAAATGGATGCCCCGGATCGTTGAAACCCGGCGTGGACGGATGTCCGCTCGTCACGAGCGAATCGACGAAGGCTTCGTCTTCAGCGTTCAGGCGGTAGGCGAGCGCGGGCAGATAGTCCTGCCACTGCGCCTCGGTGCGAGGCCCGGCGATCGTCGAACTGATGTAGCGGCTATTGAGCACCCACGCGAGCGCGAATTGACCGGCAGAAAGACCGCGGGCCTGCGCATGCTCACGCACGCGCCGCGCCAGTTCGAGCGATTCGGGACGCCACTCGGTCTGCTGCAAGCGCCGGTCGCTACGCCCCGCGCGGGTGTCGGCGCCGGGCGTCGCGCCCGGTTCGTATTTGCCCGTCAGCACGCCGCGCGCGAGCGGGCTATACGAAATGACGCCGAGCCCGTAACGATGCGCCGCCGTCAATTGCTCGGCTTCGGCCTGGCGGTTCGCGATGTTGTAGAGCGGCTGGCTTGCGATAGGCGCGTCGAGTCCGAGCGCCTGGGCGGTATGGCTGAACTCGGCGATCTTCCACGCGCGATGATTGGACAGTCCGTAGTAGCGCAGCTTGCCAGCGCGGATCAGCTCGTTGAGCGCGCGCACGGTTTCTTCGACCGGCGTCTGATGATCTTCGCGATGGATGTACAGCAGGTCGATGTAGTCGGTGCCGAGCCGCTGCAGGCTCGCATCGACGGCGCGCGCGATATGTTTGCGCGACGCACCTCGCGCATTGACGTCGCGCTCATCGAGCGGATTGGCGAATTTGGTCGCCAGCACCCAGCGCTCGCGCTGTGCGGAAATCGCGCGGCCGACCACGCGTTCCGACTCGCCTTTGGCGTAGACGTCGGCGGTGTCGATCGAATTGACACCCTGTTCCAGCGCCTGTTCGATGATACGTGCAGCGGTGGCCTCGTCCGTGGGGCCGCCGAACATCATCGTGCCCAGAGTCAGTGCCGAGACCTTGATACCGCTGCGACCGAGTTGTCTGTATTCCATGAGAGTCGAATTCCGTGAGAGAGTTTGAGGCGAAAGCGTTTTAGCGTTGCAGCCAGACGTCGGCGAAACTCGCCGACACGCCGTCCGGGCCCGTCGTATGGTTATGGACCGCGCGCGAGTACACGGTCAGGTATTGCGGCGACACCAGGTTGATGTCCGGAAGATCGTGTTCGAGAATGCGCTGAATCTGCGAGAAGAGCTGCTTGCGTCTGCCTTCATCGGTTTCTTCGGCGACCTGCGTGAACAGCAGGTCGATCTGCGGGTTGCTATAGTGCGATCCGTTCGTGAACGGCACGCCGCGCCGGAAGTTGTTGCTCGTATAGAGCCGCGCTACGCCGACCACCGGATCGAACAGGTTGCTCATGCCGTTGATCGAAAAGTCGAAGTCGCGATCGGTATAGATACGTTTCAGATACGCGGGCAAATCCTGGCTGCGCACGGTGACCGCAATGCCGACCCGCGCCAGTGCGGATTTCACATAAGCGGCGGTGCGCGTGGGCAGATCGCCGATCGGCAGCGGGTCGACGGTCAGCGCGAAACGCGTACCGTCCGCCTTGCGCGGATAGCCGGCTTCGTCGAGCAGCGCGTTGGCGCGCTCCACGTTGAACGGATACGGCGTAGGTGCCGGGTCGTAGTAGGGGCTCGTCGGAATGATCGGACTGGCGAGCGGCGTCGCATAGCCGTAGAAGATTACCTTGCGGATCACGTCGCGATCGAGCGCCGACGCAATCGCCTGACGCACTTCGAGTTTCTTCAGTACAGGGTTGTCGAGATTGAACTCGATGCGCGTCACACCAGCCTGGAACTCATAGCCGCGCTGGTCGAGCGCGAGCTTCGGATTGCTTTTCAGCCGCTCGATATCTGAGAGCGGCACGGGCGTGTCGCCGCTCAGGTCGACGGAGCCGTCTTCGAACGCGACAGTGCGCGCGGCCGGATCGGTGATGACCTTGACGACGATCTTGTCGAGCAGGGGCTTGCCCTTGTCCCAGTAGTCGTCGTTGCGTGCATATTCGACGTAGCTGCCGCGCACCCACTTGACGAAGCGGAAGGGGCCCGTGCCGATCGGCGCGTTATTGGCTGGGTTGGTCAGCGGGTCGGTGCCTTCGTAAATGTGTTTAGGCACGATCGGCGTTTCCGACGACGAGAACGCCTTGATCAGATACGGCGCGGACTTCGACAGCGTGACGACGACTGTATAAGGGTCCGGCGTCGTCACAGCGGTGACATTCGCGAAGGTGGTTTTGGCGCGCGGGTGGACTTGCCTGAGCGTCTGGATCGAATACGCGACATCGGCGGACGTGAAGGGCTGACCGTCATGCCATTTCACGTCGTGACGCAAATGAAAAACGTATTTGCGGCTGTCGTCGCTGACTTCCCACGACGTCGCGAGCGAAGCTTTCGGCTGCAACCTGAAGTCGTATTCGAGCAGACCTTCGACGACTTTTGGACTGACCTTCAGCACATTGGTCGCGGTCGTCGCGAGATCGACGAGAGCGGTGGGCTCCGGCGTGACGACGAAATTGAGTGTGCCGCCGCGCGTTTGGGCGTGAGCGTGAGAAACAGAGAACGCGACGACGAGCGCGGCCGCGAATCCGAGCGCGCCATTGACAAGGCGCGCGCCGCGCCGGCGCGGCGCCGCCTGCGATGTGACGTATGCCATCGTATGGTTGTGCGAGAAGAGAGAAGGGAAGAAAGCGGGAACCCGCTCAGACCGTGGCGTGAGCAGTCGTGTCACGGCGCGCGAGTGCGCCACGCAGAGGCGCGGGATCGACCCACGCGTCGAAATCGAAGTCCGTTGGAATGAATCCCCACTTGAACAGGAAATGCTTGAAGTCGGCGAGCGCCGCCAACGCTTGCGGATCGAGTCCGATGCTCAATTGCCGATGTAGCCCGCCCGGATAGGCTCGCTCGACCCAGTGCTCCGCGCTGCGCGTTTCGCGCGCCACGTAGCGCGCAATGTCGCCGGCATGGCGTTGCGCCCAGTCACCCGCGTCCAGCGTGCGGGCCAGCACCCGCTCGACCAGATCGGGGCGCTCGCGCAGCAGTTGCGCGTCGACGGTCAACGGCCGCGGCGTACCATTGTTCGCGTGCAGCAGCCGATTCGGCTGGGCGCTGATATCGATCAGGATCTTCGCGTTCAGCAGGTTTGCGATATCGAGCCCGGTCGCGCCTTTGACGAACACGACGTCGGCCTCGCCGCGCAGCAGTGCTTCGGCTTCGCGGGCGAATTCGTGAGAGCGCTGCGCGTCCAGCCAGTCGGCGAGCGGGGCATCGGCAGCGGGCTTGGCGTCTTCGAGGCCGCGCGGCGTATGCGGGAGGTCGACCAGATCGACGTCTTCGAGTTGCACGCCAAGCGCGCCGAGCAATGACGTGAAGCCACGCAGGGCAGTCGCGCGATGGAAGTCGACCACGCTTGCGCGTGTATTGAGCGGAAAGCCGAAGCGGCGTCCTGCAAGCGCTTGCGCGCTGGCATCGAGTTGCCGGTCGAGCGTGATCAGCGCCTGGAATTCATCCACCCAGCTCACGCCGATCAGTCGCGTATCGCTGCCTTGTGAGCGCGCCCATAGCGCGGGAATATTGCCACCCTGCCGAAACGACCATGGCTGCGTGTGCGTGAAGTGCGAGCGCCGCACGGTGGCGTCGTCGGCGTCCTGGAGCGCTTTGACGTCGATGCCGTCGGCGGCGAATTCCTGTTCGAGCCAGCCTTTCTGTATGGTTATGCCGAACGGCGTCGGGGCAGGGCAGCGGGTGTACCAGAGTCGGCTCATTCAATCACCTTTGCATTCGGAGATGGCGGGGCAGTCAGAGGCGCAGGCCCGCTTCACGTAGCAGCGGGAGCACGCGCGCGCCAAAGAAGTCGAGGTCCGGCTGGAAGTCGAAGAAGCTCAACTGCACGCCGTCGATACCCGCGCGATGCAGGCGCACGATGTATTCGGCAATCTGCTGCGGCGAGCCGACGATCGAGATGTTGCCGCCGACTGCTCTCGCGGCCGCCTGGTTTCGCTGCTCGGCATTGCCTCGCCATGCGTGGGCGTCACTATCGAAGCGATGGAAGCTCCCTTCGTCGCCATGCGCGACGATCGCGTCGCGATAAGCGAGTGCTTCGGCTTCGGTGTCGCGGCAAATCACCATCGGATTGATCAGAGTGCGGACTTTGCGTCCGTACTTCGCGGCCGTCGCCTTCACGCGCGCCGTGTGGGCCGGCAACGCCGTCAGCGCCGCTTCGATTTCAGAGCCAGCGGGGCTGGTGATGAACACGACGTCCGAGTAACGCGCGGCGAAGTCGATCCCTGCATCCGATCCCGTCGCATTCACGAGCAGCGGGCGCCCGTATTGCGGCTTTGGCGTGACGAACGCCTTGTCGAGCTTCCAGCTCGACAGCTCGGGAACGAAGCTGAAGTTCTCCGGTTGTGACCAGAGCTGTTGCACCGCGTCGAGAAACTCGCCCGCCAGTTCATAGCGTCGGTCATGTTCGATGCGCTGCCAGCCGAACATTTCGTGCTCGACCGCGCGATGGCCGGTCACGACATTGATGCCCCAGCGCCCCTTTGAAATGTGATCGAGCGTCGCGGAGAACTTCGCGAAGTGCAACGGATGCCACGGGCCATAAAGCACATGGCTGGTAGCAACAAGAATGATGCGTTCGGTGCGCGCGGTCATCGCCGCGAGCGACATGAACGAGTCGAGGGCCTGACCGTTGAACACGCCACCATAGCCGCCCTTCGGCAGCCACTGGGACAGCGCGAACACCAGATCGAAGCCGAGGCTCTCAGCTTTTTGCACGAGCGCCAGGTTGTAGTCGAAGTTCCAGTCGGTCGTGCGAGGCAACGTCGAGGCGCTCCAGCCACCTGCCTGAATCGGCAGGAATAGGCCGAGCAGCAACGGCTGCTCGAGCGCCCGGGCAACCGGACTATCGTTGAATTCGACAGGCGAGCGCACCGGTACGAAGGGCGTAGCGTCGCGCTTGCTGTCCAATGACTGCGCCGGCGCTTGCGGTTGAGCGGCGAAAATGGATTGGGTCACAGTTATTGTCCGTGCCGTTTGACGTAAAAGGCGCTTGTTCTTTCAAGCGCTCGGCTATCTTGCATAGTGGTTGGCGCCTGGCGCGCGAATCACACCTGAAAGCAAGGCATGAGGGATCCCGATAACACAGTAGATCACGCAAGGTTTGCAACGCAAAACAATGAATTCTTCTTTTCATTTGAGGCATTGCACTGCTCTGTGGACGTCAGTCAGCGCTGCTCGTTCCAGAGGATGTGGAAAGCGCCGCGGCGACTTCCTCGGAATGCGCCTTTGCCCAGGCAGCCGCTTCTTTGGAACCGTCGATATCCTCGCGGAGGACCAGAATGCCCTCGCGGTTCGGCCCCGACGGTTGTGCGGCGATCTAGTCGTTATGTCCGCCTGGCGCCTGCTGGACGATGCAGCCCACGTTGCCGGAGTTGCCGAATGCTCGCGTCGCGAGCGCGCACGTGGGTTTCAGGTCTGACCGGTGGGTGAAGGACGCACGCCGTTAAGATAGAAGTTGCCAACAGCGGCGTATTTCCAGCGCACCGGATCATGCACGGTGTGAACTCGCGCGTTGCGCCAGTGCCGGTCGAGATTGAGCGACGGATGCGTCGAGCGGGTTCCGGCCAATTCGAACAGCTTGCTGCTCGCTTCGATTGCGATTTCGGTAGTCAATGCCTTGGCTTGCGCTACGGCGATGGACGCGGCCGCAATCGAGTCTGGCCCAATATCGGCGAGACAGCGATCGATCTCGCGACCGGCGCGTTCCATCATCGCTTCGGCCGCGTGCAGACGCGTCGTCAATTCGCCAAGCTGATGGATCACATAGGGATCGGCGCTGAGGGGCGAGATGGCGCTCGACGACGAAGCCGCGTCGCGTTCCCGAATAAAGGCGATCGTCGCATCGATTGCGGCGCGCGCAATGCCCGCGTCGATGCCGACATGGCTGATCTGTGTGACCGCGTTTTGCGGCCAGTGCGCGTAGCTTTGGTGAATCGGTAGCACGTTGAGCGCGGGCACCCAAACATCGTCGAAAATCACAGTTCCGCTTGCCGTGGTTTTCTGCCCGAAGCTTTGCCAGTCGTCGATGATCTTCATGCTTGGGTGACCGGCCGGCACCACCGCCACCGTGCGGCGTCCTTCCTGGTCCTGACCGATGGTCGACACATAGTCGGCGAAAAGCGCGCCGGTCGAATAGAGTTTGGTGCCGGACAGCCGGAAGCCGTCTTGATCCGGTGTGATGGTCATCGCGGAGCCGCCTGGTTGCCGTCCGCCGACGTCGACATTCGCATTGCCAAAGCGAGCACCGCCCAGAATCTCGCCGAGAAAGAACGACCGCTGTCGCGCGTTGCCGGTTTTCCAGATCCAGAACACCGCGCTGTTATGGTTCTGCTGGATCTGCGCGATCGACGGGTCGGCTTGCGCGAGGATCGCGAATACGCGCGCAACCGTCGCGTATGAAACTTGTGCTCCACCGTATTCGCGCGGCACCGTCATGGCCCACAGTCCCGCACCGGAGCAGGCATCGAGCTCGGCGAAAGGCAGGACGCGTTCGCTATCGCGACGCGCCGCGTCGAGCGCGAAGCGCTGGGCGAGCGTTCGCGCGGTGTGCAGCGCTTCATCGTCGGATTTGAGAACGTGCGCCGGTGAATAGGCGCGTGCGGTAGCTCGGGCGCTCTCCTGGAACACGACGTCTGAAGCGTGGGCGGTCATCGACGACTCCTGGGCAGTGCATTCGGGAACGGGGCTAAGGCTTAACGCGGGATCGCCTTTAAACGAGTGATGCGGTGTCGGCTTCTTCCGAGGTCACGACGACGGCTCAGTGCCTGTGGCGAAAGAAAATCGGTTTTTACAGACATAACGATGCTTTGACATACAACGTTCGCTTTAGAGCAGAACCTCTCTAAGGCAGCGCTGAGCAAAAAAATGTACCGGTAAATGAATCCATTGGACAACAAACAATAATTTCTATTCTTATATGCGCCTTGATCGGGAGACAGCGAAACCGATACATGGATGTAAGCAAAGCAGAATCGCTTCGTTGGTGTATCCACGGTAGCTGGCTATGCTTTTCGGCGAATCCTACTCGCAGTTTCAACGATCGATCGGACCATTCATTCATGACGACGCTAAACGAGTACCTTCAGCACAAACGCATTGCGTGGCTCGCGAAACGCGAAGCGGCGCGCAACGACCCGGATATCAAGGCTAACCAGCTGAAAGCCAATGTGCGTGCCTTGGGACGCAGTGGCGTACGCGAAATCCGCATTCGTGACTTTCAGGTCATCAGCGACAGCCCCGCTGATTTCGCCGGCTACAACCTCGGACCAGCATCGCCTGAATTACAGCTCGGTGTGCTGGGAAGTTGCCTCACGCATATCACGCTGATTCAGGCTGCCGAGCGGCAGTTGCGGATCGATTCAATCGATGTGGAAGTGACCGGTGAACAGCATCCGCTCGCACAGCAACCGGGTTTCGAGCATGTGCCGATCTTTCCGCACAACCTGCGCTATACGCTCGATATCGTGTCGCCGGAGTCACCCGAAGCGATTCGCGCGCTGCATGAAGCGGTGGAGGCGGTTTGCCCGATCTACAACCTGCTGAAAAACCCGCAGTCGATCGTCGGTGAATTGCGGCACGTCAGCGCGGCGTAGCTAGCGTTCCATGCGCGTGGCGTTCTGCGCGTTGCACGGCGCCACGTCACCAATACCCCGACGCACGTCGCGCGACAAGCGCCGCGACCAAGGAGAGAAATGATGAGTGCAGCCCGCATTACGGAGGAAGCCGAATTCCAGATCAGCCCGCTGTCGGCGCATATCGGCGCCGAAGTCAGCGGAGTCGATCTGACCCGACCGCTTGATCAGAAACAGGTTCGGGCGATCCGCGCCGTATTGCTGAAGTGGCGCGTCCTGTTCTTTCGCGAGCAGTTTCTAAGCCATGAGCAGCACGTTGCGTTTTCCGCGCAATTCGGCGAACTGACGGTCGGGCACCCGGTATTCGGCCACGTCGAAGGGCACCCACAGGTCTACTCGATCTCGAAGTTTCGCAAGGCGACGCGCTTCGAAGGGCAACCACTGCTGCGGCCATGGACAGGCTGGCACACCGACGTGACGGCCGCCGTCAATCCTCCGTTTGCGTCGATTTTGCGCGGTGTCACGATTCCGCCGTACGGTGGCGACACGCAATGGACGAACCTCGTCATAGCCTATGAAAAGCTGTCCGAACCGCTGCGCAAGTTCGTCGACGGTCTGCGCGGCGTGCATCGCTTTGCGCCGCCGCAAGGCGTGAAAGGCACTGACGCGTTTGCGTCGGCGGTCGAGCAGCATACCCTCGTCAGCGAGCATCCGATTGTGCGCGTGCATCCCGAGACCGGCGAGCGCGCGCTATACGTGAGCCCCGGCTTTCTTAAGCAGATCGCCGGCGTCACGCCGCGCGAAAGCCAGGTGCTGCTCGAACTGCTGTGGGAGCACGTCACGCGACCGGAATTCACCGTGCGCTTCAAATGGGAAGCCGGCAGCGTGGCGTTCTGGGACAACCGCACGACTGCACATCTCGCGCCGACCGACATCTTCGATCTCGACTTCGACCGTCAGTTGTATCGCACGACGCTCGTTGGTGACGTGCCGGTCGGGCCAGACGGAAGGCCGTCGGTGTCGCTCGAAGGTTCGCCGATGGGAGCGGCCGCAGCCATTGCGCTGAACTGAGCCGCAGGTCGCTCGTGGGGCGGTCGAGTTCGTTGAAGCGCGCGCCGCGAAGCCCGGTGACGGCGACGCGCCCCGCAAGCGGCGCGCTCAGAGCGCGAAACGGCCTTCCGCGACGAATGTCGGTAGCGGATTGCGCGGGCTCGGCGTCTCGCGCTTTTGCAGGGCTTCAGGCAACGAAGCCTTGTCGCCAGCGCGGCCGATGGCGACGGCCGCCTCGATCGCATAGTCCTCGGGGATCGCGAGTTCCGCGCGGATATGCTCGCGTTCAATGCCGGCAAGGCCGTGTGCCTTCCACCCCGAGAGGCTTGCCTGCAGCGCGAAATAACCCCACGCGGCGCCTGTATCGAACGAATGCGACGCGAGCGGAACTTCCGTTGCGGCCCCCGGTGGCGCGAACGTGCGCTTCGACAGCACGATCAGGATCGCGGCGGCATGTTGTGCCCAGCCGCGGTTGAACTCGTTCAGGAAGCCCAGAAAGCGCGTCCAGTGCTCCGTGTCGCGGCGCGCATAGACGAACCGCCACGGCTGCGAGTTATACGAGGAGGGCGCCCAGCGGGCCGCTTCGAGAAAGGTTAGCAACGTCGATTCTGGAATGGTGTCGTTCGTGAACGCGCGCGGCGACCAGCGTTCGAGAAATTGCCTGTCGATCGGATACTCGGCGGTACGGGAGTTCGAGGTGGTCATGTTTGTGCCATTGAGGGGAGAGAGGGGCGATGCTTACGCGTGTACGCCCGCCGGAGTCAGGACGGCGACTGGCGCCACGCCGCTGTCCGCGCGTGCAGTGCACATGAACAACCGAGCGAAGCGTGTTCGCTCAGCGCATGCATCTTGAGCCGCAACGGCATCCTGCCGGACGATGCGCGTCTCAATGCGCATTCGGCGGCTCGCCGGCGTGCCCTGGTCAGGAAGCGGCCACCGCGAGTTCCCTGCGTTCCCGCGCTGTCTGCGTATAGCGATTGACCGGACGCGCCAGCCCCAGATGCTCGCGCAGCGTGCTGCCCGTGTACTCGGTGCGAAAAAGTCCACGGCGCTGCAATTCCGGCACGACCGTATCGGCGAATTCGCTGAGTCCGCCCGGCAGCCACGGCGACATGATGTTGAAGCCGTCCGCACCTTCCTCTTCGAACCATTGCTGCAACTGGTCGGCGATGCTCTGCGGCGTGCCGATCACCTGCTGGTGTCCGCGCGCGCCCGCGATGCGTAGATACAGATCGCGGATCGTCAGGTTGTCGCGCCGTGCGAGGTCGAGCAGCAG
The DNA here is from genome assembly GCF_038900515.1 of Burkholderia sp. JPY481. Lineage (NCBI taxonomy): Bacteria > Pseudomonadati > Pseudomonadota > Betaproteobacteria > Burkholderiales > Burkholderiaceae > Burkholderia > Burkholderia sp. JPY481. The sequence goes on from NZ_JAYMRT010000012.1 coordinate 152,616, forward strand.
CCTTTGCCGGCTCTTGCCGCCATTGGTTTCGGGTAGCTCCGGCACAGGTCCGTCGACGGGATATTGCGACAGGTCGATGCCGCCGGACATGTTCGATAGCAACGCGAGACCGACCGCCGGATCGATGAGCTCCTGCAACGCGTCGAACTTGTCGCGCGCTTCCTGCTGCGTCTTGCCGATCACCGGGAAGATGCCCGGCATGATCTTCAGGTGTTCGGGCGCGCGTCCGTAACGCGCGAGCCGTCCTTTGACGTCGCGGTAGAACTGCTGCGCTTCGTCGAGCGTCTGATGCGCGACGAAAATCACCTCGGCCGTTTGCGCAGCCAGCTCGCGCCCGGCTTCCGACGCGCCCGCCTGCACGACGACTGGCCAACCCTGCGGCGAACGCGCGACGTTCAGCGGTCCGCGCACGCTGAAATGCTTGCCGCGATGGTCAAGCACATGCAGTTTGTCGGCATCAAAATAGATGCCGCTCGCCTTGTCGCGCACGAACGCGTCGTCTTCCCAACTGTCCCACAAACCCGCGACCACGTCGTAGAACTCTTTCGCGCGCTCGTAGCGCACCGCGTGATCGAGGTGTTTGTCACGGCTGAAATTGTGCGCTTCCGTTTCCGTGCTGGAGGTGACGAGGTTCCAGCCCGATCGGCCACCGCTCAGATGATCGAGCGACGCGAATTTGCGCGCGACGTTGTACGGCTCGTTAAAGCTGGTCGACACGGTCGCGATCAGCCCGATGCGCTCCGTCACGACCGACAGCGCGGCCAGCAGCGTCAACGGCTCGAAGTGATCGGCGCGCGCGGTGCGCGACAGCGAGGGCAGATGCGTATCGCGCACGCTGACGCTGTCCGCGAAAAAGATCGCGTCGAATTTGGCCTGCTCGGCGATGCGCGCGAGCTGCGCGTAGTGGGCGAAGTCCAGGCCCCCCGCCGCATGCGTGTCGGGGTGACGCCACGCGGCGATATGATGGCCCGTCTCCATCAGGAATGCACCGAGGCTCATCTGTCGTTTATGTTGTGATGCTGCGCTCACTGCTCGCTCCTTGTGACCGACGTTGAGGAAAGATCGTGTTGATCGGCGCAGATGTCAGCGTGCGTTTTCGGCGCGCTCCGAGAAATCCGCGAGGATCCGTTCGCGCAACTGCACGAAACGCGGGTCGCTGCGGTCACGCGGCCGCGGCAAGCCAACCTGCGTAATACGATTGATACGGCCGGGGCGCGGCGCCATCGTCACCACGCGATCGCCAAGATGGATCGCTTCGTCGACGTCATGCGTGACGAGGATCATCGTGATGCGCTCGCTGTTCCAGATCCGCTGCAACTCGTTTTGCAAACGTGTGCGCGTGAGGGCGTCGAGCGCCCCGAATGGTTCGTCGAGCAACAGCACGCGCGGGCGATTTACGAGCCCGCGCGCAATCGCCACGCGCTGCGCCATGCCGCCGGAAAGCTGATGCGGATACGCATGCTCGAAGCCTTGCAGTCCGACGAGTGCGACGTGCTCGGACACCGCGTCGCGCTTCTGCTGCGGCGAAAGCGGCGCGTTGCGCAGCGCGGCGAGAATATTCTGCGAGGCTGTGAGCCACGGAAACAGCCGGTGATCCTGAAACACGATGCCGCGTTCGAGCGACGTATCGTGCACCCGCTCGCCGTCCACGCTGATCTCGCCGCGATAGTCGGTGTCGAGTCCGGCGACTAGCCGCAGCAGCGTCGACTTGCCGCAGCCGCTGGCGCCGAGCACGCTAATGAATTCGCCGGCCGCGATGTCGAGTGAGATGTCATCGAGCACGAGCAGGTCGTCGTCCGCATCGGGTTGGCGCGCATAGCGCTTGCTGACGCCGCGGATGCGGATGCCTTCGGAAATCGTGGTGGTCATGAGTTCGCTTCCTGTTGTTGAGCCGCTTCAAGCTACGGCGCGTTCGCGCGGCGCACCGCTGCGGCGCGCGATCACTCGTCGCTCGACGCCGCGCGCCAGTGCGTTGAGCGCCCAACCCGTCAGTCCCACGACGATGATGCCGAATAGCACGAGGTCCATCCGGAACTGCTCGCTGCCGTCGATCAGCATATTGCCGATGCCGCTGCCTGCAACGAGCAGATACTCGGCGCCGAGCGTCGCGAGCCACGAATAGATGAGCCCCAGATAGAGACCGGTGAAAATCGACGGTAACGCGGCGGGCAGAATCACGTAGCGGATCAGCTGGATGCGCGAGTAGCGCAACGCGCGCGCGACCTCGATATAGCGGCGCGGCACCGCATGGATGGCGTCGCAGGTATGGGCGGCGACCGGCAGCAATGCCGCGAGCGACAGGAACACGACCTTCGCCATGTCGCCGAGGCCGAACCAGACGGAGATCAGGGGGATCCACGCGAACAGCGAGATCTGCTTGAACGTATCGAACGTCGGCCCGATCAGCCGCGTCGCAAGGCGCGAGAGCCCGAGCGCCGAGCCGAGCAGCAGGCCGCCCGCCGTGCCGATGACGAATCCGCTCGCCTCGCGCGCCAGCGAAGCCGACAGCGCGCGCAGCAATGCACCGCTTTCGACTTGCTGCCACGCGGTGTGTGCGACATCGGCGGGGCTCACGAGCAGGCCGCTCTTGACGATATGCAACGCCGACACGAGCCACCAGGATGCGAACACCGCGAGCGGCAGCACCAGTCCGCGCCAGTTGAATGTGCCCAGGCGCTTCCGAAGCGCTGACACGCGAGTTTGCCTCGCCGGCGCTTCGCAACCGCATGGCGGTGGAGCACTTCGCCGCGGCTCAAGGAAGCGGCGCAGCGCGTCGGAAGCAGAAGTGAGTGACATGACAAGTCCCCGAACTACAGCGCTTACTCGCGAAACGCCGAAGGTTGGCCGCGCCGCAGCCGCGCTTCGAGCGCATCGAGCAGACGGTTGATCGCAAAGCCGATCGCGCCGACGATCACGACGGACGCCATCACCAGATCGAGTTGAAAGAGCTGTCGTCCATTGACGATCAGATAGCCGAGCCCTTCTGACGACGCTACCAGTTCGACGACGACCAGCGCTAGCCATGCTTTCGTGAACGCGAGCCGCACGCCGGTGGCGAGCGTCGGTACGGCGGCGGGTAGCACGACGTATGCGATGCGCTGCCAGCGGCCATAGCCGAATCCGCGCGCGACTTCATCGAGCGCGGCGGGCGTCTGGCGAAAGCCCTGCATGGCACTCAGCGTGACGGGCACGAGCGCGGCGTGCGCGATCAGGATGTATTTGAGCGGCTCACCGACGCCCACGAGCAGCAGCAGTAATGGCAGCCAGCCGAGCACGGGAATCTGCACGAGCGCATTGAAGCCCGGCAACGCATACGATTCGAGCGTTCGCGACATACCGAGCGCCGCACCGATCAGGAAACCGGCCAGCGTGCCCGCGCCGAAGCCCAGCAGCACGCGCTGCAGGCTCACGACCGTGTGGTGCGCGAGGTCGCCGCTGCGCGCGAGTTCGTACAACGTGTCGAAGACCATCTGCGGCGGCGGCAGAATTTGCGGCGCGATCCAGCCGCGTTCGCAGCCAACGGTCCACAGCGCGAACAGCGCGGCGGGCAGTAGCCACGGTGCGAGATGCCAGCCTACGGCGCGTGCGCGTCGCTGCAGGTTTGCGCGTGCCTTCGGGTTGCTGTCGTTCGCTTTGGCCGCGGGGCGCGCGGTTGCGTGCGCCGCGGCGTGGGACCATTCGCCAAGCACCTTGCTCATTGTCGACTCCGGTCATCCGAGGGGTTTGCCTTGCGCGTCGTAACGCGTCCAGTAGTGGTCGAGCGACTGGCTGTGCAACGCGTTGTCGAGATAGCGCGGCTCGAACCAACCGTCGACGTCGACGGGCTGCCGGATCAGCTTGAGCCTCAGCGCATCGCCCGCCACGGCCTTGTAGCGCGCGACGATGAAAGGATCGATCAGCGGCGAGTTGCGCGACTTCAGCGGCTGGTTCGCGAGCTCCGACTGCCACGACGCGTAGCTGACGCCGCTCTTCGCCCATAGTTTGAACAGCGCGTCGCGGTTCGCTTCATCGGACGACCATTGCGCGCCTTTGACAAACACGTTGACGACCCGTTGCACGATATCGGGATGGGCGCGATCGAAATCGTCGATCACTAGCAGGTGCGATTGCCGGGTGAACTGTGGACCGGCCGTCTGCGATTCGAAGACGATCCTGGCGAGACCTTGGTCGCGCAGTTTGTAGAGGTGATAGTCGCTGACCGACGCGTCGATGCCCTTGGAGGACAGCGCCGCGAGCGCGCTGGCCGAATCGAGATTGATCACGCGCAGATCGCGCTCGTCGAGCTGGTTTGCGGCGAGCAGGTTGTCCGCGACGATCTGCAGGTTGGTGCCCCGAAAGATCGACACGCGCCGACCCTTCAGATCCTTGATTGTCTGCACGGGCGAGTCGGGCGGCACGGCGATCTTGACGCCGACCCGCACACCCGATTCGAGCAGGATGCGCGTCTTCAATCCGTTCGCGCGGCCGAGCACGGACGGCAGATCGCCCTGAAACGCGAAGTCGAGCGACTTGTCGGCAATGGCCTCGTTGACAGCGGGGCCCGCGCCCTTGAAGAAGAGCCATTCGACCTTGATGCCGTCGGCGGCGAACTCCTTTTCGAGCAGTTGAAGCTGCTGCACGGTGGCGGCGGGCGAGCCGCCGAAGGTTGGGGGGTCGCCGGCACCTTGCTGCGCGACGCCGATGCGGATCACCGTTGGCTTGTCCGCGTGGGCGGCCGATGCCGTGAGTGCCAAAGCTGCGGCGAGTAATGTGCACTTCAGCAGTGAGAGGATTTGCAGAAGGTTCCGAGAGCTCTGGTTAGCCATTGGTCGGGGCGACGTGTAGCGCGGCGTGGTCGTGGAATGCTCATTCTTGTCGACGCTGTTGCTCGGGACAAGAAAGCAATGCAGCTATGTATATGCGCTGCCATGCTTTTCGGACCGGAGAGAGAACCGTTGCCCAAAGGAGCCGTTGGGACAGGTAAATACGTGTCGCAGCGCGGGTGCATCACTTTGAACGAAGTCGGCATCGCGTATAGCATGGCATCCACTAGACGGGAGGACGCGGGGCGCTAGCAACGAAGCATTTCGCTGATTCTTAGCAGTGAGCGTGCAATGGCGCTTGGCGCTCGCCACGCGGCCACGCCACGAGTCATTTCAACCCTGCCACTGCGCGCCGACGCGCCAACACCCTCACCGCAAGCAGACACCCGCCCATCACGGTCAACGACAACACCGTCGTCATCGTGCCGAGCGCATATATGACCGGCGTCGTCACCGACGTGGTGAGCCCCTGAAGCTCGAGCGGCAGCGTGTTCTGATCGCCGATCGCCTGCGAGGTGCGAGCGATCTCGTCCCATGACAGCGTGAAGCCGAACATCGCGACGCCGACCACCGACGGTCCGATGATCGGCAGCACGACATGCAGGAAACTCTGCCACGGCGTCGCGCCCAGATCGCGCGACGCCTCTTCATAGGCCGGATTGAAGCGGTTGAACACCGCGAACATCACCAACAAACCGAACGGCAGCGTCCACGTCAAATGCGCTCCGAGCGCGGAAGTGAACAGGCCCATCGACGTCGTATAGCTATCGGAAAACGATTGATACCCCCATGCCGACGCGAGGTACTTCACCCCATTATCGAGCAGCCGGAACGTCAAACCGATCCCAAGCGACACAATAATGGACGGCATGATCAGACTCGCGACCGACACGTAGAACACCGCCGTGTCGCCGCGAAACTTTCGACGAAAGGCGAGGCCCGCCGCCACTGAAAACAGCACCGTCAGCACCGTGACCGCCAGCGCGAGCCGCACGGATCGTCCGAACGCGCCCCAAATATCAACATCGCCGACGCCGTCGCGCAACGCGGCGAACCAATGCAGCGAGACACCGCGCATCGGAAACGTCAGGCCGCCCTCGGGGCCCTGAAAGGACAGAATGAATATCGTAATCACCGGCCCATACAAGAACAGCACGAACAGGCCGAACAGCAGCGCAAGCCAGTAGAAACTGGCTGGACGGCGTTCCCGATGCTTGACGCGAATGGCCTGCATTTTCACAGCTCCTTGCGGATATCGACGACCCGCGTCAAACCCCACACGATCATCAGTACGACGGCGAGCAGAATGATCGCATTGGCTGCCGCTGCGGGAAATTGCAGGTAGCCGGTCTGCACCTGAATGACTTTGCCCACCGATGCAATCTGTTGCCCGCCCATCACGCCGACGGTCAGAAAATCGCCCATCACGATCGTGATCACGAAGATCGAGCCGATTACGATGCCCGTCTTCGACAACGGCAGGACCACGTCGCGTACCACCTGCCAGCTGCTCGCACCGGCATCGCGCGCGGCTTCGAGCAGCGACCGCTCGATGCGCATCATCGCGTTGAAGATCGGCACGATCATGAAGAACGTGTAGAGATGGACGAACGCGAGCACCACCGAGAAGTTAGAGTACAGCAGCCATTCGAGCGGCTGGTCGATCAGATGCGCGCCGAGTAGCACCTGATTGACGAGGCCATTGCGGCCGAGCAGCGGCATCCACGAAATCATCCGGATCACGTTGGAGGTCCAGAACGGAATCGTGCAGACGAGGAACAGCACCGTCTGCATGCTCGTCGTGCGTACGTGAAACGCGAGAAAGTAGGCGATCGAAAAGCCCAGCAGCAAGGTCATTGCCCACACGATCGCGCAGAACCTGAGCGTCGACCAGTACGTCTTGAAGGTCACGCAAACGTCCGTCATCGACGAACAGCCGTTGAAGATCGCGGTGTAGTTCTTCAGCGTGAACGCGGGAATGATCTGGTATTCGTTGAAGTCCCAGAAACTGACGATCAGCGTGATGACCAGCGGCACGACGAAAAACAGCAGGAAGGTCAGCGACAGCGGCGTCGCCTGCAACCATGCCGGTGCGCGGCGATGTTTGACGGGCGTGTCCTGCGCGTGCGAGGGAAGGTCGATGGTTGCCATGGGCGGGTATCTATCGAATGACTGCGCGGCGCATCGCTGCGCGAGAACGAGAAATGACTACGCTGCTCAAAGGAGCCGTGCTTGCCGGCGCGTCACACCCCGGCAAGCACATCGAGCCGCGGCGTCGATCAGGCCGCGATGAACTCGTTCCACTTCTGAACCATGTAGATGTTCTCGTCCATCACCGCGTTCCAGCACGCAATCGCACTCATGCGCTGGGTGTATGAACCGCCGTCCCGCACGGCGCCGGCCTTTTCGAGCAGTTGGCCGTCCGGCGCCTTGATGTCCTGCGCGGCCGCTTTGCCTTCGATCCAGTAGTCCCATTCGTACTGCTGCATGTGCGTCTTCGCGGTCTCGATCACGCCGGGGTAGTAGCCCTGGCGCATCAGGTAGGCGCCGGCCCAGCCGTCCTGGAACCAGTTGACGAATTCGTACGCGGCGTCGAGCTTCTTGCCTTGCAGCGAGCGCGGAAAGCCGAAGCCCGAGGCCCACGAGCGATAGCCTTCCTTGAGCGGCTGAAATTTACACGCGATGCCCATCGTGCGCACCTTCGTCACCGCCGGCGACCACATCGACTGGATCACCACTTCGCCCGACGCCATCAGGTTCACGCTTTCGTTGAAGTCCTTCCAGAACGCGCGGAATTGGCCAGCATGCTTGGCGTCGATCAGGATCTTGATGGTCTGGTCGATCTCGGCCTTGGTCATATTGCCTTTGTCGCCGTATTTCATGTGACCCATCGCTTCGATCGCCATCGCCGAATCCATGATGCCGATCGCGGGAATGTTCAGCAGCGCCGCCTTGCCTTTGAACTGCGGGTTGAGCAGTTCTGCCCAACTGTCGATCGGGCGCTTGATCAGGTCAGGACGAATGCCGAGCGTGTCCGCGTTATAGGTGGTGGGGATCAGCGTCATCCATTCGGTCGGCGTCGCTGAGAACTCGGTCGAGCGCGGGCCGGTCAGGAACATCACCTTCTTTGGCGCGGTGCCCTGGTCGCCGATCTTCTTGCCGTTGACTTCACCGCGCGTCAACACGGGCGTGATCTTGTCGGCGAGCTTGATGCGTTTGGCGTCCATGCCCGCGAGCGTGCCGGCAGGAATCAGCTTCTTGAGCGCGAAGTATTCGGTGTCGACAATATCGAACGAGTTGGGTTGCGTGATGATGCGCTTGGCGACGTCGTCGGTGGTCACTGGCACGTATTGAATCTCGATGCCGGTGTCTTCCTTGAATTTCTTCGCGATGTCGGCACTCTGATTGACCGCGGTGCCGAGGTAGCGCAACGTGATCTTTTCCTGCGCATGCACGTACGGAAAGCCGGCAATGCCGGCCGCCGCCACCGCGCCCTTGATGAACGTGCGGCGCGACAGGCCTTTTTCCTTCACGTCGGCTGCGGCCACTGCCGGGCTCTCGTTCGTTTCACTCATTGCTTTCTCCTCAGTTGACGTTCAATTCGCGCTTATTCGACGTTCGGTTCACTGCATTGCGATCCGCTGCGATGCAAGTACTCAGGCTGCCAGCGGATGCGCGTCCCGCTCGTTCCACCAGATCACCACGCGCGCGTCGGGACCGAGCCGTGTCGCGTCGTAGTCGCCGTCGCTCACGAGCGAGATCAATTCGGGCGAGCCGTCGAGCGGGTCGAGCGTCATGCGCAGATGCGTGCCCTGGTATTCGGTTTCACGGACCCTGCAGGGTACGCCGCCAATGCGTGTCAGGCCGCTCTCGCCGCCGGCGTTCTGCACTGGCGTGACGCCGTGCGGCACCACGCGCAGATGGTCGGCGCGCACGGTAAACAGGTGGCCATTCGTATTGAAGACGTTATGGCCGCCGAGGAAGCGGGCCACGAATTCGGTACGCGGACGGTTGAATACTTCGTGCGGTGTGCCGCTCTGCTCGATACGGCCATGGCTCATCACCACGACGAGATCGGCCAGCGCCATCGCTTCTTCCTGCGAGTGCGTGACATGCACGAAGGTAATGTCGAGATCCTTCTGCCAACGCTTGAGCTCGGCGCGCATCTGCACGCGCAGAAACGGGTCGAGCGCGGAGAGCGGTTCGTCGAGTAGCAGGCAGCCCGGTTGATTCAGTAACGCGCGCGCGAGTGCCACGCGTTGCTGCTGGCCGCCGGATAACTGGGCTGGTTTGCGCTCGGCATACGCGGACATCGCGACCAGTTCGAGCAGTTCGGCGGCGCGCTTGCGCCGCACGTCCTTCGCGACGCCGCGCACCTTCAGGCTGAATGCGACGTTGTCGAGCGCGCTCAGATGCGGGAACAGCGCGTAGTTCTGAAACACCATTGCGGTGCCGCGCGCGGCGGGTTCGGCGCGCGTGACGTTGCGGCCCGCGATCAGAATGTCACCTTCAGTGACGGATTCATGACCGGCGATCATGCGCAAGGTCGAGGTCTTGCCGCATCCGGACGGGCCGAGCAGGCAACAGTACTGGCCGCCGGCGATGCGCAGGTCGATCGCGTCGACGGCCAGCGAATCGCCATATTGCTTTGACACGTGGACCAGTTCGATATCGGCGGCTTTGGTTTCGAGCACCGTTGAAGCAGGCTGAATCATGAAGGATGTGTCCTCGTGAACGGCGAACAGTGGGGTGGGGCACGCGTCAAATCAATGCGCCGCCCATGCGAAGCCATGCAAACGCAAGACGTGTGCCATCCTTCGAATTGTGACGCTCGCGATTGCCGACGTACCGTTGTGCTTAACGTCTACGAGTTGGCTCACATATTGCAAACGATCCGCAGCGTCGATCGTTTGCGATCAGAAAGGATGGGATTGCGCGATCACGGTGCGTCTTCGATCCGTCTCGGGGCATGAACTGACCAATCGGGTTCATCCATTACGTGTCGTGGCGCTTTTCGACATCGACGATTTCTTGCTCATGAACGACACACGGAACATGCCCGTAGCAGAGAACCGCGCGCGTCAATCGCTTGCCACGCATGGCCGCTTTGCCTACCGCCCTATCACCGACAGTGACGCGTTCCGCTGGCCTGGCGACACCGGACTCGCGGTCTATCTTGGCTTCAACATCGAGCACTTTGCGTTCGGCGAAGGCCTCGGTGCGGCACTCGGTCCGCTCTCGCCGCAACCGGATGTGCTGAACCATAGCTGGCGCGAGTACGGCAATCGCGTCGGCGCGTGGCGCTGCATTGAACTGTTCGATCAGCTCGCGCTGCCCGCGGGCACGCTCATCAATACCGCGCTCTACGACCACTGTCCTGAACTGATCGAGGCTTGCGTCGCGCGTGGCGATGAACTGATCGGCCACGGCCACACGAACGCGCACCGGCAGAGCGACCTCGACGAAAGCGGTGAACGCGAGCTGCTTTTGCATTGCTACGAACGGATCGCGGAAGAATCCGGTACGCCGCCGCAAGGCTGGCTGTCGCCGTGGATTTCGGAGTCGCATCTGACGCCCGATCTGCTGGCCGAGACCGGCTATCGCTACACGTTGAACTGGTGTCACGACGACCGCCCCGTACGAATGGCCACGCGTGGCGCGCCGCTGTGGTCGATTCCGTATCCGCAGGAACTCAACGATCTGCCGATGATGGTGGGCCGTCACATGGACGGCCGCGCGTTCGCCGACATGATCGTCGATCAGTTCGACGAGATGCTCGAACAGGCGAATCGCGGCGCGCAAGCGCAAGCGCTGGTGATGGGCATCGCGCTGCATCCGTATCTGGTCGGACAGCCATACCGGTTGCGGCATCTGCGCCGCGCGCTCGAACATATCGCCACGGCGCGCGCACGAGGCGATGTGTGGATCACCACTCCTGGCGAGATCGCGAGTCATATGGACGGTCTGGAGCGGGCCGGCATCGTGCGCCCGGCCGTCGCATGAGCGCGAAAGCCGGCGCGGCCACCGCGAAGAAAAACGCCGGTGACGACACGGATATCAACGCACGCATCTATCAGTCGATCTTCGACGGCGTGATGAATCATCGTTTGATTCCCGGCACGAAGTTACCGGAGCCCGAACTGTGCCAACTGTTCGGCGTGGGCCGCGCGGTCGTACGTCGTGTGCTGGAAAAGCTCGCCTATGACGGCATCGTCGTATTGCGGCCGAACAAGGGCGCGGTAATCGCCGAGCCCTCGCCCGAGGAAACGCGCGAGATATTCGAGGCGCGGCGCTCAGTCGAACGGACGCTGGTAGAGCTTGCCGTGCAGCGCGCGAGTGCGACGGACATCAAGGCGCTGCGGCAACAACTCGCGAGCGAGCATGACGCCATGCACCGCTACGACCAGCCTTCGTGGGCGACGCTCGCCAGCGGCTTTCATATGCGCATCGCCGCGCTGGCCGGCAATTCGATCCTGCAGAATTATCTGAAGGAACTGGTATCGCGCTGTTCGCTGATCGTCGGGGTGTACGAGCCGCCGGGGCATGCGCCGTGCGAGCACGCCGAGCATGCTGCGATTGTCGACTGCATCGAGGCGCGCGACTCGGCGGGCGCAATGGGGCATATGGAAGCGCATCTGCGCGATCTCGAAGAACGCATTGAAACCTCGCGAATGCGCGGCGAGAAAAGCCTCGGCCAATTGCTCGGCATCATTGAGCACGCGACTACGAACCAGGCGGCCCGACATGGAAATTGATTTCGAAGCGATCACCGAATACCAGCGCTACAAGCTGATGGCGAGCCTGATCGTGCCGCGTCCGATCGCGCTCGTCACCACGCTCGGCGCCGACGGTACGATCAACGCCGCGCCGTTTTCGATGTTCAATATGCTCGGCGAAGAACCGCCGATCGTGATGATCAGCATTAACCGCGCGGCGGACGGCACGCTGAAGGACACGGCGGTCAACATCGTGCGGACCGGCGAGTTCGTCGTGCATCTCGCCGACGAGACGATCGCCGAAGAAATGCATCGCTGCGGTGAAAGGCTGCCGCCCAACATCAGCGAACTTGTCGAGGTCGGCTTGACGCCGGTGCCGAGCTCGTGCGTTGCGCCGCCGCGCATCGCCGAAGCGCCGGTTGCGTTCGAGTGCACGATATGGGAGACGCTGGAGACCACCACCCGGCAGATCTTTATTGGCCGCGTACATCGGCTGCATGCGCGCGACGGGTTGATCGACACCGAAACGTGGCGCGTGCGTTTGCAGCACTACTTTCCGGTGGGCCGTTTCGGCGCGAGCGACTATGTGACGACGCGTGACCGTTTTACGTTGGGTTGACGCTGACGTTGACGCGTATGGACCACAAGCGTTAGCCCGTTCAGCGATCAACGCGCGTATAGACGCGCTTGCGTTAGCTGGCGAATCACTGCGTCTGGACCTTGTGCGTAGGCCGCCACGTAGGCGAACCTGAACGGCCCGCGTGAACCAGCACGCGGGAAAGAACCCACGCGCCGATCCATCACACGGTGAGCGCGCGGCCATCGCTGCGCGGATCGTGCGCGCCTGACACCGCGCCGTGCGCATCGATGCGTATCACACCAGGGTGACCCGCCAGCGGACTCTGCGTCGGGATCGCGCTCACCTCGTGGCCGCGCGCGGCGAGCGCCGCGAACACGTCGGCGCCTGCGTCTTCTTCGAGCTTCAACGCATCGCGCGTGTCGGAGAACGTCTTGCCGAGCAGAAAACGCGGACGGGCGAGTGCGGTGAGCGGGTCCATCCCGTAGTCGATCAGCCGCGTGAGAATGGCGGCGAGCGTTTGCGGCTGACCGTCGGCGCCTTGTGTGCCGAACAGCAGGTACGGGCGGCCGTCTTTCAGGTACATGCCGGGGTTGAGCGTATGAAAAGGGCGCTTGCCCGGCTGCACCGCGTTGTGATGCGCGGGGTGCGTGCTGAACGACGCGCCGCGGTTGTGCCACAGAATGCCGGTATCGCCCGCGACTACGCCGCTGCCCCAGTCGAAGTAGACCGTTTGCAGCACGCTGACGCTGCGGCCCTGGCTATCCGTCGCGCCGATGAACACCGTGTCGCCCGGATGGAACACGTGTGGCCACTCGCGCGCTCGATGTGGGTCGATCGAACGAGCATGGGCGTCGAGCGTCGCGGGCGACAGCATCTGCTCGACGGGCACGGTGTTGAACTCGGGATCCGATACGAAGCGGTCACGGTCGACGAACGCGCACTTCACCGCTTCCACCAGCAGGTGATAGTAATCGGCACTCCCTTCGCGAATCGCGCCGATGTCGAAGCGATCCAGCGTGCCCATGATTTGCAGCGTCGTCACGCCTTGCGTAGGCGGACGCAGGCTCACCAGTTCGCCGCCGCGATACGCGACCCGCAGCGGTGCTTCGTCGCGCGCGCGCGTTCTCGCGAGATCGCTCGAAGTGAGCGGCGAACCGGCCTGCTGCAAACCGCGCGCGATGCGCTCCGCCAGTTCGCCTTCATAAAACTCGCGTGCGCCGAAACGGGCAATCCGCTCGATGCTCTTTGCCAACGCCGGTTGTGTGAAACGCTCGTGGACAGCGGGAATCCTGCCGTGCGGAGCGAAGGTTGCCGCAAAGCCCGGCAACGTATTCAGTTCGCCGACACGCAGGCTTTGCCAGAAATGCTGCGACGGCGTGACGGGAAAGCCGTCGCCGGCATAGTTGAGCGCGCGGTCGAACAGCGACGACCACGACTGTGTGCCGCCCCATGCGCCTTTGCTGATCTCGTATGCGTGCTGCCATGCATCGACGGTCGCTGCGGTGGTGAGCGCGGATGCCGCGCCGCGCAACGGGATCGCGCCGTCGAACGCGGGCAGTTGCGCCGGGGCCTGGCCGATGCCCGACAGCGTGCGCAAGGTTCCCTCGCGGTCGCCGATTACCCAGAACGCGTCGCCGCCGAGTCCTGTGAAATGCGGATACGTCACGCACAGCGCGGCACCGATCGCGATAGCCGCTTCGATCGCATTGCCGCCGGCGCGCAACACGTCGCGTCCGGCCTCGCTCGCCAACGCGTGGGGGCTGGTGACCATGCCGCCGGTCGGGCCGGCGAGTCGCGTGTCGCGCATCGATCGCTGCTCCGTTACAGGAGACGAGCCGCGCGTGAGCTCGTCGGAGTACGGATTATATGTTCACGGAGCGCATCGAAAAAAATCGATGCCGATCTGCAACGCTCTCGATAGAGAGGAGCACGCAGCACATGTCGTTTCAGTGCGAAGTGCTGCCGGATCGGGCACGCATAGGGACGCTCGGCTGCGAACAGCGACTCGATACCGTGGGTTAGTCATACGACGCCCACCTCATGAAAGACAGTGCGCGGTACTATCTTCGTCGGCCCGTCACGTATACGCCTGTCCCATGGAACTGAAGCAGATCCAGTACTTCATCGCGCTTTTCGAAGAAGGCACCGTCACGCGCGCCGCCAGGCGGCTCAACATCGCGCAACCGGCGCTCAGCATGCAGATCGCCAAGCTCGAAACGGAGATTCGGCAGAAGCTCTTCGAGCGGGGGCCGCACGGCATGGCGCCGACCGAAGCCGCACGGTTGATGTACCGCCTTTACACGCCGATCATGCGCGACATCGATCACGCACGCGAACACCTGAGCCGTCGCGATGTCATCGTGACGGGCCGCGTGTCGCTGGGAATGGTGTCGTCGGAGGCGCAGAGCGTATTGCCCGAATCGCTCGCCCGATTCGATGCGCTTTTCCCGCAAGTCGAAGTCTCCGTCGCCGATGGCTTCAGCGCGCAACTGATCGACGCTGTCGAATCGGGCCGGCTCGATGCCGCCATCATCAACAAGCCGCGCGGACGGCTGACGCTCCACGTAGAACCGTTGCTGGTGGAGGAAATGGTGCTGGTGACGAGCGTGGAGCACGGCCCAAAGCTGCCCGACGAGATCGATCTCACGCAGCAGTCGGACATCGAATTCGTGTTGCCCACGCGCCGCAACGGCCTGCGCGGCGCGCTCGATGCCGCGCTGATGGCGGCTGACGTCGTCATCAAGCCGAAGTTCGAGATCGATCTGCTCAGCACCATCGTGCAGTTCGTCGAGCAGAGCGGTGTCGCGACCATCCTGCCGCGCGTCGTCGTGCAGGCGAAAGTGGAGGAAGGGCGCTTGCGCGCACGCACGATAGCGTCGCCGCCGATCGTGCGCCACATCATTCAGGTCACGCATCCGAAGCGGCCGATCGGACCGGCCGCCCAGGCGCTCATCACGATCATCACTGATGAGATAAAGCGCGTGACGACGGGCGTTGTGGGAAAACAGGCGCCTTAGCGGCCGCGTTCCAACGGTTCGCGCGCACGGCTCGGAACGTCGCTGCGCGTGCCGAACAGCGTGTCGCAGATCGGGAACGTGAGGTTGAAGTTCTGTGTCGCCATCACTTCGGGATCGTGGTGTGTGGCGTGCAGGCGCCGCACTGTGTTGACGAGTGGAACGCGGTCGAGCAACGGGCTGTCGGTGACGTGTGAAAGCGTATGCAGGCCCTCGTACATCAGAAAGTACGCCGCCATCGTGAGCAGCGCAATGTAGCCTGCATTGCGGGAGAATACGAACCCAATCACGAGCGCGAACGGCACGGCCGCCAGCACGAACGCAACCGGCGCAAAAGGCGGAAACAGCAGCGCGCGCCAGTGACGGTGGCCCTTGTATTCAAGCGTCACATGCGTGAAGAACCGGTGATGGACGGCGCAATGGCGCTTATAGATCATGCTGAAATACTTCGTCGGACGATGCAGCACGTAGCGGTGCGCCGCCCATTCCGCCCAGTTGCCGAACAGAAAGAGCGGAATGACCGCCAGCCATTCGGCAAGCGTCGGTGCATGAAGCTGCATCAGGCAATACACGATCACGCCGCCGGTGAAGAGCAATGTGAAGCCGAGGTGCATTTCGCCGCGATACCACCATGGCGTGGCATTGACATACTCGTCACGGAACTTGTAGGAACGCGCACGAACGTCTTCTTCGTATTTCATCGATGTCTCCGGCTATAGTGAAAGGCGTGCGCCGGTTGGCGTCCGCCGTTACGTCCAATGACTCAGGGTCGACTGCGCGCGCAACCGCCTTCGAGCTTGCCGAGCGTCTCGGGCACCACGAACGCGCCCACGAGAAAGATCACGCTGATCGCACCGACGAAGATCGCGAGCGTCGACGGCAACTGACCCGCGTCCTTCGCGACGAGGGAAACGAAGGTCGGCATCATTCCGCCGATCGCGAAGCCGATGTTCCACGACAGACCCGTGCCGGTCGCGCGGATCGCGGTCGGGAAGCGTTCGTTCAGGAAGATCAGCACGGGCGCATAGCCGGCGCTGCCGAGCGCGGAAAGCAACACCGCGTAGACGCCGACCATCGTGATGCTTTGCGCCGTGGGCAGCAGCAGGAACAGCGCTGGCATCGCGATGAGCCGGATGATGCCGATCCAGATAAACGCGCCCTTGCGTCCGATGAACGTACTGACGTGCCCTGCCGCGACCGAAGCGATCACCACGGCCACGCTGCAGATCATCAGGATCGCGGCGGCGGCGCCGTTCGGCGCATGACTCACGACTTTCAGGAAGGTAGGCAGATAGCCTGACGTGAGGTAGTAGCCGCTGCCGCCGCCGATAGTCAGCAGCAGATTGACGAACAGCACGCCGCGATATTCCCGCGAGAACAGCGTGCGGATCGGCGAGCGCGCCTGATCGGCGTTGACGATCTTCTTCTGTTCAGCGGCTTTCGCAGCTTTTTCCGCGGCGAGCTTCTTCCAGAGCGGCGATTCTTCCAGACCGTTGAACACGAAGAGACCGAGCACCGAACTCAGGATGCCTGTGAAGAACATGCAACGCCAGCCCCAGGCGTCGAACGCATCGCCGGGAAAGACCGCGGACATCGCCAGATACGTGAGCGATGCGAGCAACGCGCCGAGCCCGGCCCCACCCCCACCGATGAGACCGGACACCGCGCCGCGATACTTCGGCGCGACGGATTCGGTGCCGATCGTATGCGTCGACGCCACCACGCCGCCGACGAACACGCCCTGCACGAGACGCAGCAGCAGAAACAGGACCGGAGCCACGAGCCCGACCTGGGCGACCGTCGGCAGCGCGCCGAAGGCCGCCGTCGAAAGCCCGACGCCGACGACCGCGACGATCATCGCACCCTTGCGGCCATGACGGTCGGCATAGGAGCCGAACAGCGCGGAACCGAGCGGGCGCATCAGCAGCGTCACCGCGAAGGACGCGTACACCGCCGCGAGCGAGAGCATCGCATGTTCGGACGGAAAGAATAGACGCCCGACAACCGGCGCCACATACAGCAATACGAACAGGTCGAACAGGTCGAGGGCCCAGCCGAAGCATGAAGCCATCACAGCGCCCATCACCTGGCGCTGATTGACCGAAAGCACGGTGGCCCCGTCTTGCGCTGCTACAGACATTTGCATCTCCTTTGTGTCACAGGCGCGCTTTGTTGGATGCGCGCTCTTGTCGAGGTTGAAAAACCGTCAGTGCGCGGAGGCGAACGGCGATGCCACGCTCGCCCGTCGCTGGGCGACCATCGCATCGGCGATCTTCTCGGCGATCATGATGGTCGGTATGTTCGTATTCGCCGATGGCAGTCGCGGCATCAGCGATGCATCCACGACGCGCAGCCCGCGCGTGCCTCGCACGCGGCCTTCGGTATCGGTGACCGCGTCGAGGTCCAGCGCGCCGCCCATGCGGCACGTGCCGCTCGCGTGCCACACGCCGAACACGTTCGCGCGGATGAAATCGGCGAGCGCGCGCTCGTCGTGGATCAGCGAAGGCATCTGCAGGCCGCGCGTGAAGAAGCGTTCGATCAGCAGACGCCGCAGCGGCGCGGGCGTATCGAGCAGCACGCCGAGGATCGAAGTCAGAAGCGCATTACCTTCGCCGACCTTGCTCAGCGCTTTCACGCGCGGTGAGAACGCGGCCGGGAAGAAGTCACGTGAATCGCGGCCAAGACCGGATGCGTCGACAACGCGCGCCAGCATCCGCACGCCGGCGGCGAGCCGCTGCAAATCGCGTTCGTCGTCGAGCAGATTCAGATCGACGCGCGGCGCAACGGCCGCATCGGGCGATGCCAGTTGCACGCGGCCTCGCGAATACGGCCGATTGCACCAGAGGAAAAAGAGGCCGAGCCGGTTGCCGAGCGCATGCCACGCGGCGCGCGTCGCGCTCGACAGATACAGGTCCGACTCGTCGCAGCCCGCGACGCCCGAACTCATGCGCGCGGCCATCATGCTCGCGCGGCGGCGCGCGAGCGGCATGCGAAAGCGCGGCTCGAGAAAATGACAGAAGGTGAGCGACGGATGATCCTGCAGATTGCGTCCGACGCCTGGCACGTCGGCCACACACGGAATACCCATCGCCACGAGTTGGCGAGCATCGCCGATACCGGCGCGCATCAGCATCGCGGGCGACTGCAACGCGCCCGCGCTCAGCACCACCTCGCCCGCATCGAAACCCACGCGCTCGCCGTTCGCCGCGATCGCGACGACACCGTGGGCCGTCGCGCCTGCCATCACGATGCGTTCGACGCGCAGATTCGAATAGATGCTGAGGTTCGGACGCTTGCGCGTGGCTTCGTCGAGATAGGCGATGGCCGTCGACACGCGCTTGTTGTCGATGTTCGAGAATGCGCCCGGAAAGAAGCCGTCGCCGAATTCGCCATTCTGGTCCTGAAGTTCCGGCAAGCCGTTCGCGCGCAAACCCTTCGCGAATGCATGGCAGAACGCCGGCCAGTCCTTGGGCATGATCCGGCGGATCGGCACCGGTCCGTCGCTGCCGTGCAATTCGCCGCCGGGAAAGTTCACGTCGCGTTCGAGCTTGCGAAAGTACGGCAGCACGTCGCGCCATGACCAGCCTTCGGCGCCGTTCGCGGCCCATTCGTCGTAGTCGCGCGGCAGGCCGCGATTGGCCGACTGCACGTTGATGCTCGAGCCGCCGCCCATCACGCGGCCCTGCTCGTAGACGCGCGGCGCGGCGTGCTGCGTGGCCTTCGCTTTCAGATCGGGCCAGATGTACGCGTCGCCGCAGAAGACAGGCATCGGATAGCTGTCGAGAATCGCCGCGGGCACCGCGCCCGGCGGCGTATCGGCGCCCGCCTCGATCAGCGCGACGCGCACCGACGGCGCCGCCGACAGTCGATGCGCGAGCACGCATCCGGCCGAGCCGCCGCCTACGATCACGTAGTCGAAGCGATTCATCGCGTTGTCTCCTCTTGTCTCGTCCGCCGCGCGGCGTGTCAGGTATCAGCTGCCGCGAAACACCGGCTTGCGCTTGCCATGAAACGCTTCGACGCCTTCGCGGAAATCGTCCGACGAGCGCAGACGGCTATAGCAATGGCCTTCGAGTTCGATCGCGATCGACAAGGGCGCGTCTTCCGAATCGTTCAAGAGCTTCTTCGCGGTGCGTTGCGCGAGCGGCGAGAATGCGCGCAGTTCGTCGACGAGCGCGTCCGTCGCCGCTTCGAGTTCGGCGTCCGCGACGAATTCGACCGCGATGCCCCACTCGTACGCCTGCTCGCCAGGAATGCGGCGCGAGCGCATCACGATGTCCTTCGTTCGGCCGATGCCGACCATCGACTGCAGACGCGCCGAGCCGCCCGAGCCGGGAATCTGGCCGAGCTTCTGCTCCGGCAGCGCATAGAAGGTCGTATCGGTGACGATCCGGAAATCGCACGCCAGCGACAATTCGAAGCCCACGCCGAAGCAGAAGCCGCGATTGGCCGCAATCACCGGCTTCGAGCAGCGCGCGGGCGCCGCGATATTCCACGCGAGCTTCGACACGTGTTCCGGCGATGCTTCCAGAAAGCCCTTGATGTCGCCGCCGCTCGAAAAATGCTCGCCCTTCGCGCGCACGACGATCACGCGCACGCGGTCGTCCTCGTCGAGGGCTTCGAAGACGGCTCGCAACTGATCGCGTGCGTGCATCGAAATGACGTTGAACGGCGGGCGATGCAGGATGATGTCCGCGCGCTCGCGCTGCGCGTCGATTTCGACCGAGAAGCCGTCGAGGTCTTGCAGCAGTGTCTGGCCGCGATGGTTGAGATCACTCATTGTGTTACTCCTTGGTGGTTTCTGTAGGTTGCGCGGCCTGGGCGTTCGAATCGGGCATGTACTCGCCCGCTTGCAGCTTGCGGCGCAGAATCTTGCCGACCGGCGACTTCGGAATGTCGTCGACGAACACGTAATCGCGCGGACGCTTGAAGTTGACGAGGTCCGACTGACGGCACCATGCATCGAGCGAGTCGGCATCGACGTACTCGCGGCGCTTGATGAATGCGACCACACGTTGCCCCCAGCGCTCGTCCTTGACGCCCGCGACCGCGACTTCATCGACGGCGGGATGCAGCGACAGCACCGATTCGATGTCCACCGGTGAGATGTTTTCTCCGCCGCTGATGATCATGTCGTCGACGCGGCCCGTCACGTACAGATCGCCGTCGCGGTCGAGATAGCCCGTGTCCCCGGTGAAGTACCAGCCCTCGCGCAGGCACTTCGCATTCGCGTCCGGACGATTCCAGTAGCCTTCGAAGGCTTCGTCGCCGAGCAGGTCCACGATGATCTGTCCTTCTTCGCCGGCTTCGGCGATCTCGTTGGGCGAGAGGGCATCGAGCTTCACGACGCGCAGCCGCGTATTGATGCCCGCGCGGCCCGCGCTGCCGGGCTTCTTTGTCGCGTCCTGGTCGATGCTGAACGTGTAGACCTCGGACGAGCCGTAGTGATTGACGAAGAGCTCCGGCTCGAACGCGGCCGAGAGGCGCTTGAGCAGGCCGTCGTTCATCGGTGCGCCGGCGAAGCCGAGCTTTCTGACCGACGACGTGTCCGTGCTCGCGAACGCGCTGTCGGCGAGCAGATCGTGATAGAGCGTCGGCACGAGATAGAGGCAGGTGAGCGCGTGCTTCGAAATGCAATCGAGCGCGAGCTTCGCGTTCCAGCGCCGCACGCAGACGAACAGGCCATCGACGAGCGCCATCGCGAGCAGCGAGCGCACGCCCATCGTGTGATAGAGCGGCATCACGCCGAGCGTGCGTTCGCCGCGCCTGTAGAGGTTCTGCGCGACGTGCGCGAGCGCGCCCGCGCGTTCATGCCGATGCCGGCGCGGCACGCCCTTGCCTTTGCCCGTCGTGCCGGACGTATAGAGGATCAGCGAGATGTCGTCGGCGGTGGCGTGCGTCGTGTCGGTCACCTCTGCACTGCGCGTTCGTTCGACGATGAGCGCATCGAAGGTGGTGGTGCGGCCGGGCGCATCGTCGAGTCCGACGCGCGGCACTTTTTGCGCGGCGGCGCTCTGCGCGACGGAATCCGCGCTGACGGGTTCGTAGACGATCGCCTTCACCCCCGCGTCGGTCACGCAGTAGTCGACTTCTTCCGGCTTCGCCCGCCAGTTGAGCGGCACGATCACGATGCCCGCGAACTGTCCGGCCCAATGCAGCGTCGCCATTTCCCAGCGGTTTTGCAGTACGACGAGCAGCCGGTCGCCGTGTTCCAGGCCCAGTTCGCGCAGGCCATCGGCGACATTGAGGATCATGCGATGCCACTGCGCGTAGGTCAGTTGCACATCGCCGTCGACGAGCGCGAGCGCGTTCGGACTGCGCTCGACGCTTTGCAGGAACGTACGTCCGAGATCAAGCATGTTCGGCCTCCTTCGCGCTTGCCTCGGCCCGGCGGCGCGCCGCCACGTCGAGCACCGCGGCCACGATGGGCGTGTAGCCCGTACAGCGGCAGATATGACCCGAGAGCATCTCGCGCACCTGCTCTTCGGAAGGATCGGGCACGCGCCGCAGATAATCCGCGCACGACATCAGAATGCCCGCCGTGCAAAAGCCGCATTGCAGCGCGTGATGCCGCTGGAACGCCTGCTGCAGGTCGCCAAGCGTCTGATCGGGCGCAAGGCCTTCGACGGTATCGATATGCCGACCGTCGGCCTGCACCGCGAGCATCAGGCACGAGCGCGCCGCGACGCCATCGACCTGCACGGTACATGCGCCGCACACGCCGTGTTCGCAGCCGACGTGCGTGCCCGTCGCGCCCAGTTCGTGCCGGATGAAGTCCGACAGCAGTTCGCGCGGCTCGCAATAGCCGCTTCGTTCGCGGCCGTTCAGCGTCAGCGCGATGCGCCGCACTTCGCCGTGCCGCATGATGGTGTCCGACATCTTGCTCACTTCGCCTCCTCGATCACGCGCCATCCGAGTTGCCGGACCAGATTCCGGCGATATGCCGCGCTGATCTGCGCATCGTCCTGCGCGTTCAGTTTCCAGCTCAAATCGTTCAGTGCGCCGCGCAGGTCGTCGCCCCGCAGACGCGGCCATTGCTCCGTCACCGGCCGGTCGGCGACGCCGCCGACAGCAATGCGGATCGACTCGTCGGTGACCACGGCCGCGCACGCGACGATCGCGAAGTCGCCGTGCCGCGCGGAAAATTCGGCGAACGCGTAGCGCTCGCCTTCCTTGCGCAGCGGGAAGCGCACGGCTTCGACGAGTTCGTCGGGCTCGCGCGCGGTCATCAGCATTCCCTGAAAGAAGTCCTGCGCCGCGAGCGTGCGGCGCCTCTTTCGCGAGCGCAGCATCACGTCGCCGCCGAGCGCCGCAAGCACGAGCGGCAACTCCGCGCTCGGGTCCGCATGCGCGATCGATCCGCACACGGTGCCGCGATTGCGAATCTGAAAGTGCGAGATGTGCGGGAAGGCCATCGCGAGCAGCGGCGCTTCGTCGGTGAGCGTGCTGCGCCATTCGACGCTGCCTTGCGTCGCCGCGGCGTTCACCACGAGACGCCCCGCCTGCTTGTCCACGCGCACGGCATCGAGTTCGGCGGTGCGCGAGATATCGACGAGCACCTTAGGCTGCGCGAGCCGCATATTGAGCACGGCCATCAGCGACTGGCCGCCCGCCAGCACGCGGGCGTCTTCGCCGTATTGCGTGAGCGCGTCGAGCGCGTCTTGCGCGGTCATCGCGCGCAGGTAATCGAATGGTGCGGGCTTCATGCGTGTCTCCTGAAACGTGCAAGGAGTCTTGCGATCCACGATCCGTGCGCTTGCACGGGCTTGCCCGCCGCCTGCCGTCCGAGCGATTCGAACAACTGCTTGAGCACGACCTTCGCCGCGCCTTCGAGCATCCGGCCGCCGACCGCCGCAACCTTGCCTGACACCTGTGCTTCGTAGTCGTACGTCAGCCGCGTGCCGCTGCCTTGCGGCGTCAGTTCGACGAGACCGCTGCCGCGCGCGCTGCCGAGCGGCGAGATTCCCGCGCCGGCGAGTCGCAGGCGGCGCGGCGCATCGATCTCCGACAAGCCGATACGCGCCTCGAAACGCGCCTTGATCATGCCGACGCCGACGGTCACGTCAGCGCGATACTGGTTCGGCGCCGTCTCTTCGAGCGCGTGACAGCCGGGAATGACGTTAGCGAGTGCCTTCGGATCGAGCAGCACGGCGAACACGGCTTCGGGTGTCGCGGGCAGGTCGACCGCGCCCTGCGCCGTCAGTGCGCGACCGCCGCCTGGCGTCGCCGGCTTCGCGGCGGGCGCTTCGCGATATTCCGGCCGCGACGGTTCGGGATCGTCCATGCCGATCATCGCCATCACTCTGGGCGGCGTGAGCGGCAGGCGAATGTCTTCGACGCCAAGCGCGTCCGCCACCGCATTCGCGATGCACGGCGGCGTGCTCATGTTGTTGCCTTCGCCGAGACCCTTCGCGCCCAGCGGCGTGAAAGGCGAAGGCGTCTCCAGATGCACGATCAGCGGATCGGGCACTTCGCAGGTGGTCGGCATCAGATAGTCGGCGAGCGTGCCGGACTGGAAGCTGCCGTCCGCGCCGTAGCGGAACTCTTCCATCAGCGCCGCGCCGAGGCCTTGCGCGAACGCGCCGCGAATCTGGCCATCGGCGAGTGCGGGATTGAGGAGGGTGCCGGCGTCGTGCACGGTCACATACCGGTCGATGCGCACGCGTCCCGTCGCGCGATCCACTTCGACCCCGCACATGTCGAACGCGAAGCCGTATGCCGCCGAGGTATTGATGCGGTCCTGTTCGTCGGGCGCATCCATGTGCGGCGGCGACCAGAACACGGTTTCGCGCAGGCCCGGCTCTTCGCCTTCGGGCAGGAGCGCGGGCGCCCAGTGCGGCGCATTGCTCGCGGCACGCGCGAACGGCAGCGCGCGGTCTTCGGCGTCGTGCGGAAAGACGCGCGCGCGTTCGAAGCGCACGTCGCCGGGCGCGCAGTTGAATTGCTTCGCGAGCACGCGCGCGAGCTTGTCGCGCACGCGCGTCGCGGCGAGATGCACCGTGCCCGCCACCGCGCCCGCGAAGCGGCTCGAATAATTGCCTGCCGCGACGGACCAGGCGTCCTTGTGCGTATCGAATTCGACGTTGACGACGATGTCCTTCGGATCGAGCCCGAGCACATCGGCGACGACTTGCGCGCACACGGTCATGTGGCCCTGGCCCGCGGGCGTCGATGCGATCGTGACGACCACGCCGCCGAGCAGATCGACGCTGACGGTCGCGCTCGCGATCGCGCCGTTCTTCGGCCCGGCTTTCCTGCGTGCGTCGGCGGGCATCACGGTCGTGATGTAGCCCATGTTCGATACCGACGGCTCGACGATCGCCGCGAAGCCGATGCCATACAGCCGCCCTTCGTTGCGCGCGGCGTCGCGGCGCGCAACGAGTTCCCGGTATCCGCCTTCGTCGAGTGAACGGCGCAGCGCTTCCTGATAGTTGCCCGAATCGAGCAGGGCGCCCGCCGCTGCGCGATACGGGAACGCATCGGCGGGAACGAAGTTGCGGCGATACACGTCGAGCACATCGAGCTTCAGTTCGATCGCGATGCGCTGGATCAGCCGCTCCAGCGCGAAGTACACCTGCGGGCCGCCGAAGCCGCGCACGAGCCCCGTCGGCGTCTTATTCGTCAGCACGACGCGATTGCGCACGAGCAGATTCGGGATCGCGTACGCGCCCGTCAGGCAGCCGTGCATCCGGTAGAACGTCGCCGGCTCGGGCGCGCGCACGTAGCCGCCGACGTCTTCCAACTGATCGTAAGACAGCGCGACGATCCGGCCATCGGCTTCGACCGCCGCTTCTATGGTTGAAACACGCGCCGTCGCCGATGTCGCCGCGCTCAAGTGTTCGAGCCGATCCTCGACCCACTTCACCGGCGCGCCGGCCTTGCGCGACGCGAGGCACATCAGCACGACATACGGAAACACCGCCTGCTTCACGCCGAAGCTGCCGCCGGAATCGCGCGGGGCCTTATGACGCAGCCGATTGGCAGGCACGTTCAACGCCATCGCCATGACGGCGTGCAGCGAGAACGGCCCCATGAAATTGGACGTGACGTCGTAGCCTTCTTCGCCCGAAAGATACTCGGCGATGACCACGCCGCACTCGATCGGCGCGCAGGTGTTGCGCGGATAATGCGCGACCAGCTTCACGCGATGCGGCGCGCGCTCGAAGGCCGCTTCGGGCTCGCCGTAGCGGAAATGCCGGTCGCTGATGACGTTGCTGCCGACGCGTTCGTGCAGCACCGGCGCGTCGTCCTTCGCGGCCTGTTCGATCGACGTCACGGGATCGAGCATCGCGTAGTCGACCTTGATGAGATCGAGCGCGTCTTCCGCGAGCGCACGCGATTCGGCCATCACGACCGCGACCGGCTCGCCGACGTAGCGCACACGGTCCATCGCGAGCGCCCACTGTTCCATCGGCGATTTCAAGCCGACGACGAACGGTCGCGACCACGGACGCAAATCGTCGCGCGTGAGCACGGCACGCACGCCCGCGAGTTTCGACGCGGCTTGCGTATCGATCGACAGGATGTCCGCGTGCGCGTGCGGCGAACGCAGAATCGCGGCGTGCAGCGTGCCCGGCTTGACGGCGATGTCGTCGCCATAGCGGCCACGGCCCGTCAGGATCGCCGGGTCTTCGAGGCGCTCGATCGAGCGTCCGATGTGACGCTGCGGTGCGCTCGCTTCGCGCGCCTCGTTGCCGGCGACGCGCGCGTCCATGTCGGCGAATGCGGTTTCGCGCTGATTCATGACCTTACTCCTCACGTGCGGCGCGGCCGCCGAATTCATCGGCTAGACCGCTCCAGCGGCGCGCAATCTCGTCGTGCTCGATCTCGAACAGATCGAGAATGCGCCCGACAGTGTGGTCGACCACGTCGTCGATAGTCTGCGGATGCGCGTAGAACGCGGGCACCGGCGGCATCACGATCGCGCCCATTTGCGTGGCGAGCGTCATGTTGCGCAGATGCGCGAGATTGAGCGGGGTTTCGCGCGCGACCAGCACGAGGCGGCGGCGCTCCTTGAGCATCACATCGGCGGCGCGCGTCAGCAGGTTGTCCGCGAAGCCGTTCGCGACGCCCGCGAGCGTTTTCATCGAGCATGGCGCGATCACCATGCCTTCGGTCAGAAACGATCCGCTTGCCACGGCCGCGCCGATATCACGCACGTTGTGCACGACATCGGCAGCGGCTTCGAGGTCACCGCGCGCGAGGCCGAGTTCCTGGGCGGCCGTCACCGCGCCCGACGACGACACGATCAGATGCGTTTCGTGCGTGCCGAGCCGGCGCAAGGCGGCGAGCAAACGCACGCCGATCACCGCGCCGCTTGCGCCCGAAATGCCGACGACGATGCGTTTCTTTCGTTCAGCCATGATCGCGTGACAGATAGGCGTCGAACGCGCTGTTGTCGGCGGCGACGAGTGCTTGCAGGTCGACCGTGTCCTGCCCCGGTATGCGCACGCGGGTGAACACATGCGCGGGGTAGACGACGGGGCGCGTCGCATCGAGACCCATCTTCGCGCTGACGCCTTGCAGATGCGACGGCGCATCGTCGGGCTGACCGACCGTCGTCGACGGATCGAGCGGCGAGCCTTGCGCGCCTGCTATCACGACGAGATCGCGGTCGGCCTGGAAGCGCGTCGCGATGGCCCATTCGATTTCGGCGGGATCGTGCACGTTCACATCGGTATCGACGACGACGACCTGCTTGATGTCGTAATGCGCGCCGAACGCGCACAGAATGACGTTCTTCGCTTCGCCTTCGCGCTTCTTGTCGAATTGCACCCACAGGTGATAGCGGCACACGCCGCCCACCGACAGATGCACGTCTTTCACGGCGGGATGACTGCGCTGAAGATGCGCGAGCAACGTGGCTTCACGCGGAATCGCGCCGAGCAGCAGATGCTCCATTTCGGCGGGCACGATCGTATGAAAGATCGGATCGCGCCGATGCGTGACGGCCGTCACTTCGATGACTTCGCGTGCTTCCTTCGCGCTGTAGTACTTGGGAAATTCGCCGAACGGACCTTCCGGCTCGCGCACGTTCGGCAGAATGCGCCCTTCGATGACGATCTCCGCGAACGCCGGCACGTGCACGCCGTTCGTCACGCACCGCGCGACAGGCAGCGGCGCACCGTGCAGCGCGCCTGCGATTTCGAGTTCGTCGTGATCGATCGGCGTGATCGCTTGCGACGCGAGCATCGTCAGGGGATCGACGCCGATCGCGATGGCGACGTCGAGCGCATCGCCCGCGGCTTCCGCGTCGCGCTGGAACGCGTAGAGATGACGCGGCAGCAGCAGGATCGCCATGCGATCGGGGCCGTGCACCTGAATGCGGTTGATCGAGACGTTCTGCAGGCCGGTGCGCGGATTGCTCGCGATCACGAGACCGGCGGTGATGTACGGGCCGTTGTCGTGTTCGCTGTGCGTGGGAATGGGCAGCAGGGCGTGGAGATCGATGCCGCTCGTATGCACCACCTGCTGACAGGGCGCGTCTTCACGTTGAATCAGTTTCGATGCGAGCGGCGCCGCGGCCGCAGCGGAAAAACGCGCGAGCAACGCCGATTCATCGACGCCCATCGCTTCGGCGATCCACGCGCGCTTCGACATGAAGCCGCTCACGACGGGAATCCCATGTCCGTGCGGCTGCGTGAAAAACGCAGCTTGTTCGCCGTCGAGGCGCTTTGCAATGGCGGCGAGTTCGTGCTCGAGCGCGACGGGCTTGTCGATCGTCGCGACGCGGCCGGTTTTCGCGAGATGCGCGAGCCAGTCGCGCAGCGACAGCGAGCCGGTGTCGGCGTGATCTCGTGCCCAGGTGAATGAGGGATTGCCGTGCGTTGCGGCATCGCGTGTGTTCATCAGCGTCTCCATCTGTGCGCGCTACCGTAGCAAGCGCATGGGATGAAGCGTAGCGAGATCGCGCCATAACATCTAATACTGTTTACTGATGCGACGAATCATTCGTCGTTATATCGGTGTTAGCCCGGATGACAGCGGTCTTACGGTTACGTATCAATAGACCGCTCACGCACGCCCGTACTGCAGGGCGCACTACCAAAAGGGGCCCTGCACCGTCGATGAACGCAGGGTGATAATGTCACCACGCCCCATTAGCATCGCTGATGCCGTGAGGGAACATGGACCTCAAGCAAATCCAGTACTTCATCGCACTATTCGAGGACGGCTCGGTCACCCGTGCCGCGAAGCGGCTGAACATCGTGCAACCGGCCCTGAGCATGCAGATCGCCAAGCTCGAGGACGAACTGCATCAACAGCTGTTCGAGCGCGGCGCGCACGGCATGGCGCCGACCGCCGCCGGACGGCTGATGTACCGCCTGTTTTTACCGATCGTGCGTGACCTTGCCCACGCACGGCAGCAACTCGTGCAGCGCGATGAAGTGGTGACGGGGCATGTCGGCATCGGGCTGATCGCATCGGTGACGGAAAGCGTGCTCGCGGATTCGCTGTCGCGCTTTCACGCGCGTTACCCCGATGTCGAAGTCACCGTCGCCGATGGCTACAGCGCGACCTTCATCGACTGGGTGGCGGGCGGGCAGCTCGATGCCGCCCTCATCAACAAGCCGCGCGCGCGCTTGTCGCTCGACTCGCGCCCGCTGCTCGACGAAGAGATGGTGCTAGCCACCAGCGCCGCGCATGGCCCCGACTTGCCGCATGCGATCGAACTCGCGCAATTGCCGGAACTGGAACTCGTGCTGCCCACCAAACGTCACGGCCTGCGCGGCGTGCTCGACAGCGCCGCGCAACACGAGGACGTGCTGCTTGCGCCGCGCTTCGAGATCGACGTGCTTTCGACGATTCTCAAGCTCGTCGAGCACACGCGCTTTGCGACGATTTTGCCGCGCATCGTCGTCGAGCGCGCCGCGCGGCACGGCACGTTGCGCGCGTACCCGATTCTGGCGCCTCGCATCGTGCGGCACATCGTCTGCGTGAATCATCCGCGCCGCCCGTTGAGCGCGGCGGCCGAAGCACTGATCGGGATCATCGGCGACGAGTTGCACCGCGCGTCGAGCCTGTCGGGCGACGAGCCCTCACACACCATCAAGGAACGATCTTCATGAACGCACGACACTGGATTGCCGGCGAATGGACCGGAACGCCCAACATCGACAGCATGGATCCCGCGACGGGCGAGGCCATCGGCCGGTTCGCCGACGGCGGATCGAGCGAAGCCGATGCCGCCATCGCCGCCGCTCGCCACGCGTTCGATCGCACGACATGGGCGCAGGACGCGCGCTTGCGCCAGGACGTGCTGCTCGGCTGGGCTTCGGCGCTCGAAGCCGAACGCGACATGCTCGCGACGCTGCTCACGCGCGAAAACGGCAAGGCGATCGCGCAATCGCGCGGCGAGATTGCCGGCGCGATATCGGAGGTGCGCTATTACGCGGGGCTCGCGCGCCATATTGCCGGGCACGTGCTCGAACCGGAACCGGGCACGATATCGACGATGCTGCGCGAAGCGGCTGGCGTTGCGGCGGTCATCGTGCCTTGGAATGCGCCCGCCGTGCTGCTCGTGCGCTCGCTCGCGCCCGCTCTCGCGGCCGGCTGCACGGCGATCGTCAAACCGGCGGCGCAAACGTCGCTGCTCACGGCCGCGATGCTGCGCTGCTTCGAACACACGGCGTTGCCTGAAGGCGCGGTGAACCTCGTCAACGAACGGGGATACGCGGCCAGCCAGCGGCTCGTCGATTCGCACGGCGTCGACGTGGTGAGCTTCACGGGATCGACGGCGACGGGCAAGAAGATCATGGCGGCCGCTGCCGACAGCATGAAGAAGCTGTCGCTCGAACTTGGCGGCAAGTCATGCTGCGTCGTCTTCGACGATGCCGATATCGCGGCGATCGCGCCGCGTCTCGCGCGCGCCGCGACGATCATCTCCGGGCAGCAATGCACGGCGGCGCGCCGGGTGCTGGTTCATGCGTCGCGCGCTGCGCAAATGCGCGAGCACCTCGCGTCGGCGCTTGCGTCGCTGCGGGTCGGACCGGGCATCGATCCGGCGACGGATATCGGCGCGCTCATCGACGGCACCACGCGCGATGCGGTGGCACGGACGATCGAGCGCGCGTGTGACACGGCCGAGCGTGTGCTGCTGCGAGGCACTCGCTCGGGGTACGCGTTTCTGTCGCCGACGCTCGTCGAGCATGACGATCCGAAGGCGTTCTTTTGTCAGGACGAGATCTTTGGCCCGTTCGTCACGCTGGAGGTCTTTGAGAACGAAATGGAAGCGATCGAGAAAGCCAACGACACGGTCTTCGGTCTCTCGGCGAGCGTATGGACGCACGACGGAGCGCGCGCATTGCGCGTCGCGCGTGCGCTGCGCAACGGCACGGTGTGGATCAACGACCACAACAAGCTTTTCGCCGAAGCCGAAACGGGCGGGTATCGCCAAAGCGGACTGGGTCGGCTGCACGGCTACGATGCGCTGGCGGACTTCACCGAGTTGAAGCACATCTGCATGCCGGCCGGCGTGGCGGAAGGCATCGCGCCGTTGCGGTGAAGGGCAGGGACAGGCGCCGTAAGGCGAGCGGTCCATCGCTTAACTGCTGGCGCAGGAAATCGACCGCCACGCGCACCTTCGCGGTGGACGGCCTGCGCTGAGTCCCGTCGAGGTAAGTCAGTCGTTGTCGGCGTCGGGGGCTCCGGTATCGAATCCGGCGGCCTCGCGCAGCGCTTGCAGCATCGCCCGCGCACCCGGTGAGAGCCGGTCCCCGCGCCGTGTGACGATGCCCGCCGGCCCGAGCTTCAGATCGAGCTCGAACGGCAACGGTTCGAGC
Source organism: Burkholderia sp. JPY481 (assembly GCF_038900515.1). Taxonomy (NCBI): domain Bacteria; kingdom Pseudomonadati; phylum Pseudomonadota; class Betaproteobacteria; order Burkholderiales; family Burkholderiaceae; genus Burkholderia; species Burkholderia sp. JPY481. The sequence goes on from NZ_JAYMRT010000012.1 coordinate 183,510, forward strand.
GCGCCGGCAATGCAATACGGCCGCACCGGCTCGCGCGCAAGCGGCGCGATCATATCGCTGATCTGCAGCAGACTCGTAATGACAGGCAGCGATGAGCTCTCCACCACATCCGTCGGCAACGCGAGCTGCCGTTCGAGAAAAAGTTGCGTGAACTGATTGCGCATCACGTTGCCCTTGGGCGGCAGGATCCAGGTTTGCGGCGCCAGTTCGTTCCAACTGAGAGCCTTACGCCTGGCGAGCGGATGGCCAACGCGCGCGAACAGCGCATGCTGAGCTTCCGCGAGCGGGGCGTAGTGCAGTTCCGTCAGATCGTCCGGCTTGCGGATTCGCGCGACGATCATATCCAGCTTGCCTTCCTGCAAACGCTGCACCAGCACCTCGCTGAACTCCATCTCGATGTTGACGCGAATCTGCGGAAAGCGCTTCTTGAGTAGCGCCACGGCCTGCGGCACGACGTTGGTGGCCGCCGTGACCTCGGTGCCGATCATCGCCTGCCCGGTCAGGCCGGCTTTGAGCGCGGACACTTCGTCGTACGCGTGCTGCAACTCCGCCAGCACGCTGCGCGCATGGCGGATCAGCACCTCGCCGTACCAGGTGGGCTCGACACCGCGCGGATGGCGTTCGAACAATGGCACACCCATCGTCTCTTCCAGTTCCCGCAGCAACTTGGTCGCCCCGGGTTGGGTCATGTGCGTGGCGTCCGCCGCGCGCAATACCGAGCGATGCGTGTCGAGCTGAACGATCAGGGCCAATTGGCGCGTCTTCAGGCGCGAGGGGTCGAAGCGGCCCGGCGCGATGGCCCCCGCGCCGTCGACCGGATGAAGTGCCGAGCTCACGATGTCGCCTCCACGTATTCCGTATCGATATAGATCTTGCGTTATTTTTCATTATAAAAGCATATCGAACAATCCTACTATGCAGCAGTCGCCCTGCATTTCAAGGCGGGCGGTTTCCCATCATGGGCATCGAGACCGGCTGCATCCAGCATCCGCGCATGCAGCCGCACAGGAGGCGAAGAGGTAATGAACATCCGTACTGCAGACATCCCGCCGGAAGGCATCACCACCGACGAATTCCTCGGCCGCGTCGCCAAGGTCCGCAGCGCGCTCGACAAGGCGGGCCTGGTCGGCCTGCTTGCATTCGGCGATTGCTGGCGTGGCGCGAACATCGGCTACTTCACCGAGTTCCGCCCGCTCGACGGCGTATCGGACATTGCCAATGCGATCCTGCTGCTGCCGGTGGACGGCGACCCCGTGCTGTTCGTGTCGGATCAATGCTTCGATTACGCGACGAGCGTGACCGCCTTCGAGGTGCGCAGTCTGCGTGAAGTCACGCAACAGGTGCAGGCCTTTTCTGCGCGGCACCGCAGCGGCACGGTCGGCCTCGCTGGCGCCGCCTATATCCCCGCGGACCTGTTGCAGCGCCTGAACGCCGGTCTCGGCGAACTGAAGCTCGAACCGACGATGGTGCTGGCCGAAATCAAGGCGATCAAGAGCGAGCCCGAGGTCGCGCTGATGCGCAAAGCCGCGGCCTTGACCGATTCGGCGATGGCCGCGATTCGCGACGCGCTCGCCGAGGGCCGTCCCTACACCGAGCGCGAACTCGCTTTAATCGCCGACCGCGCGATGCTCGCGGGAGGCGCGGACCGGACCGCGTTCGATTCGATGGTGCAATCCGGTCCGCGCTCGGCGTATAACCTGGCGCGCCCCACCGACCGCATCCTGCAACCGGGCGACCTCATCATGACCGACATCGGTGCGCGTTATCGTGGGTACGTGGCCGACGGCGGACGCGGTTTTACCTACGGTCCGGCGAATCCAGAGAAGATGGCGATCGTCGCGGCAGCGGCGCGCGCGGTCGAAGCGGGGCTGGCCGCCGCGCGTCCCGGCATGGCGGCCATGGAGTTGAACGCGGTGATCCAGCAGGCGCTGGTGAAGTCGAACTACGAGCAATACTCGAGCGAAGCGCGCGGCCATGGCACCGGTCACGGCACCGGCATGGACCCGGAAGAAGAAGCGCCGTGGATCGGGCCGGGCAACAGGACCGTGCTGCAGGAAAACATGGTCTTTACGCTGAAGGCGACGATCACGGTGCCGAACGTCGGCGGCCTGCGCACGGAACGTATCGTGCGGTTGACTTCGGGCGGCGTCGAAACGCTCGACCATTTCCCGATGGAACTGCACTGGTGAGCACAGTGAACTGATCGTAACGTGCGGGCGGCCCCGCGCCGCCGACACGCAGCAGTTCAAAACATAGATTCCCAGAGAAGGGAGGAGACGTGAAAACATCGCCCATTTCATCCGGCAACGCGCCGGTTATCAGCCGGTCGGCCGTCAACCGTGTGCTGGTCGCCTCGGTGGTCGGGACCGCCATCGAGTGGTACGACTTTTTTCTCTATGCCACCGCTTCGGCGCTGGTCTTCGCCAAGCTGTTCTTTCCCTCGTTCGATCCGATGGTCGGCACCATCGCGGCGTTCGGAAGTTTTGCGGTCGGCTATCTCGCCCGGCCCTTCGGCGCCGTGTTTTTCGGGCACTTCGGCGATCGCATCGGACGTAAGGCGACGCTCGTCGCGACGCTGACGATCATGGGCGTCGGCACCTTCGTGATCGGCCTGCTGCCGACTTACGCCTCGATCGGCGTCTGGGCGCCGATGCTGCTGGTCGCGATGCGCTTCCTGCAAGGGCTCGGCGTCGGCGGCGAATGGGGCGGCGCGGTGCTGATGGTGGTCGAAACGGCACCGGCCAGAAAGCGTGGTTTCTTCGGCGCGTTCCCGCAGTTGGGCGTGCCGCTCGGGTTGATGCTCTCGACCGCCGTGTTCAAAGCCGTCTCGAGTCTGCCGTCGCAGGCGTTCTATTCCTGGGGATGGCGCCTGCCGTTCCTGCTGAGCGTCGCGCTGATCGCGATCGGCCTGTTCATCCGCCTGCGCGTCATGGAGTCGCCGGTATTCGAACAGATCAAGGCGAGCAGGCAGGTCGTGAAAGCGCCGCTGATCGAATTGCTGCGCCGGCATCCGAAAGACCTCGTGCTGACGATCGGCACGCGCTTCGCGGTCGACATCACCTTCAACGTGATCAACGTGTTCGTGCTGGTGTACGGAACGACGCGGCTCGGCTTGTCGCGCGGACTGCTGCTGAACGCCATCATTGTGGGCTGCGTGGTTGCGCTGTTCACGCTGCCGCTGTTCGGCAAGCTGTCGGACGCTATCGGACGCCGGACCGTCTTCATGCTCGGCGCGGTATTCGTGGCAATCTATGGATTCGCGTTCTTCCCGTTGCTCGAGACACGCAATCCGACTTTGATTTTCGTGGCGTACGTCTGCGGCATCGCGTTGAGCCAGGCGTCGGTGTACGGCGTGCAATCGACGTGGTTCGCGGAACTGTTCGGGACCCGGGTGCGTTATACAGGTGCTTCGCTGCCGTATCAGATCGCCGGCATCATCACGTCGGGACCGACGCCATTGATCGCCACCTATCTGTTCGCGACGTATGGCCAGACGCTGCCCATTTCGATCTATATCGCGGCGACAGGATTGCTGAGCCTCGCGTGCGCGTTTTTCCTCGCAGAGACTTTCAGGCGCGATCTGTCCGCCGAGCCGGGAGATGAGGCGGCCGCGGCGCCGGGCGCGCGAGCGTCCGCGCACTCGCCGCATCCTCTGGCGCGGTGAGTGCAAATCGATCCGGTTGCTGTGCCGTCCGGGACCTGATCATTTTCGGTGCTGGAGCGGCAGCCCGGCGAGGGGGCGGGCGAACTCGCTAACGCGGGTGGAATGGAAGCCTCGTCGGCCCGTTCGCTGATTTACGCATCGCTTACCGGCCCCATGGCGCGGGCAAGCGCAAGCCGTTTTGCAAGGGCTTCGTATAGAGCGCGCACGCCGAATCGCCAAGGCGCGATTTCGGTTGACGACTGCACGGTGTTGACCAGTGCGCCGAGCTCCGGCGTTGCAATAGTCACCTTGTCTCCGAGGTGATGCGTGAAGCCACTGCCCGGAGCATGCCGGTCTTTAATCGGGGAGAACATCGTGCCGAGAAACAGCATGAAGCCGTCGGGATACTGGTGATGTGGGCCGGCAGTCTGAGCGACGAGTTCCTCCGGGTCACGGCTGATCTCGCGCATGTGGCTCACGCCTTCGAGAATGAATCCGTCGTCCGCGCCTTCTATCCTCAGCGACACGCTGGCCGCACGCACCGAGTCCATCGTGAAGCGATCATCGAACAAGCGGACAAAAGGACCAGTCGCGCATGAGCCGTTGTTGTCTTTCGCCTTGCCGAGCAGCAACGCACTGCGGCCCTCGATGTCGCGCAGATTGACGTCGTTGCCAAGGGTTGCTCCGACGATCGTTCCGCGGCTGTTTACCGCCAGCACGATTTCCGGCTCGGGATTGTTCCAGTGGGAGGCCGGGTGAAGCCCGACGTCCGCGCCGTAGCCGACTGCCGACATCGGTTGAGACTTGGTGAACACCTCTGCGTCAGGCCCAATGCCGACCTCCATATATTGCGACCATGCACCGCGCCGTTCCAGTTCCCGCTTCAGACTGTCGGCGGCTGGCGTGCCGGGGCGAATTCTGGAGAGATCAGTGCCGATCAGTTGCGCGATCGTCGCGCGCACCGTGTCGGCTTGCGTCGCGTCGCCGGCAGCCTGTTCTTCGATGACCCGTTCGAGCAGGCTCACGGCAAAGGTCACGCCACATGCCTTGATAGCCTGAAGATCGCATGGCGCGAGCAATGCCTGGCCGATGTTCTCGACGGGACCGAGCGCCTCGCCCTCGACGTGACGTGCAAACTCCAACAGGTCCACGCGCTCGAACAGATCGGAGCTCGTCGGCGCCGACGCCGTGATGTCGTAGACCTGACCGGCACGAACAACGACGACCGACGGCCCGTCTATCGGCGCGTCTCGCCAGATGCGTCCGACCAGCAACGCATCGGGTAGGTCAGCAGGTACGAAAGGCGGAAGATCGTTCGATATCATGGACGGATTGGCTAGCGAGGGTTCGGAACCGCGCGGCAGGGGTGCTTCCGGCGAGCGATACGCGTTGCGTGCCGGGCCGAAGCTTGCCTGGCAACATCACGCGACTCAGCGCTTCGGCGAAGAAGAAATCGCCGAACATCGTCGCGCCATCGACGCCTTCATTGTGCGGCTTCGAATAGCAGGAATTTCTCAGGAGTCCGCGATGCGCAGATTCGTAGGCAAACTCGTCACGACACAGAGCTTCGAGCATCGCAAGTCCGTGTTCTCGCCAGTGAACCGAACTGGCCGGATCGGGATGCAGACGGCCCAGCTCGATCAGCGCTGACGCCATCACCGCTGCTGCGGCAGTGTCCTTGATTTTCGCGTCCGCGCCAGTGGCGTCGAAATCCCACGGTGGCACCAGACGTCCATCGAGCCGGCGCAGATAGTACGCCCCCAGGCGCCCTGCAAGATCCAGCCAGATGCGCTTGCCGGTTTCACGCGCCGTGTTCACGTAGCCATAGACGGCCCACGCCTGGCCCCGGCTCCACGCCGATTCGTCGAATGCGCCCTGAAACGTGTAGCCGCGCCGACGCTCACCGGTTGTTACGTCGTACTCGACCGCGTGATAAGTCGAACCGTCCGGGCGGATAAACGACTTCGCGGTCATGACGGAATGTGCTTCGGCGGCGAGGCGATAACTGCCGTCCCCGGAATGGTTGGCCGCCCAGTAAAGCAACGATAGATTAGCCATCGTGTCGATAGCTGAAGCGCTGCGTCCGCGCGGATCGTCGAGCGGGCCCCAGGAGGCGAGATAGGCGCCACTGTGCGTGGTGACGAGACGGGCGCGCAATTTGTCCGCGGCTTCCATTGCAATTTGCGCGTACCACGGGTCGCGGGTGATTTCATAACCGGGCACGGCGCTGCTGTCGAAGATGAAGCCAATGTCGTGCGTGTTGGGGTCCTGCGCGCGCTGCGCGACGAGGCGCATGCGCTCGCGGGCCCACGAGAGGTATTTGTCCTCGCCGGTGTGCAAATACGACGTCAGCAGAAGTCCGACCCAGAAGCCACAAAACCAGTTGCCGTGGCTCCAGGTTGAACCGCTGTAGCCTGCGGACAGCGACGCCGGGAGCAGCACCCACTTTCCATCGGCCGCCGTGATCTGAGGGAATTCGACGCCGAGCGTCGGCTCGTCCTCAGCAACTTTGGCTGCCATGCGGTCGAGGACGCCGGTGAAGAGCGCGGACCGTTCAGAGGACAACCCTTGATCTTGGTACGAAGCATTCACGCCTTTTCTCTCCTGATTGCTTTCACGTTTCCCGAGTGACGGGGACACGCAAATTCTAGGAGCGCGGCGGTTCCGGCAGTTAGGACGAAGTGCGGCTTATGTTGGACTTTTCTACGCGCACCGGCGTGTGTCGAGCCACTGCTTCAGATGCTCAGTTTTTCCAGGCTGCGGCGGAAGTCGATGGGCGAGCGGCCCGTATGCTTGCGAAAACATCGGCTGAAGTAGGCCGGGTCGTCGAACGCAAGCTGTGTTGCGATCTCGGCCACATTGACCTCGGAATGCAGCAGCAGACGCTTCGCTTCCAGCATCACGCGTTCACGAATCAGCTTGGCTGCGGTGCTGCCGAGCGCCTGGCGCGTCGCATCGTTCAGCGCTCGTTCCGTGACGTTCAGCAGGCAGGCGTAGCGAGCGACGTCGTGGATCGTGGCGAAATGTTTTTCCAGCAGGCTCTTGAAGCGTCGCGACAACAGCACGCTACGCGACGAATTGACCTCGGTGACGGCGTCGCCGCCGAGGCGCGCGGACTTGATGAGCAGAACCCGCAGATACGACCAGATCACGTCCTCGTAGCCAGCCTCTTCACCCTGATATTCCGCATTGATTCCATCCAGCACACGGCGAAGGTCCTGAGCCTGTGCGTCGCTCATATAAACCGTATTCGGAATTCGCTCGAAATCGTAGACGGGAATCTCGGTCTGCGAATGGCGGTTCTGCACCTTGAACGCGAAAAATTCGGACGAGAAACTGATCGCGTGCCCGATGGTGTCTTCGGACAACGCGAAATCGTGGATCTGGCCAGGGGCCATGAAAAACAGCGTATTGGGCCGCACCTCGTAGCGAATCGAGTCGATGATGTGGTGACCGCTGCCCGACTCGACCCAGACGATGTGATAGAACTCGTGCCGATGAGGATACGGCAACGTCGATTTCATATCTTCGAGAGGCGCGAGATGAAAATCGATCGACTTGATTCTCGACCCATACTCGTAGTGCGCGATCTTGAAGACCGGCAACTCACAACCACAACTGCTAGGCATCTGACTTGTCTCCTGCATCCAGCGCACTTCTCAGGCTCGCCTAGCCAGTTGCCCCCCAGCCAAGTCAAGCCTGCTGTTTCTCCTTCGCCCGTTCGGCATCGAAAGTAGTCTAATTGTAATTGGCAAAGCGGCGTGACGGCTGTTGCCGAAAACCCGCACAGGTTCGGCCTCGCGTGCTGATTGTCAGCTCATTACGTCTGCTGATTGGAAACGCAATTCCTTCAGCGCCGACAGTCCGGTCAGCACCGGCTTGCCGTCCTGATTGCGAACCATCGTGTCCATCACGAGGATGCGCTTGGCGGGTTTCTTCTCGACCACGGTCACATGGATTTTGATCGTATCGTCGATGAAGACGGGTCCGAGAAAGCGCAACTCCTGCCCGACGTAGACGAAGCCGGGACCGGTCAAGCCGGTATGCGTCGTCGACACCAATGCCGCGGTCAGCAGGCCGTGCGCCACGCGCTGGCCGAATGGCGTGCGTGCCGCGAAGTGGGGATCCATATGCAACGGATTCAGGTCGCCCGACAGATGGCCGAAAGCGTTCACGTCACTTTCCGCGATGGTATGCACGAGGATCTGGCAGCGGCCAATCTCGATATCGTCGAAACGCAGCATCTCGTGGCACCGATTCGGATGAGTGTTCATGCGGTTCTCCGCTCGGTCAACGCTGTGCCGGCTTCAACCAGCGCATTGATTTCGTGCGGCTCGTAGCCGAGTTCGGCGAGCACCTCACGGGTGTGCTCGCCTTGCCGCGGCGGCTGGCGGGTGAGCGGCGGTGCTGCGCCGTCGTATCGAACCGGATGCGCGAGCAAGCGAACCGGCCCGGCCTGCGGATGGTCGACCTCCATGATGATGTGGTTGTGCGCCACTTGCGGGTCGGCCTCGACCTGATCGTAATCGTTCACGGGCGCGTACCAGACGTCGTGCTCGTCGAAGGTCGTCATCCAGTCCGCCGTCGTGCGCGTGGTCAGCGCGTCGTACACGATGCGGTTCAATTCGTCGCGGCGGCGCACGTTGTCCTTGGGGTGCGAAAACCCGGCGAGCGTGGGCTGAGACAAGGCCGCCGCCAGCTTTTCAGTGGGCGTCAGCGAAACGGCGATCCAGCCGTCGAGCGTCCGGTAAATCCCGTAGGGCGCCGGATGGAACCGGCTGCCGGTCGGCGGGTTTGTGCGCGGCCAGAGCGGCCCCTTGTTCAGGTAGTAGGTGAACGGCTCGATCTGAAGATCGAGCGCCGCGTTGAGCAGATTGCTTTCGACCAGCGTGCCTTTGCCGGTACGTTCACGCGCCTGCAACGCCGCGACGACGCCGAAGGCTGCCAACGCCGCCGCGTGCTGGTCGACGATCGCGGAGCCGACTGGTGTGGGCGGGGAATCGGCGTCGCCGGAGAGCATCGTCATGCCGCTGATCGCCTGCAGCAGCAGATCCTGCCCTGGCCGCTTCAGATATGGCCCGGATGACCCGTAGCCGGTGCACGAACAGTACACGAGCCTCGGATTGATCTCGCGGACATCGTCGTAACCGAAGCCCATGCGCTGCAGGACGCCTGGGCGGTAGTTTTCGATCAGGACATCGGCTTCCTTGATCAGCCGCCAGACGATCTCTCTCGCGCGCTCGTCTCGGAGATCCAGCGAGATGCTGCGCTGATTGCGGTTGCCGAGCAGGAAAAACATGCTCACACCTTCGACATACGCATCGAAACCGGTCCAGCTTCGCTCGAACGCGCCGCCCGGCGGTTCGATCTTGATCACGTCCGCGCCGACGTCGGCCAACATCTGCACGGCAGCGGGGCCCTGTAAGAAGTGAGTAAAACTTACTACCTTGATGCCTTCCAGCATGACTCGTCTCCTGAGCGCGTGTTCCTATCTGTTTGACTGATCGCTCAGGCAAGCAGGTTTCGCGAAATGATCATCCTTTGAATCTCCGAGGTCCCCTCGACGATCTCCAGAACCTTGGCGTCGCCGAATGCGCGCGACACCGGGTACTCGCTCATCACGCCGTAGCCGCCGTGTATCTGCAACGCCTGATGAGCCGCCTCCATCGCGCGCTCGGTGGCGAAGAGCTTGGCCATCGACGCCTGTTGATCGAAGCGAACGCCCGCATCTTTCAGCGCGGCGGCATCGTAGAGCATCAGCCGCGCGGCGTGCGCGTGGGCCGCCATGTCGGCGATCTTGAACTGCAGCGCCTGGAACTCGGCGATCGGCTTGCCGAACGCGCGCCGCTCCTTCATGTACGCGATCGACCGATCCAGCGACCCTTGCAGGATGCCCAGCGCGAGCGCGCCGATCAGGATTCGGCCCGTGCTGATCTGGGCGAGCGTCTGTCGTAAGCCCGCACCGCGTTCGCCGAGCAGGTTGGCGGCCGGAATCGCGCAGCGCTCGAAGAACAACTCGTAGGTGCTCGATGCGCGCCAGCCGATCTTGCGCAGTTTGCGTCCGTAGCTGAAACCGGGGGTGCCGTTGGGCACGATGAAGTTGGAAATTTCCTTGCGGCCGTCGGGGCGCGTTCCCGTTACCGCGGCGATGACGACCGGTCCGGTCACTTCCGTGCCGGAGTTGCTAATGAAGGTCTTTGATCCATCGATAATCCATCGGTCGCCTTCCAGCGTCGCACGCGTCGCGATGTTAGCCGCGTCGGAGCCCGCGTTGGGCTCCGATAATCCGATCGCGCCGACCTTGCGGCCGTCGAGAATAGGGCGCAAATAGCGGTCCTTCTGCTCATCGGTGCCATAGTTGGAGAGCAGGCTCGCGACCGTCGAATTGGCCATCAGCGAATTGGCGATTGCGCAATCCACCCGTGCAAGTTCTTCCAGCACGATCACATAGGAAAGCCATTCGCCACCGCCGCCACCCCAACTCTCCGGATAGGGCAGGCCGGCGAAGCCAAGCTCGCCGGCACGCTTCCAGATGTCGTAAGGAAAGGCTTCGGCTTCCCAGAGCTCTTCCGAGACAGGAGCGATTTCGTTTTCCGCAAAACGGCGCACGGCGTCTCGTATCGCGGTGTGTTGTTCGTTTAACCAATGCGGCATGTTCGATTCCGTGAAAAGCGGGAGAGATTAAAGGCAGTGCGCTGGGTTACAGCACCTTCAGATAGGTATCGCCGGATGCGACCACCGTGCCGTCCTGGCGCGTGACCTCTGCTCTGAACACGCATACGTTGCGATCGTCGTCCTTCTCGCGCAGCGTGAGCCGGGCAGTGACGGTGTCGCCGATAAATACCGGCGCGTTGAACGTGATGTCGTAGCGGTAGGAAACCGCACCAGGGCTCGGCGCCTTTTGCGCCATATAGCCCATCACAGTCGATAAGAAGCCGACCGACAGACATCCTTGCGCGATGCGCTTTTCGAAACGCGTGGTTTTGGCGAATTCCTCGTTCAAATGCACGGCATAGAAATCGCCGACGATCCCGGCGAAACCGTAGATATCGAATTCGGTGACGGTCTTGGCGAAATCGGCAGTGTCGCCGAGCGCGTAACAATCCATGTGCGGGCGTTTGGCCATGGTGGTTCTGACGGTGAGAGTGGGTTGAGAAGCCTGCCTGTTCCTCGTTGATTGGGGCCGGCAGGCATGACTCAAATCTAATCAGTGCGGGTTGCTGACCGTTAGGACGGTTTGGGGGAATGCTTGGACTTTTTTGACCGCACGCACGCGGTGATTTCAGTCTTCACCTGATCCGCAAGGCGCCCGCGGATAGCCCCCGCTGTGCCCTTCGCCAGTATCGCCAAGGGTCTTCCGCCGTGTGCGCCGGATCAATCGCCGGACAGTCCGGGAAACGCTTGCTATCGAAGACGCCGTAAAAAAGTACAAGAAATCGGGCGACCGGTCCTAACGCCCGTTGCGTGCACTCACGAATACTTGAAGCGCCTGCTGACGGATCGACCTGACGCGGAGCGAAGACTAAATTCCAGTACGGAAGGAGACGAAATGAAAGCATTCTTGAGCGCGCGCCGCGCAGGACGCGCCATCATGGTAGGTACGCTGCTCGCGGCAGGCGTCGTTGTCGCAGGCGTCGCTCGCGCCGACGACCCGATCGTCATGAAGCTGGGCCACACCCTGGCTCCGAACAATCACTATCAGCTGACTGCCCAGGTGTTCGCCAAGGAGGTCGCGCAGCGAACCCACGGCAAGGTCAAGATCGAGATCTTTCCGCAGTCACAGCTCGGCGGCGAAGTGCAGATGGCGCAAGCGCTGCGCACCGGCACGCAGGAGCTCATGATTTCCGCACAGGCGCCGATCGGAAACACGATCAGGCAATGGCAGATCTTCGATACGCCTTATCTCTTTAGCAGCATCGACGACGCCAACCGGGTTCTGCAAGGACCGGTCGGCCGCAAGTTCCTCGACATGATGCCGGCCGTCAACATGATCGGCCTGACGTGGCTATCGGTGGGCGAACGCAATTTGTTCACGGCTAAGAAGTCCGTCGGCTCGCTCGGTGACATGAAGGATATGAAAGTGCGAGTGATGCAGAGCCCCGGCTATATCACGGGCTATAAGGCACTGGGCGCAAACCCGACGCCGTTGCCTTATAACCAGTTATTTCTGGCGCTTTCGCAAGGTCTGGTGGACGGCGGCGACACGTCACCGGAGCAGTTCATCCAGGACAAGTTCTCGGATGTCGCGAAGCATTACTACCTGACCCACGTGAACTACTTGCCCGTGGTGCTGGCAATGAGCAAGAGCGCCTGGACGCGTCTTTCGCCTGACGAGCAGAAGGCGTTTCAGGCGGCTGCCGCCGTCGCCGCTGACTATGACATGAAAGAATACAAGCGCGAGTATGACGACGCGCTAACAACGATGAAGAAGAACGGCACCCAGGTGACCGAGATAAACACCGCGCCGTGGGCCGCAGCAACCGAAAAGGCGCGCGACGGCCTGCTCAGTGGCATTCCGGATGGCAAGGCGCTTTATCGGGAAATCGAAGCAGCCGACCAGTCCGCTGTCGCTTCGAAATGAACGGGGAGCGCCATGGAAAAGCTTGCGCGTAGTCTCCTGTTTATCGACGACCTGGTTCTGAAGATCACGCTGTTCCTATGCGGTGGACTGCTTCTCACGATGGTGTGCGTCGCTGGCCTCGGCGTGGTCTTTCGCTTCATCCTGCAGGACTCGCTGTCGTGGTCCGACGAACTCGCGGCTTATCTGTTCGTGTGGCTCACGTGCCTCGGTGCGGCGGCAGGAGCCAAGCTGCGGGTTCATCCGGAGGTGCGGGTACTGGCCGACCGTTGTCCGCCCATCTTCGCGCAGACACTGGCGGACCTTACCGACTGCGTAGTCCTCGCGCTCGGCGTGGTGTTCGTCATGTACGGTGGAGAGATGCTGGAGCTGATGGGCACGGAAACAGCGACCTCTTTGCCAGTTTCCATGGTCTACCCGTATCTCTCGATTCCCGTCTGCGGCGCGCTGCTGGTCTTTCATTCCGCGGTGCGAATCGCGGTTTCCCATCTCGCGCCCGGCGCGCAAACGAGGCCCTCTCTGTTGCAGGGCGTCTCCGAACATATCTGAGGTGAATCAACATGTGGGCACTCGCTCTAGGCGCCGGATTGCTCGGCTTCGGTGTACCGGTGGCCATTTGCATCGGCATTGCGGCGACGATTGCATTGACGCTGAATGGAACCCCGCTGCTGGTGATTCCGCAGCAGCTATTTGCGAACCTGAATAACGTCGGCCTGCTGGCCATCCCGTTCTTCATGTTGACTGGCGCCATCATGGATGCGGGTGGTGTCTCGCGCCGGATCATCGACTTTTCGCAGGCGCTTGTCGGGTTTATGCGTGGCGGCATCGGCCAGGTGACGATCGTTGCCAGCATGTTCTTCGCCGACCTCTCCGGTTCGGCGACTGCGGACACCGCAGCGATCGGCTCGGTCATGATTCCGGGGATGGTCAAGCAGGGCTATTCACGCGCGTTCGCAGTGGCGCTGCAGTCGGCGGCGGGCTCGCTCGGACTGCTGTCGCCCGTGTCGATGAGCATGCTGGTGTATGCGTACACCGCTAACGTGTCCGTCGGCACGATGTTCGTCGCGGGGATCGTGCCGATGCTGCTGGTGGTGATTTCCTTCATGCTCGTGAACTACGTCACTGCCGTGCGCCAGAACTATACGGCCGTCGAACCGTTTTCCGCCGCGCGGCTGTGGACCACGTTCAGACAGGCGATCCTGGCACTGCTGACTCCTGTGATCATTCTGGGCGGCATTCTCGGCGGCATCTTCACCCCGGTTGAGGCAGGCGTCATCGCGGCGGTCTATGTGACGCTGGTGAGCGCCTTCGTTTTCAAGTCGCTCAGGCTGTCGCACTTCAGGGAAATACTCACGCGCACTGCTATCAATACCACGCGGGTATCGTTTCTTCTCGGGCTCGCGTTCGTGCTCGGCCGCTATCTGATCGAGGCGCAAATCCCGCTGCACGTCGCCAACAGCTTTCTCGCCGTGACGACCAGCGCGTTCGTATTGCTGATCCTGATCAATCTCTTCCTTCTGGCAGCCCATACGGTACTGGAAACGATCTCGAGTATCGCGGTGGTGATCCCCGTGTTCCTGCCGCTCGTCGCGCAGATGCATATCGACCCGGTGGTGTTCGGCGTCATCGTACTGATCAACTCGGCCATCGGCATCAACCTGCCACCGATCGGCTTTTGCCTCTTTACGGCTGCATCGATCGGCGGCGTGTCCGTCGAAAAAGCGACTCGGGCGATCCTGCCGTTCATCTTCGCGCTGACGGTCGACCTGCTGCTGATCATCGTCTTCCCGCATATCCCACGGTTCCTGCCGAACCTGCTGGCAATCAAATAACACGAGGAGAATGGGCCACCGGCCGCACGCGCCCGGCCCAATCTTTAGAACTTCGTATGCGGCGACTGTTCTCGCGCGCAAAACGATCGCAATACCGAGAGGCTCATCATGAACACGGCTCACATCGAACGAAGCGGCGCCGCCCAGGTCCCGCTGGCCGCAGGCGAGGACCTGCGGTACCTGAAGCTGGAACAACCCGCTGAGTTCGTCTGGTTGATCACGTTGAATCATCACGACAAGCGCAATGCGCTGTCTGTGCCGCTGCTGGAGGAACTGGCGCGCGTGCTCGCGGCGGCCGAAGCTAGCGACGACGTCAGGGCTGTCGTGCTGACCGGCGGCGAGCGTTTCTTCAGCGCGGGAGCGGATATCGCCGACATGGCGGCACGCGGGGTCGCAGCGTATGCGGACCCGGTGCGCCTCGCGAGCTGGAAGACGATCGAGACGTTTTCGAAGCCGCTGATCGCCGCGGTCAACGGCTTTGCCATCGGTGGTGGTCACGAACTGGTGATGCTGGCCGATATCGTCGTCGCGGCGGACGACGCGACCTTCTCGCAACGAGAAATCGTGATCGGCGCGCTCCCGGGCGACGGCGCCACTCAGCGCCTGCCGCGGGTGCTCGGCAAGACACTGGCGATGAAACTCGTGCTGACCGGCGAACCGCTGACGGCTGCCGAGGCCGAGCGCCACGGACTGGTGACCGAGGTCGTCGCGCCGGCACGCAGCATCGCGCGCGCTGTCGAGATCGCGTCGCTGATCGCCGCCCGCGCACCGCTCGCGGTCCGACTGGCCAAGCGCGCGGTGCTCGATTCGTTCGAGACCGATCTTCAACGAGGCCTGGAGCTGGAGCATCAGGCGAATCTCGACGTGTTCAAGACGGAAGATCGCGCCGAAGGCCACCGCGCGTTCGTCGAAAAACGGCCGCCGCACTTCAAGGGTCGCTGATCACTGGTGCGTCGCACATGCGCCTTTCGACGGCGGTGGGCAACGCTTGCCTTTGGTTATGACGGGCATCGAATGTTCAGGGTGAACGCGGAGTTCGGCAGGGCCTTGGGCCGCCTCGGCAGATAGCCGGACTCACGACCTAACGGAGATTGCATGAACGGGCTGAACGGTATCCGCATTCTCAGCTTCAATCATTTTCTGATGGGGCCATTGGGCGTGCAGCACCTCGCCGATTGCGGGGCCGAAGTCATATCGGTCGAACCTGTCGACGGCGCATTTCAGCGCAAATGGGGCGGCGCTAACCGCGCCATCGATGGACAGACGATGCTGCTTCTGATGGGCAATCGCAATAAGCGCAGTCTGGCGCTCAATCTCAAGGACGCGCGGGCAATCGATATCGTCATGAGCTTGCTGCCACAAGTCGACGTCGTCGCCGAAAACTACCGTCCCGGTGTGATGGAACAGCTGGGATTGGGTTACGACGCACTCAGGGCAGTCAAGCCGGACATCATCTACGCGTCCGGCTCGGGGTTCGGTCCTGACGGACCCTATGCCAGCCGGCCGGGGCAGGACCTGATCATTCAGGCCATGTCGGGTATCGCGACAGTCACCGGAACCCGGCAGGACGGTCCGCGCGCGGTGGGCGTGTCCGTCGTCGATCATCACGGCGCTGCGCTGTATGCGAACGGTATCCTGACGGCACTGCTCAACCGTGAGCGCACGGGCGAGGGCTGCCGGGTCGACGTTAGCTTGCTGGCGGCGGCGCTCGATCTGCAACAGGAGTCTCTCACATGCTTCCTGAACGGCGAAGGCCATGACGACGTGCGACAGGCTGGGCGTGTATCAGGTTGGTACTTCCCCGCGCCGTATGGCATATACGCAACTGCGGACGGTTTCATCGCATTGTCGCTGAGTCCTCTTGACATCATCTATCAGATCCTGGAGATCCCTGAAAAGGAACGGATTCCCGCGGAGCGCGCATTCGACGAGCAGCACGAAATCTCCGACCGGCTTGCGCGCCGGCTTGCGCAGCACACGACGGCGCACTGGTTGCCACTCTTCGAGCGGCAGCATGTCTGGCACACGCGCGTCAACGATTATGAGCAGGTGGTCGCCGATCCGCAGGTGCGCCACTTGAAGAGCTTCGAGACAGTCGAAGGTGCAACCGGCAGCCCCGTGACGCTCGTCAATCATCCGGTGCGCTACAACGGCAGCGCCCCGGCTATCCGCACGCCGCCGCCACGATTGGGCGCGCACACGATCGACATCCTGTCAGGGTTGGGAATGAGCCGGCCGACCATCGACTCGTTGCTGGCGGACGGCGTAATCGGCGTTGCCGAGGACGCCGCGGCCGTTGCCGCGGATGCGGCAAAAGACGGCGTTGCGTGAAGCAGGGGTGCGCCGTCCACGCGGCAAGCGTGCCGCACGTGTCGATGGAAACAGGAGAAGCGGGCATGAGTGACAAGTACAGGGAAGTCATGACGGACGTGCTGGTCGTTGGCAGCGGCGGCGCTGCGCTGCGGGCTGCGCTCGAAGCAGATTCCAGCGGCGCTGACGTGCTGGTCGTGATCAAAGGTCAGTTTGGCAAAAGCGGCGCGACGTTTCATAGCGTAGCTGAAGTAGGCGCCTTCAATGTGCCGGACGGAGCCGGGGATCCCAGCGATAGTCCCGATGTTTTTCTCGCCGATATCCTGCATGCCGCTCAAGGCATGGCCGACCCGCGCTTGAGCGCGATTCTCGCGAACGAAGCGCAGGATTCCCTGCGGTACCTCGAACGGTACGGCGTAAAGTTCGAGCGCGAGGACGACCATTACCTGGTTTTTCGCGCATGCTTTTCTTCCAGGGCGCGCTCACATGTGATTCATGAGCACTTCAAACCCATCGTGAAATCGCTGGGGACCGAAGCGTCCCGGCGAGGCATCAAGGTCATGGACCGGTTGATGCTCGTCGACCTGCTATCGCAGGACGGCGAATGTCTCGGCGCATATGCGATCGATTCTGACGGCAACCCGGTGCTGATCCATGCCAAGTCGACGATTCTTACCACCGGCGGCGCAAGTCAGCTGTTCGCCCAAAACCTGTATCCATCGGACATTACCGGCGACGGCTATGCAATGGCTTATCGCGCGGGCGCGAGACTGGTCAACATGGAGTTCATGCAGGCCGGTGTGAGTGTGCTGACGCCTTTCGTCAACCTGTTCGGCAACTACCTGTGGGACGCGCAGCCGAATCTCACCGACCGCGATGGCAGGGCGTTCGTCCCTGACTATCTGCCGGCGGGACTCGCTCAGGTCGATGTCATTCGGCAAAAAGAGCGGCACTTCCCATTCAGCTCAAGCGATATCTCGCGCTACGTCGAAATTTCGATTCAGAAGGCACTCAACGATGGCCGCGGCACGGTTGAAGGCGGCGTGTTTCTCGACTTCGTCGGATGCGATCTCGAAGCGAGACTGGCCGACAAGAGCCGCAGCATCGCAAGGATGTGGCCGCTGACCTGCCAATGGTATAAGGAGCACGGCGTCGACCTTCATCGCGACCGCGTGCAGATCACCTGTTCCGCACATGCGATCAACGGCGGTCTGTACATCGACGAAAACGCTCAGTCCAATCTGAAGGGTTTGTTCGCTGCGGGTGAGGTGGCAGCGGGTCCGCATGGCGCCGACCGTCTCGGCGGCAATATGGCCTTGACGTGCCAGGTCTTCGGCCGCCGCGCGGGCCTCGCCGCGGCCGAACGAGCGAGAATGACAACGCACCGCGCGACCGCGGCAGCCCTCGACGACAGTCGCACGGTCGCCACGCAATTCCGCCGAAGTGGCGGACACACGGTGGAAGAACTGAGAGCACGGATTCAGCAGAGTGCAAACCGGTATTTGCTGATCGTGCGCGAGGAAGCCGGGCTTCAGACCTTCAGGCGGATCTGCAGAGAGACGCGCGATCAGTTGTTTCAGGACACGATGATCCGCACGCCGGCCGAACTCATCCGGAGCATCGAATTGGCGAACTTGATTCAGGTCGGTGAATTGATGGCTTGCGCATCGCTTGCCCGACGTGAGAGTCGCGGCGGTCACTACCGCGAAGACTTTCCTGAGCGCAATCCGGACTTCGCCAGCAACATCTTCCTCGAGCGGAATGTACCGGAAGGTCTGTGGTTCGGGCGGCTGGCGGATTTGCCGTCGTAAGTCACAGGTTCCCTCGGCACACGAATCAGGCCGGCCATACAAGCGAAGCTCAAGCCAGTTTCCAGCGCGTTCTTCGCCTTGCCGAGGTATCCGCCCTGTTCATCCGCGCCGTTAGCGGAACCGACGGTCGCCGAGAAACGTCGGTGAAATCCGAAACCCAGAGCTGGTTCTCGGTAGATTGCTGCGCACGCTTTTGCTGTGCGACTACTTCAGCAACATTGAATTCCGGCGTGAAATGCATACGCTGCTCAATCGCGGTGAATCGGTCCATCAGTTGCAGCGCGCAATCTAGACCGGCAAGATCGCGCCGGAGCGCGGGCGGCGCCGCGACGAAATGATCGCGATTTCTGGCTCCTTGTCGCTGCTGACAAACCTGGTCATTGCGTGGAATACACAGCGCATCCAGGCAACCCTTGATCGTTGGCAAAGCAAGGGCCAAGGGGTGGACGACGACTGGTTACGGCGGATGGGTCCAGCGCATTTTGCGCATGTGAATTTCCGCGGAACGCTGAGCTTTCCGATCGATCTCTATCGAGAGATGCTTCTCGATGCGGCGCCATGGCGGCGCATGGCTGGATCGTGAACGCGTTCTGCATGCACACAGACCGCAGGACTGCAGCGCGTGGTGCGGTTTTGTTGGCCGCCCTCAATCATGCGCGCTCCGGCCAGGCGCGGTGGCGGATGAAAGCGCCAGATTCATCACGAAAAGGACGAATGCCCCGAACTGCAGTTACCTTCGCCCACGTACCACAATGGCTCTTTGTTTTATCCGTGCGGTCAGCGGGGAAGCGTTGCTATGTCATCGGGGCTCGATATGACCAAGCAGCTCCATCAGCGAATGCGGGCGGCCATCAAACAACGCCGCGTAGTAGACCGTGTTCGACAACACATTCTTGACGTAGTCGCGGGTTTCGTTGAACGGAATAGTTTCCGCGAAAATCGCGCCTTCCACCGGACGCGGGAGGTTGGCCTGCCACTTGCGCGGGCGTCCAGGGCCGGCATTGTAGCCGGCGGTCGCGAGCACGGCCGAACGGTCAAGCTGGTTGTAAATCATCGACAGATAATACGTGCCGAGCTGGATGTTCGTGTCGAGCTCATTCATCCTCGCCCGCGAGAGCGGACCGAGCCCGATTTTCCTCGCGACCATCTCCGCGGTTTCCGGCATCACCTGCATCAGGCCGCCTGCGCCAACCTCCGAGCGCGCACTGATGTTGAAGCGCGACTCCTGGCGAATGAGGCCATATGCCCATTCGATATGGGACCCGTTGGACTGCGCATCTCGCTCGACAATCGCGCGGAAGGGCGCCAGATAGCGCAGCGAAAAATCATGCTCGGTCAGCGTCCTGTCGGCGGTGCTCACAGTCCGGTCGTAGAGCTCGATGCGGCGTGCGTACTCGGCGACTGCAAGCAGTTGCCGGTCGGTCATGCCGCGCAACGGCCAGTTCCACTCCCGGTTGCCTTCCGTGCGCAGGTTCAGCGCATAAAAACGTTTTGCCAGTTCGAAGCCCGGTGTCTGGCTGGCCTTCTTAACTTCTTCGTCGGTCACTTTGATCTGTGGCGGAATCACGATCTGCTGGCCGAGCGCCTCGGAGGCCAGTTGGCCATAGAAGGTGTAAGTTCCCGCGATCTTCCCGAATTCCTGGTTCGCCGCTGTCACCTCGCCGGCCTGCTTCAACGCGCGTGCGTACCAGTAGACCCACGGTGATTGTGCGCGCAGCGCGGCCGGCATCTGCTCGATCGACCAGCGCACCATCATCCAGTCTCCTGCCAGCAGCGCGCTACGCGTGCGCCACTCATAGGCCTGGCTCGACAGGGGCGCGTTCGCCGACAGCCGGTACCAGTCCACCGCGCCTGGCAGCTGCCGGGTCGCCGCCTGATAGGCAATCGTGCCCCAGCCGATAGCGCGTTCCGCCAGGGTGAGCGCCGGTGCGATCGCGGTGAAGATGGCTGCGGCCGCTGCCGGATCGCTGGCCGCCACCTGCGTGATGGCGAGCAGCGCGAGTTGATGTGACGCCGAGTCCATCGGGACGCCTTTCGCCAGCAGCGCGCGCGGCTGGTTCCTCGCCTGATCGAGCCGCAGCGGATCCGGGCGCGCCGTGCCCAGCGCATCGACCAGTCCGCCACCGGTCCTCGTCGCGCCCTGTTCATAGGCCTCGCGAATCTTCTGCCAGACATCCTCCGAAGTGAACTGGTGATTACCGTCGAGCGCGGTGATCAGATCGACGCAGCCGTCGCCGTACCACTTCGGCTCGACGAGCAGCGCGCGCGCCGCGTCGGCGACGTTTTCACCCCGCGCGGCGCGCGACTCGAGCGCATAGCAGTTCACCTGCGTGTCGTCGTTCAGGACGAACAGTGAATATTGGGAATCGAAATCCTTCCAGTCGTGGCGGGCGCCCAGCACGCGCAGGTAGTCGTTGCGCAGACGGTCGGCAATCGCCTGTCCGTCGTAGCGTTGCAGAAACGATAGCACCGGTACGTCCGGCGCATCGAGATTCGCATGCCCCGCGCCGATGAACAGACGCGGCTTGATCTGAAAATAGCTGAGATAAGCCGGCGCCGGATAATTTCGGATCAGGCTCGCCAGCTGCGCGGCACGCTCGGGATCGTTGTCGCGGGCGGCGTCACGCAACTTGATGAAAATCTGATCGTCAGCGGAAAGCGAGGAGAGTCGGGTGGGATGTCTGGCCACCGCCGTGCCAGACACGACGAACGTCGCGGCGGCAAGGGCAAAGCCGATCGCGCGAGACGCCCGGTGACGTCGTGTGGACATCGCTGTTCTTACCTTGTTTTAGTGCAGAAAATTGAGCCAAAGCTTAGGCCGCAATTCGGCGAAGCGAAGCTTCGAAAAAGACTGGACCCAGCCCGCAATTCGGCGCTTTGCGAGCCGGATGGTTGCCTGCAGCAAGCTCGCGGAGGGGTGCAACCTGCGTACAAAGGAAGCCGTGCGCTGGATCACCACGCCACTTGATCGCGTTCTCGCGAGATCGTGGCGGAGGCGCCGTCTCACGCATCTAATTCCAGCCTAATTCTCAAGGGGGAGAATTCGTTGCGCAGCACCTCCCGAGCGCTGTACCTTCAGCTTGATGTGGATTAGCCGCAGCCCGAGTCTAAAAATCTCGACTACTTAATTGTCATGGTCGGTGACCTTATCTGAGTGGAAAGCAGTAGCCCATTTCGCTTAACCTGACAAAGCCGGCAAAAACCCACAACCCGCTGTTGGTGCGACAAATCGCTCTTGACGTTATCTTCCGCGCCTGCATAGACTTTGGACGTATTCAGGTCAGTTCTTCGGAACATTCGACTATCTAAGGAAGCGCATAGAAACCCTGCCCGAATGAAACCGGCCCCCGTCAACGAGCGACGTCGCGTTGCCTGTTCGCTGCTCGCACTGTCTGCGTTCGCCCCGACCGCACTCCGAGGCGCGACGCATGCATCCGTTGCAGGCACGGTTAGCAGATGGCCCGTGTTGCTGTTCATTCCCTTCGCCGGAAGCGATCTCGGATTCAGCGAAGCCGCATATCGCGGCTACCTCCAGGTCCGCCACGACGGCTACCGGATGACCGTCGTGCGCGATGCCGACAGTCTGGGTGCCGCGCGAATTCTCACGGTTATCGGCCGCCACTACACGGCAGGTGTACGCGGTTTCATTCTGGCAGGCGCTGAGCTGAGCGCAGTCACCGCAACGGCCGCAGCACAATACCCGCAAGCCTATTTCGCGACCTTGTCGGGTAAGGCGAGTGGCCCCAACGTCGTCAACTATTGTCTCGATTGCAAGAGCCTCGGTGGAGCGCTTGCTGGTGCTGTTGCCGCGAGCGTGTCGAAGACGAAGACCGTCGGCTTCGTCGGCGGCGTAGAGTCTGTCGACGGTACGGAGGCGCAAAGCTTCAGGCAGGCCGTACTTGCCAAGGCGCCCGACGCAACGGTTCTGATAGATTGGGTCGGCAACTGGGGTGACCGCCGACGCACGCAGCAGTTGACCGTGCAGCAGATCGACGCCGGTGCCGACGTACTCGTTGCAGATGCAAATGACGCGGTGATCGTCGCGGCCGCCCGCCATCCGCGCGTCCGCGTGATCGGCTGGATGGCCGATGCATCGCGTCGGTACGGAAACGTCGCAGCGAGCGTGATCATCGACACGAGCATCATTTTCCGGCGTTTCGTCGATGGAGTGGTCGCGGGCCGATTTGAGGGCGGCGACTACCCCGTCGTCGATACGGACAATGTCTGGAAGGTTGTGTGGCCGCACGGGTAACCGCTGATATACGCTGAACTCGATCGCATGAGCTCGTTGAAAAACCAGATTACTGTAACGTTGATCGTACTGGTCACGGCAGTCGGCCTCATCGATGCGTATACGTCGTATTGGCTGTCGCGCAAGCACATCGGCGAACTGCTCGACGTGCACTTACAGGGCGCCGCTATCTGGCTGTCCGCCGGCAACGTCGGCGCGATAGGCTCACACGGTCCGCCGCAGCACTCCGTCGACGGCTTTGTCGGGCAAATCTGGAGGAGCGGCGACGCGGCGCCAACGGATAATACCGATCCGGAGCTGCTATTCGATCGCAATGCGCCGGACGGATATTCGATCGAGAGTATCGGCGGGCATGCCTATCGCATTTACACGTTGAGAAAGGCCGACGGCCAGTACACGTACCAGGTCGGACAGCCGGTGGCGTTCCGCGAAGAGACAGCAAGGCATGCCGCGCTCGAAAGCCTGATACCCACGCTCATACTGATTCCACTCGTCTGGCTCGCTATTCCCTTTGTCGTCAACGCGGCGTTCGCGTCGCTGTCGCGTGCAGCGGCGCAGTCGGAGTTAGTCGGCATCCGGCATCTCGAGCCTCTCGATATATCGGGCGTGCCGGACGAGGTACGACCGTTCGCGGCTTCGGTCAATCGGATGATTGCCCGGCTTCAGGTCGGTATCGACGCTGAGAAACGATTCGTCGCCGATGCCGCGCACGAGTTGCGCACGCCCATCGCTGCGATGCAGCTCCGCGTCGACAACCTCGTCAACGCTCCCGACGAGGCGGCACGCTCCGAGCGTCTGCGCGAATTGCGCGAGGCCATCGCTCGAGCGTCGACGATGATCCGACAGCTTCTCTCGCTAGCGCGAGCTGATGCACAGCTCGATCTGACAGCAATCGAGACAGTGGATCTGTCCCAGTTGGTTCAGAAGCTCGTCGCGGATTTTCTGCCGGTTGCAGATGCACGCTCGATCGATCTTGGTGTAGGGAAGTTCGAGAGCGCGCAAGTTGAAGCGCGTGAAGGAGAATTGCGTATGGCCGTGCGCAATCTGCTTGAGAACGCACTGCGCTATACGCCTGCCGGCGGAACCGTCGACATCGATCTGTTCCGAAGCGCCGACGACGTGGTGGTGCGCGTGACCGACAACGGACCGGGCATTCCGGAAGCGTCCCTGGACCGGGTGTTTGATCGCTTCTTCCGTCTGCGTGCGGAGGATTCGGAAGGTAGTGGTCTCGGGCTTTCGATCGTCAAATCGGTCGTGGCGAAGTACCGGGGTTCTATTTCGCTTGCAAACCGCAGCGATGGACACAGTGGTCTGATCGCTACAATCGTTCTGCCGGCGCGCGGCACTATGTAGGAGAGTGGGCCCTGAATGGCACCCGGTCACGGGTTTCGGTCTGGAAGCGGCGCAACGCTAATTCTCATTAAATAGGCACCGTACATACTGGCATTGTGACTACGTTCCTGTCAGGTCGCCTTCTCTGAGCAGCGAGTTGCTTGCAGCTCTTTTGGTGATGCCTGCGATCAGTGCGATTGCAGTAGCGACTTGCGGCGAGCGCTTTGGAGATGTTCTAAGGATTATCGCAACCCTTTACAGTACATCTGTCGATCAATGGAAATGGATCGAATACTTGAAGACATAAGAAGATTGGAATGTGTTTCTGACGTTGCTTTGATGTCACGTGTCGGGGAGTAGCGTGATCGAACGTCGGTCGACGCCAATCATCGCGGCGAGGGAAGGACACTTTGGCGGCGCAGCGGGCGCATGCATAGGTCGCCTGACTTCATCCGCAGCCGTGCATCGCGACCGACCCCATTTAATAGGCCCGAGGAAGGGCCGTTCCGTCGATTCTCATTCCAATCTAATTCTTAGGATCTAAAATATTTCCTGAGACGAAAATTGCGGATTGGCGGGCTGAAAAGCCCCGGTGCAGAGTGGATTCCGGGAGTTATTGCGAGGGAATCCCTAGCGCAAGATCGTCGCCTACGCGAGAGGGACAACATGTTTAATGTGTGTTTACTGCCCGTGGATTCCGAGGATAGTGAGTGTTCAGCCACCTGTGGAAATCCGGGGCGATACAGCTTCATCAGTTCCGGCATTCTCGAGTGGTTCAGGAAGGTTTTCCCGCGGAGAGCTAATTCGCCTGATGCGAAGCTTCCGAACTCTTGAGAAAAACCGGCGCATTACGCATGAATCGCAAATCGCTCAGGCGAGAAAGGCGCCCGCGGAAGAATGTTCCTTGCCCTGCGCCCAACGACAACGCTCCATTGCCGTGGACATTGCACTATGCGAGTGCTCATAGTCGAAGACGACCTGCAGATCGGTCAAAGTTTGCTGCGCGCGCTTCAGGATGCGGAGTACAGCGTCGACTGGGTCCGCGACGGCAATGCCGGCAGCGCGGCCATCGCTGCCGTTGAATATACGCTGGTCTTGCTCGATCTTGGTTTGCCCGGCATGGGCGGCATCGAATTGCTGAAGGCGGCGCGTGAGAAGGGGAGCAAGGTACCCATACTGATCCTGACCGCACGTGACGACCTTGACGCCCGGGTCCAAGGGCTCGATTTCGGCGCTGACGACTACGTTCTCAAGCCCTTCCACCTGCCCGAACTGCTTGCGCGGATTCGTGCCGTGTTGCGTCGCAGGGCAGGCTTTGCGTCGTCGCGTCTAGGCAATGACACGTTGAACCTCGATCTCGACAAACGAACTCTATGCTGCAACGGGGTGTCATCCGTTCTGTCGGCGCGCGAATTCGCATTGATGTTCGCGTTCCTTGAGCGCCCCGGCACTATCCTTTCGCGAGATCAGCTCGAGGGGAAGCTTTATGGTTGGGGTAAGGAAGTCGAGAGCAACGCGGTCGACGTGCTGATCCACGGTGTACGCAAGAAGTTCGGACAGTCTGTGATTCGCAACGTGCGTGGCCTCGGCTGGACTGTGACGCTCGGCGAATCGCCCGAGGTGTGACCGCGCGTTTCGGCTATGTTCCCGTACGACGGCGATGTCAATTTTCCGGGCTCTTGTTGGCGGGAATAAAGCGAATCTCCAAATATTCTTCTTCGGCGCACTTGTGATGATCGGAGACCCCCGAAGAAAAGCATAGTTCTGCGGCGCTCAGGAAGCAGCCATTCACATATCGAATCGTGCTAATCCATACTTTCGTCAACACTACGCCGTTGCCGGTCTTGCCGGCCGATGTTCAGCAGAACACGTTCGCCCGGTCACCATAGAACACCAACCGGCTTGCCATAGCGCGACGCCCGTCGGGGAAGCGGAGTTCCAGGCTCGAAATTCGCGCCGCGCTCTTCAGCTCCTCGACATTCGCATTTTTGTTCCATTGAACAAAGCCCGGCTAGCGGCACCTGATGTTCCCTCCTACTAATAGTTATCTAAGTTATCACGCGCACTATGCAACTTAAGCGCAACGGATTGATGTCTTTTCAAACGCGCATTGGGTGCCTCGGCACGCTGGATCGTGAGATTTATTATGAAAACATTTAACCATATTAAGTCGCTTTTAAGTTTCATGATTATGTGACCATGCCTCCGCCGAATTATTCCGGCGAAAGTTAGAAATTAATCATCTTCCTGTGCAGCGCTCAATTTCGTAGGCATCACTTGCGAGTGCCGGCTTGCGGTCATTCGTCGTGTCCAGAAATCGGATTTTGTCCGATCGAGCCGGGTCGCCAGTAAAACCAGTCTCTGTGCGACTCGCAGACAGATTCGATGTCTTTTCAAAAGACTGGAACCAGTTGCACCTGTTATTGCGACAGAACCGAATGAGGAAGTTCGTGTACATATTCAAGCATTCATCGCATTGTGAGTCTGCGCGGACATTGACGTCGGCGCCTTGTTTTGAGGATTGCTGCGGCCGCAAGCGTCGGACCGTGGTTGCGTTGGCTTCTGCCGTAACGTCGCTTGCCGCGCTGTTTGTTCCGGTCGCTGTGCGAGCCCAGTGCAACAGCAGCGCCAACCCGGCGCTGCCTGCGGCGCCGGCACAGACCAACTTTTCCAATCAGTCGTTTGGCGCAGCGCCGCTTCCGCAGTACTACCTGAACGCCGCGGGACAGGCGGGATGCAAAGGCGCCGACGACGGCTCTTGGAACGGAGTGGGCCAGGATGGCTTCGCTGGTCAGTCAGGTGGTTCCTTTAACAGTGTCAACAGCGGAATTACGGTGAAGGGGGGATTCGCGCCGACCTTCATCAGCCCCACGATGGGAGCGGGATGGTCCGTCGACGGTGGTGATGGTGGTGCCGGCGGACAGGGCGGTTATGACGCCAATGGCTCCGCCCACACGGGAAACGGCGGGGCGGCAGGCAATGGCGGCGCGGTCTCCGTGCAGTTTAGCGGCACCGTTGGTCCCGACCCGAAAGGTGTCCTTCCGGAAGTTGCGCTCGACGTGCAAGCCAATGGCGGCACCGGCGGAGTGGGTGCCGTGTCCAATGCCCAAGGTACTGAGCCGCTCTACGGCGGCAACGGCGGAGCAGGGGGGCGGGGTGGTCAGGCAGCGCTTAGCGCCTCCGGCAGCATTCAGTTCTATGGTGTCGGCCTGCGAGCGTCCGCCCTGGGCGGGACCGGCGGGGTAGGTGGCAACTCGCCGACTCCGGGCGATTTGGTTGTAGAAGGCCATGGAGGCAAGGGCGGCAACGGCGGCGCCGGCGGTACCGCGACGCTTGCCTTTCAGAACGGCAGTCTGACCGCCAGCACCCCGGCAGGCCAGATCTTTCCGATGCAGGCCGACGCCGATGGCGGTACGGGCGGCAGCGCTGGTGGCGCGTACGGTGGAAGTGGCAGTTTTGGCGGGACCGGCGGCAACGGAGGTAACGGCGGCACAGCGAGCGCGGAACTCGGCAGCGGTGGCCAGATCGTGTTCTCCGATCAGATGCAACCGGCGAACAGTCGGTATCAGCCGGGCAGCGGCGTAACCGCCAAGGCGAACGGCGGAGCGGGCGGGGGCGGTGGCACTGCCATCGACGGCTCATTCCGCAATGAGGGTGGTGTGGGCGGCAACGGCGGAATTGCCGGCAGCGCCAGCGCCACCGTTCTTGGTTCCATCGATTACACCGCGAATGTTCCGGCCGGGCAGTCTGCTGCCGGGTTGATCGGGGGTGAGGGGGTGCTGGTGCAGGCCAATGGAGGCGCCGGCGGTATCGGTGACGGCGCCCAGAGCACTGTCGTGGGTGAAGGCGGTGATGGTGGTAAGGCAGGCGCTGGCGGGAAGGCTTCGCTGATCCTTGGAGACGCGGCGAACACGGCAACAATTAAAACGAACGGCCCATATACACATGGCGCGTTGGTGCAAAGTGTCGGAGGCGGAGGGGGCAATGGCGGTAGTGTCAGCTTCGCGCTGGCCGGCACGGGCGGTGCAGGTGCCGCGGGCGGCGATGGCGGCGCGGTCACGGTGAACTCGGACCACGCCTTTGTCACGGTCGGCAGTCAATCAGGCGTAGGCAGCATCCCGCTGATCGCGCAAAGCATCGGCGGTGGCGGCGGAAGCGGCGGTGACTCCAGCGGCTTCACCGCTGGCGCGGGCTTCGAGATCGGCGGCAACGGCGGCCAGGGCGGCAATGGCGGCGCGGTGAAACTCACGCTGGGCCAGAACAGCGTGTTTGGCAGCCTCGACCAGAGCGGCGGAGCCGGCATCCTTGCGCAAAGCATTGGCGGCTCCGGCGGCAATGCCGGCAGCGCGACGTCGAGCGGCGGGGGGCTGATCACCATGGTGATCGGCGGTGATGCCCACGGTGGCGGCGCGGGTGGCCAGGTCACCGTTGACAACGGCGCACTCGTCACGACCTACGGCGACCACGCAGCCGGTATCAAGGCTCAGTCGATCGGCGGCGGTGGCGGCAATGGCGGCAACGCTACAGCGTTCACCGTCGGCGGCCCGCTGTCGAGCTCGGTTGCCGTCGGCGGACAAGGCGGCGGAGGCGGCGCGGCCGGCGCGGTGTCGCTGACCAACACGGGGCAGGTCGTTACGTATGGTTCGGACGCCGAAGGTGTCGTGCTGCAAAGTATCGGCGGCGGCGGCGGCTCCGGCGGCAGCGCCACGGCGCGTGCCGTTGCCGCATCGGCCAGCCCAAATATTCCTTCGATCAGTGTCAGCGCCGCTATCGGCGGCGCCGGCGGGACCGGCAACACCGGCGGCAATGTCACGCTTGATAATTCCGGCCTGATCACCACTGCGGGCGACAGCGCGACCGGCGTTTTCGCGCAGTCCGTCGGTGGCGGCGGTGGTACGGGCGGCGACGCAACCGCCGCGTCCTACTCCGCGTCGCCTGCCAAGGGGGCGTCCCTGTCGGTCTCCGTGGCTCTCGGGGGCAGCGGCGGCAGCGGCGGCACGGGCGGCGCCGTCAACCTCGAAAACTCAGGGCTCGTCGCAACCCTGGGCCAGGACGCCCATGGTGTGTTCGCACAGTCAATTGGCGGTGGCGGCGGCAATGGCGGAACGGGCGATGCCTCGGCAACGGCGGCTAACGCCAAGGCCAGCTTCAGCGCGTCAATCGCGGTGGGCGGAACGGGTGGAACGGGGGGAACGGGCGGCACGGTCGGCCTGACCAACGACGGTTCGATCGCGACGCGTGGCGACGGCGCCGATGCCGTGTTCGCCCAGAGCGTGGGCGGCGGCGGCGGCGCAGGCGGCGGAGGTACCGCTGCGGCCAGCGGCGGCAAAGATGCCATCGCCGTGGGTGTTGGCGGCAAGGGTGGCGTCGGCGGCGACGGCAACACGGTGACGACGACCAACAACGGCAACATCGTCACCCGCGGCGCGGCCTCGACCGGCATCTTCGCGCAAAGCGTCGGCGGCGGCGGGGGCAAAGGCGGCAAGGGCGCGGCGGCCGCGGGCGGCAGCGGCGGCCTCGACACGATCTCCAACGCCCAGACGCTGTTTGGCATTCTGGGTCAGGGCCTTGGCCTCAACCAGAACGTGCAGAACCTGGGCAACAACATCCTGCAGGTCGGAGTGCTCGGCGAAAAAATCAAAGCGACTTATGGTGACCTGGAAAAGCTTCTCACGCAGCCGGACGGGGTATCGAAAGTTCTGGGCACCGTGAACCAGATCAGCGTCGGCGTGGCGGTCGGCGGCAGTGGCGGCGCGGGTGGCCTGGGCGGCGCGGTGAACGCCAGCAACACCGGCGCGATCGGCACCTATGGCGCGCAATCCCACGGCATCTTCGCGCAGAGCATTGGCGGCGGCGGCGGCAGCGGCGGCGCGGCGAGTTCGACCGGCAAGTCGAATAATGATTCGAAGGTGCAGGCCGCGGTCGCCGTGGGCGGCAGCGGTGGCGCGGCGGGCTCGGGCGGGGTGGTGAGTGTCGTGCAGAAGGCAAATGGTGCAGTCGAGACGCAGGGGGTGGAAGCGTTCGGCGTGTACGCGCAGAGCGTAGGCGGCGGTGGCGGCAACGGCGCGATGTCGGGGGCGGTCAGCGGTTCGCTGAAAAGCCTGTCGATCGCCGTGGGCGGCAATGGCGGAGGCGCCGGGAATGGCGGCGACGTAAGCGTCAGCAACGGCGGCACGGTCACGACACTTGGCAAGCACAGCGTCGGCATCCTCGCGCAAAGTATCGGAGGCGGCGGCGGTGTCGTGACGACCGCGAGCAGCGATGAGACATTCGATCCTTCCAAAGCCGTCCAGAATCCGCAGGGACGGATCGCCGACATCTACGGGGTGACACTGAGCTTCGGCGGTCAGAACGGCAGTTCGGGAAATGGCGGCGGCGTCACTGTCAACACGCAAGGCAACGTGACGACGAACGGGCTTGACGCGCACGGTATCGTCGCGCAGTCGATTGGCGGCGGGGGCGGGTTCGTGGCGGGCGGACAGATCAACACGAACACGAACGCGCTCGTTGGCGCCGGCGGCGCGAGCGGCAATGGCGGCAACGTTCTTGTCGTGGACACCAATCACACTGTCTCTACCACCGGCGACGGTGCGTATGGGATCGTCGCACAATCGATCGGCGGTGGCGGGGGCTTTGCCGGCGACCCGTCCGCCCCGAACTACTACGGTGACAATACGGGCGGCGTGGTATTTGCCAACAGCGGCAATGGCGGCACCGTCAACGTCATCGTGGTAAACGGCGGGAAGGTCGTGACGACCGGCCGGTACGCGCCGGCAATCTTCGCGCAATCGATCGGCGGTGGCGGTGGTCTGGTGGCCTCCAACTACAACTCAAGCCCGCTCGGCCCGCTGCATGATGTGGCACGTGGCAGCGCGGGTGGCGCCGGCGTGGGCGGCCTGGTCGCCGTCAACGTCAGGGATAACGACACGGTCATGGCCACGGGTGTCGGGTCCGCCGGCATCCTCGCGCAAAGCGACGGCCAGAAAGGCGGGCAAATCTCGATCCACCTGGCGCCCGGGTCGAAAGTCATAGGCGGCACGACCGATCCCAATTTCCGGACCTCCTCAATGGGGGGATTGGACCCGGAGTTTCGCGACGCTGCCGCCGTCCGTCTGATCGGCGGCAATAACAACATCATCACCAACCAGGGCACCATCCAGACCTTGGGCAAATACGCGATCCTGGTGGACCCCACGTTGTATGGCGAGGCGTCCGCCACCACCACTGTCAACAACTCCGGCACTATCACCGGTGACATCCACGTCCTTGGTGGCCCCCGCAACAGCGTTGTCAACAATCTGCCAGGGGGCGTTATCGACACACCGGCCACGCTGAACGTCGGAGGCGGCACGGTGAACAACGCCGGTACGCTGAAAGTCGGCGGCGCGAAGTCGATCGGCAATACGATTCTCACCGGCAATCTCGTGCAGAGTTCGACTGGCACGCTGAACGTACAGATCGATCCGGCCAACAAGCGGTCCGATCTGCTCAACATCACGGGTACCGCCGCGCTTGCCGGCAAGGTGCAGGCCGATCCGGTGAGCTATCTGAAGAGCACGAGCACCGTGCTGTCGGCGGCCGGCGGAATTCGGCCGGATACGGCGCTCACGGGTTCTTCTACGCCGGTCTACCGCTTCACGCCGCTGGTGCAGGGCAACACCGTCACGATCAAGACCGATGCGGACTTCGTCGGTGCGAGCAAGGGGGCTTCGGCCACGCAGCAGAGTGTCGCAGCCAATCTGGACCGGTTGTGGAACAGTGCCGATCCTACCTTTGCTCCCATCTTCGGAGCTTTCGGTAGCGCCGGTAGCACGGCGGGCTATGCCCAGACGCTAACCGCCGTTTCCGGCCAGGAGTTGCTCGGCGTTGCCGCTGCGCGCTACCAGTCCAGCCAGGCATTCTCGCGCTCCGTCTTCAGTTGTCCAGAGTTCGGCGACGACGACACCACCGTGAGAAAGCAGGGCTCCTGCGTGTGGTTCCGCGCCACGGGCATGTGGGAAAACCGCAGCGCCGACGCTTCGTTCCCAGGTTTCGGCTGGCAAGGTACGACGATGAAAGTCGGCGGGCAGGTCCAGCTACAGCCCGGCTGGTTCCTCGGTGGCGCCATCGGCTACGAGACCGACCGTTTCACCGGCAACGACAACCTGACGAGCGCCAACGGCAATGCGCTTCTTGGCGTCGTCGCGCTCAAGCACGAGGTCGGGCCATGGACTTTCAGCGGTGCGGTGGACGCGAGCTACGGCTGGTTGAACAGCTCGCGCGTGATCCCGAGCGCCAATGCGGTGGCGACCGCCTCGCCCAATTCGTTCAATCTCGGAATGCACATGCGCGCGGCCTATCAGATTCCGTTCGGCCGTTTCTACCTGGAGCCGGCGCTCGACGGCGACCTGAACTACATCAATCTCCCGGGCTACACGGAGAGCGGTGCGGGCGCGCTCAACCTGAAGGTGAATAGTGCGAACAGCATCATTGCGACCGGCACGCCGAATCTGCGGATCGGGACGCGCGCGCAGATCGGGTCAGCGACCGTCGACGCTTATGTCGGCGCCGGGGTGAGCTTCATTGCAGGCAATAGCTACACGACCAACGCGTCGTTCGCCGCTGCCCCGGGTTTCGGCAGCTTCACCAATACGCTCACCAATGCGCACGTTGCAGGCAAGTTTTCCGCTGGGGTAGAGGTCTATACGACCAAACGTCTCGATGTGCGTCTGGAGTATGACGGCGTCGTTGCCGCGCACGAGGTCGAGAATGGCGGCCAGATCCGGTTCAAGTACCGGTTCTGAAAACCTCCGGGACCCGGACAATGCAGCAAAAGCCATAAAGCGTAGTTGGATTGATGACCAGGATGCGCTGTCGCAAATCCGGTTCGGGTACCCAGTGCGCAAGTTGATTCAACACGCGCGCGTCGTCGACGTGACGGAATGGGCTTATGGCGGTCGATTTTTCGCCCGGCTCTCCTTGGTTTGAGTACAGGAAAGCGCGCCGGGCGGCGCTCGGCTGCGATCAGTGCGCGGCGGCGCTGGCCGTCGGCTGCGGCACGGACTGGCGCGTAAAGCGGTCGATCGCGAAGTCGTCGAGCGGCAGCGAAGCCTTGCCGTCGAGCACGAGTTCGGATACGAGCCGCCCGCAGGCCGGTCCAAGCTGGAAACCGCTGCCGCAATAGCCGAACGAATAGACGAGATTCGACGCGCGGCGGCTAGGTGAGAGCACGGGCAGCGCATCGTCGGTGAATGCTTCGACGCCGGCCCACGCGCGGTTCACGCCGAGATGCCGCAAATGCGGGAAGAGATCGACGACGGTATTGGCGCTACGCACGAGCCGCGCGAAATCGACTTCGCCATGCCGGCCGTGCAGATCGGCGATACCGATCAGCTTGCCGCCGATCACGACGGTGCCATTGTCGAACTGCTTGAACGACAACGGACGCCCGGTTGCACCCAGCGTCGCGCGGCAGAACGGCGCGACGCGATGCGTGACCATCAGCATCAGCCCTTCGGGGTGCACGGGCACGCGTTCACCCACTTGTTCGGCCAGTTGTCCCGCCCACGCGCCCGCCGTGACGACGAGTTTGTCCGCGCTGAACCCGCCGCGCGGCGTCTGCGCGAACCAGCGCGTGCCGCGTTGTTCGATGCGCGTGACCGGCGTGCCTTCGAAAAACGCCGCACCATGCCGCTGCGCGGCGAGTCGGAAGGCGGTGGTGGTCTTGAACGGCAGCGCATAGCCGTCGCGCTCGACCCAGATGCCGCCCGTCACGTGCCGCGCGAGCGCCGGCTCGAGTTCGAGCACGCTCGCGCGGTCGATCAGCTTTTCGTGCGTGAAGCCGTGCGCTTCGAGTTGCGCGACGCGGGCGCGGCATTCGTCGAGTTCGGCTTCCGTCTCCGCGATCTTCAACTGGCCGGACGGCACGAAGCCGCCGTCGTCGCCGATCGTTTCGCGCAGGCTGTGCCAGATTTTGCGCGACATCAACGCGAGCGGAATCTCGGGCAGCGGGCGGCCGAGCGTGCGCACGCCCCCCGCATTGACGCCTGACGAGTGCCGCCCGACGTAGTCGGCTTCGAGCACGATCACGTTCGCGCCGCGCGCGGCCAGATGGAACGCGCTGCTCGAGCCGTGCAGCCCGCCGCCGATCACCAGCACGTCGGCCTCGCGCACGGCGCCGGAAGAGGAGCGGGTAGCGTCATTCACCGGCGAGTTCTCCGAGCGTCAGCGGCTTGATGGGCGGACGGATGCGGTAATAGCCGACTTCGCCCGGCGGCACCTTGCGCGCGTCGGCGATGATTTCGGTGACGGTCAGGCCGCACATGCGACCCTGACACGGGCCCATCCCGCAGCGTCCGAACGATTTCGCCTGGTTCGGGCCGAGGCAGCCGAGTTCGACGAAACCGCGCACGTCGCCCGCCGTCACTTCCTCGCAGCGGCACACGACCACGTCGTCGCGCGGAATGCGGTTCGCGTCGCGCGGGCGGTACAGGCTGTCCAGAAACGGACGGATGCGCATCACGCTCTCCAGCGCGAGGCGGTGCGGCTCGGCTTCGCGCTCGCAGGCAGCTGCATCGATGGCACCGAGTTGACTGGCGACCCGTAGCGCGGCGAGCGCGCCCTGTTCGGCCGCCGCCAGCGCACCGCCGATACCGCCGCCGTCGCCCGCGACGAAGATGCCCGGCACGTCGAGTTCGCCCCATGCGTCGGTGGTCGGTGCGAAGCATAGCTGCGCGGCGTCCCAATGGTGGTGCGCGCGCAACGACAGCGTGAACTGCGTATTCGGCACGACGCCCTGATGCAGGAGGATCACGTTCGCGTCGATCCGCTGCGCACGGCCTTGCGTGCTGAAACTCAGCGCGGCGGCGCGCTCGACGCCTTGCGCGTCCTGCTTCGACTCGACGCGCAGATCGTCGGCGGCTTCGTAGACGGGCACGCCCGCGGCGCGCAGCGTGCGGATCAGTTGCAGGCCCTTGCTCAGGAACGGCCACGCGCGCAACGCCGACAGCAGATGTTTCTTCGCGCGCCAGCGGTCTTCGTGACGAGTCGTGTCGACGAGTGCGCGGATCGGCACGCCGGCACGCACGTACTGCCAGCCGAGCAGATAGAGCAGCGGACCGCAGCCCGCCAGCACGGGCGGCTCGGCGGGCACCTCGCCCGCGCTTTTCAGCAGGATCTGCGCGGCGCCCGCCGTCAGTACGCCGGGCAGCGTCCAGCCGGGAATCGGGAACGGCCTTTCCAGCGCGCCCGTGGCCAGAATCACGCGGCGTGCGTCGAAGCTGCCGACCTTGCCGTCCCTCAGATAGTGCACGGCATGTTCGCGCGTCACCTGCCACACGGACGCATGCGCGACATGCCGTGCGCCAGAGCGCGCGAAGGCGTCGGCGAGCGATGCGCCCGCCGCGTAATCCGGGCCGAGAATCTCCTTGCGGCGCGCATCGGCGCGGCCGATCGCCCGATAGATCTGCCCGCCGACGGCGTCCTGTTCGTCCAGCAGCACCACTGACAGGCCAGCGCTCGCGGCGCGCGTCGCCGCGCTCATGCCGGCGGGACCGGCCCCGACCACGACGACATCGACGGCTTCCGAAGGGAAACTCGACACGGTTTCGACAGCGTGATCAGCGGGCATGAGCGTCCTCCCGTGAAACATCGACGGGCGGCAGATCGCGCGCGCCCTCCTGCGAGCGGATGCGCATGCCGGCGCGCACGGTCACCATGCAGCTTTGCCGGCTCGGCACGCCGTCGATCTCGACGAGACACTCGAAGCACGCGCCCATCATGCAATACGGCGCGCGCGGCGCGCCCGAGACGGGTGTCGCACGGAACCGCGCGATGCCGGCAGCGAGCAGCGCCGCCGCTACCGACCGGCCGCCCGGCACGCGCAGCGGCTGATCGTTGAACCAGATGTCGACCGGCGCATCGGCGCCGGGCAAGGCCTTGAAGAGCGGTGTGGAGGTCATGTCGGAATCAGTGAGCGGGGGTGAGTGCAGGGGATTCGAGAAAGCGCGTGCCGGACAGCGCGGGGATTTCAGCGGGCATCGCGCCGCCCGCGATCCACGGCGCGATGCGCAGCGCGTGCGCGGCGGCCAGCGTCACGCCGCTGTGGCAGGTGACGACGAACGCGCCGGGATGGCGTGCGGATTCGTCGTAGATCGGAAAACCATCGGGGCTGTAGACGCGCAACGCGGCCCACGTGCGCACCAGCCGCACGTTCTTCAGCAGCGGAAAGGCGCGCACGCCGCGCCGCGCAATGTCGGACAGCACGGGCGTCGTCGTGAAGTCGTCGAAACCGACTTCTTCCATCGAATCGCCGAATTGCAGCGTGCCTTCGTCGGTTTGGCGCACGTTGAGGGTCGGGTAACGCAGGAACGGCGCGACGCGTTCGCTGATCAGCACCTGTCCGCGATTCGGTGCGACGGGCGCATGCAGTCCGACGTGCGGCGCGAGCGCGCGATTGCCGAGGCCCGCCGCGAGCACGACGCGCGCCGCGCGGTAGGTGCCGAGTTTGCCTTGTACCGTGAAGCCGCCGTGTTCGGGTGTGATGCGCAGCGCTTCCTCGTTGTTGACGAGCTTCACGCCGCGCCGCTGCATGCCCGCGTGGAGCGCGCGCAGCAGCTTGAGCGGATTGACGTGGCCGTCCATCGGCGTGTAGCTCGCGCCGATCACGTCCGGCCCGATTTCGGGAATACGCTCTCGCACTTCGCGCGCATCGAGCAACTGATACGGGTAGTCGCCCAGTTCACGCTGCAAGGCGCCGAGACGCTTCGCGCGTTCTGCGATTTCGTCTTCGGAGAAAAAGAAGTGGAAGCCGCCGGGCTGGCGCAGCGCGACGTCGATACCGGTTTCGTCGAGCAACGCCGCAGCGAGCGACGGCCAGCGCGAAGCCGAGTTGCGCGACCAGCGTGCATACGGCGACAAGCCATAGCCCTTGCCCTGAATCCAGACCAGCCCGAAGTTGCCGCGCGACGCGCGGAACGCGCCGTCGTCCTGGTCGAGCACGGTGACGTTCGCGCCTTCGCGCGCAAGGCCCCAGGCAACGGCGGAACCGACCAGTCCGCCGCCCAGCACGAGCACGTCGGGGTTGTCGGTAGCGTGACGAATCATCGAGCTTCTCCAATGAGGATGCGGTCCAGTCCGACCATGCGGTCGAGCAGCACCATCAGCAGAACCGTGCCGACGATCAGCACCGCCGACACGGAAGCGACGAGCGGATCGATGGTCTGCGCGATCTGGTTGCACATGGCGACGGGCAGCGTGGTCGTGCCGGGGGTCGCGACGAATATGGTCATCGTCAGCTCGTCGAAACTCTGGATGAACGACAGCACCCATCCGCCGGCGACGCCCGTGCGGATCATCGGCAGCACGACGCGGCGAAACGCGGTGAAGCGGCTCGCACCGCACGACAGCGCCGCGCGTTCGGCATCGCGATCGAGCCCGACGGCCGACGACAGCGCGAGGCGCAGCCCATACGGCAGCACGATGATCACGTGCGTTGCCGCCAGCGCCCAGAACGAGCCGCTCAGATGCAGCAGTGACAGAAAGCGCAGGAACGCGATGCCGAGCACGACGGCGGGAATCATCATCGGCGACAGGAAGAAGCTTATCAGCGCGCCACGGCCCGCGAAGCGATAGCGCGCAATAGCGAGCGCGGCGGGCACCGCGAGCGCCACGCCGATGGTCGCCGCCACGAACGCGAGCCGCACGGAAAGCCAGAATGCCGACACGATGTCGTCGTTCTCCAGGATCGCGCGAAACCAGCGCAGCGACGCTCCGTCGAAGGGCATCGAGATGAAGCCCTTGTCGGTGAACGCGACCAGCATCACGGCGACGAGCGGTGCGAGGATGAAAGTGAGGAACAGCGCGTTGAACAGCAGGCCCCACAATCCGTTCTGTTTCATGGCGTCACTCGAAAATATGCTTGAAACGGCGCTCGGCGAGACGGCTGCAACCCATCACGATCGCGACGTTCGCAATCAGCAGCAGCACGGCGATGCTCGCGCCGAGCGGCCAGTTCAGCGTACCGAGGAATTCGTCGTAGGCGGCGGTGGCCACCACTTTCAGACGGCGCCCGCCGATCAGCGCCGGCGTCGCGAAAGCCGACGCGGACAGCGCGAATACGATGATTGAACCCGACAGCACACCTGGCATGATCTGCGGCAGCACCACGCGGCGGAACACGCGCAGTGGCGAACCGCCCATCGACAGCCCCGCCCATTCGACGTGCGGATCGAGCTTTTGCAGCGTCGCCCACACCGACATCACCATGAACGGCACCAGCACATGCGTGAGCGCGATGATCATGCCCGTCATCGTGAAGACGAGACGGATCGGCTCGGACGTAATGTGAAATGCTTGCAGTGCGTTATTGAGCACGCCGTTATTCCCGAGCAGAATCTGCCAGCCGAGCGTGCGCACCACGACGGAAATCAGCAATGGGCCGAGCACGATCAGCAGGCACAGCGACTGCCAGGGCCGCTTCATGCGCGCGAGCACGATGGTTTCCGGCACACCGAGCAGTACGCTCAGCAGCGTCACGGCGAGCGCGAGACCCACCGTGCGCAAAAAGATTTCGCCGTAGTACGGATCGCTCAGCACTTCGACGTAATTTTTCAGCGTGTACGCGGCCTGCACACCGGCCACATCGCTGAACACGCGAAACGACAGCAGCAGCGTCAGCACGAGCGGCACGAACAGCAGCGCGCCGAACAGCAGCAGTGCCGGCGAAGAGAGCAGCCAGGGCGCCGCGCCCGCGCGTGAATCGTCAAGCGTTGCCATGAGCACGCTCCCGGGTCAGCACGCGCAGATCGTCGTCTGTGAACGAGAGTCCCACTTCATGGCCTTCGTCGGGCGGCGGCGCGCCGAAGTTCGGCTGCGCGATATGGAGTTTGCCGAGCGCCGTATCGACTTCGAGCAGCCACTGGTTACCGATGAACACGCGGTTCGCAATACGTCCGTGCATGCGCGCGTCGCCATTCGCAAGGCGTACTTTCTCCGGGCGAATGTAGACGTGCACTGCGCCTTCGACATCGCGCCCTTCGTGCGGCACGTGCAGCGTCGTGCCCGCCACATCCACGACGGCGCAGCGCGGATTACGCTCACGCACTTCGCCAGGCAGCGTGTTGGTACGCCCCAGAAAGGTCGATGCGAACGGCGTAGCGGGACGTTCGTAGGCATCGAACGGCGTGCTCAGTTGCGCGATGCGCCCCTTGTGCAGCACGGCGATGCGGTCGCTCATCGTCATCGCTTCGACCTGGTCGTGCGTGACGAGGATCGTCGTAATGCCGAGGCGCTTCTGGATCGCGCGCAGTTCGATGTGCATTTCCTCGCGCAGCTTCGCATCGAGATTCGACATCGGTTCGTCGAGCAGCAGCAGGTTGGGGCGCATCGCCAGCGCCCGCGCGATCGCGACGCGCTGGCGCTGGCCGCCCGACAGTTCCTTCGGATAACGCGCGTCCAGGCCGTTGAGCCGCACAAGATCAAGCGCTTCGGCGATGCGCGCCGCGCGCTCGTCGCGCTTCATGTTGCGCATTTCGAGACCGAAGCCCACGTTGCCCGCCACCGTCATATGCGGAAACAGCGCATAGCTCTGAAACACGACACCCATGCCGCGCTTTTCGGGGCGCTCGTGCGTGATGTCGCGTCCGCCGAGCGTGATGCGGCCCGCGCTCGGCGTCACGAAGCCGGCGATCATCTGCAGCGTGGTCGTCTTGCCGCAGCCGGACGGCCCGAGCAGCGACAGGAACTCGCCGCGTTCGACGGACAGATCGAGCTGCTCGACCGCAGTGAAATGGCCGTAGCGCTTCGAGATGCCCTGCAGAGTGAGAAAGGTCATGGCGTCGGTCCTGTGCGGAGTCGGGACGTAGGAACTGTTGAGCGGCTATGAGGCGGTTGCGCCGCTCAGCGTTCGACCGAGCGGTTCCAGCGCTCCGTCCATTCCGTGCGATGCTGGTTGATCGTGGTCCAGTCCATCGCCGTGAGCTTGTTCACCTGTTCCGGACCATACGGCACGCGCGCCGCGACCTCGGGCGTCAGCTTGACCGTTTGGTTGACGGGGCCAAGTCCGATTGCTTGCGCCTGCATTGCCTGCACTTCGGGGCTCAGCAGATACTGGATGAACTCCTGCGACAGCTTCGGCTGTGCGTTCTCGGCGAGCGCGCAGGCCGCTACCTGCAGCGCGACGCCCCCTTCCTTCGGATACACGAACTTGAGCGGAAAGCCCGTGTTTTGCAACGCGACGGCGCGACCGCTGCCATACGGCGCCATGATGACGTCGCCCGCCTGCATCAGGCCGTCCATCTCACCGGGCGTCGGCGCCCACGACAGCACGTCGGGTGCGACCTGCTTCGTCATCGTGTTGAAGCCGGGGTCGATATTCTTTTCGCCGCCGCCGTTCAGGCGCGCGAGCATCACGAGTGTATGCAGTCCATACGTGTTGGTGATGGGCGGCACGCCGAGCTTGCCCTTCAGGCGCTTGTCGGTGAGCGCCTGCCATGAATCGGGCGCGGGCAGACCGAGCTTTCTGAATGCCTCTTCGTTGTAGCCGATGCCCGTCGCGACCATGCCGACGCCGACGGCCGTCGGGCCCAGCCGCGCGAGCGGGTAGAGGTCTTTCATCACGGGCGCATCCTCGACCTTCGCGCACAGGCCGAGCTGCATCGCCTGATACATGGGGCCGTCGTCCATCACCGCAACGTTGATCTGTTGATGGCCTTTCTGCGCCTGAAGCTTCGCGAGCGTGTCGCTTGAATTGCCCGCCACATAGACGATCTTCACGTCATGCGCTTTTTCGAACGGCGGAATGACTTTCTGCCGGTACAACTGCTCGTTCGAGCCGCCGACGTTCGCGACATACAGCGTGGTTTCGGCGTGGACGTGGAAGGGAGCGGTCAGACAGACGACGGACAGTGCGGAGACGAGGGCGCGGAGCGTAGAACGGCAACGGCGGCGCGGCGATTCTTGCATGACGGCGATCTCCAGTCAGTGTGGGAATGGACGCTCTGGTGGCGTGTCCATGCATCACAGTCTGTGCCGGGATGGTCATATAGTCCAATACGAATAAAATAGCAATCTATACATTGTTGATATGGGTTGAAGCCGATGAACCTGAAACATGTCGAGGCATTTCGGGCGGTGATGGTAGCCGGGTCGATGACGGCGGCGGCCAAAGCGCTTTTCACGTCGCAACCGAATGTGAGCCGTCTGATCTCGCAGTTGGAGCGTGAGACCGGCTTGCTGCTGTTCCAGCGCAGCGGCGTGCGGCTGATTCCAACCAGCGAGGGCACAGCGTTTTTCCGCGAAGTGGAGCGCGCGTATGTCGGCTTGCAGGGGCTCACGAACGCCGCTGCGCAGATCCGCAATCTGGGCAGTGGGCGTCTGCGCATCGCGGCGATGCCTTCAGCGGGTCTCACACTCGTGCCGCATGCGATCAAGCGTTTTCAGGCGCTGCATCCCGGTGTGACCGTGTCGCTGCACGTCAATACGTCGGGCACGGTGAATCACTGGACGGCGTCGCAGTTCTGCGATCTGGGCGTGGCGGTGTACATCAGCGAGGCGTCGAATTGCGAAGTTGAGATGCTGTCCAAAGTGGCCGCCGTGTGCGTGATGCCGGCGGTGCACCGGCTTGCTTCAAAGGCTGTCATCAGGCCCGCTGATCTCGAGGGCGAGTCGTTCATCTCGCTGTGTCACGGCGACGGCACGCGCGCGCAGATGGATGAGGTGTTCCTGCGGGCGGGCGTCGAACGCAAGCTGGCGATCGAGGCGCAATATACGGCGATCTGCTGCGAGCTGGTGCGCTGCGGCATGGGTGTGACGCTCGCACATCCAGGCGTGGCGCTGGACTTCGTCGGGCCGGACATCGCGATCCGGCCGTTCTCGCCGGCGGTGATGTTCCCGATGTATCTGCTGTTCCCGCCGCACCGGCCGCGCGAACGGCTGGCGTCCGCGTTCATCGAAGTGCTGCGCGAGGAGCACGACGAGCTGATGGAGAAAATGGCGCGGATAGTGCCGGACTCAACGCCGAAGAAGACCCGCAAGCGAAGCGTGAAAAGGTGATCTTCGCCGGCCTCTCCTTCTATTGCCGCGTCACGTCATTTGAGGGCTGTGAGAGCCATCTCGATGAGTTGCTGCAGTCGTGCATTGGGATCGCCACTCTGTTTGCGCAAAATCATGAAAAGAGAAAGCGGATCGGGTGGATTTAAAGCGATCCGATGGATCGTGCATCCGGTTTCCTTGGCCAATGGCGTCGTTAAAAAAGCAGGAACAATGGCCCACGCTCCGTTTCTCAGCATCGGCGCCAGCATGTGTGCTTTCTCCACCCAATTTACGTGCCGCGAAAACCCGCGCCGAGCGCGCCATAGATCGAACTGAGGCGACCACGGCAGATGAATTTCTCTTGATGGATCGAGATCCGTCATGTCGAGAACTTCGGGCAACGGGGCTGAACCCGACGCAGCGTAGACCACAAACATCGCATAGTCTCGGATCTTTCTTGAAACAAGATCGACGTGTTCGGATGGAGTCAGTGTGAAGGCTACGTCAAGGTGACCAGAAACAACCCGGTTAGCGAGCTGGAAATAGCGCGAGCTTTCCATATGTAATTGGACAGGCGGTGTCTCATTAGAGAGCGCAGCGACAAACGGCGGTAGCACGTTGATTGCAACGGCGTCCACGGAACCGACAGCGAGGTGCCGCACCTGGTTCGCCTGAAGTTGCTCAGCCTCTATTTCGAGCATTTTCCAGCGCTCGGCAATGTCGAGAAAACGCTCACCTTCCGCCGTCAGCGATATGCCCCGCGCGCCCCTCGAACGCCGCAACAGCGGATGTCCTAACCGGCGCTCGAGGGACTGGATCCGATACGAGACTGTCGATTGCGTCGTAGATACGATCTCGGCCGCCTGAAGCAAACTTCCCGAGCGGACCACCGCCAGGAACGTGTTGATCTCCTCGCTGAACAGCATATCGAATCCTTCGATATTTGGTGAATAAAATCTGACATTGACCGATATTGTGCCCCCACCTTAGCCTAGCTGAATAGAAAAACAAATCCCGTCATTTGATTCGGTAACGTTTGGAGGCACATATGGGCAAGGCACTCGTCGGCATCGAAGATTTACCTCCGAGCCGCTTTCATAAGAGGATAGCCCTCGTGGCGGCAGGGGG
Organism: Burkholderia sp. JPY481; assembly: GCF_038900515.1. Classification (NCBI taxonomy): domain Bacteria; kingdom Pseudomonadati; phylum Pseudomonadota; class Betaproteobacteria; order Burkholderiales; family Burkholderiaceae; genus Burkholderia; species Burkholderia sp. JPY481. The sequence goes on from NZ_JAYMRT010000012.1 coordinate 226,405, forward strand.
ACCGTTCTGTGACGGGTATCTGCTAGGGATCATCGTTGTAGCGCTGCCGTTCATTGCGAAGGACCTCGCGCTGAACGCGCTGCAGATCGGTCTGATCGGCGCGTCGAGCCTGATCGGCATGTTCGCCGGCGGCCTGGTTTTCGGACCCATGACGGACCGCTTCGGCCGCCAGAAGATGTATGTGCTTAATCTCGCCGTATTCGTTATCTGCTCACTCGCGCACCTGTTCGTGCATGACGTGACGACGTTGTTCATCCTTCGTTTCGTCATGGGGGTTGCGCTGGGCGCGGACTATCCCATAGCGACCGCGCTGGCAGCTGAATTTCTGCCTCGGAAGCTTCGCGGGCCGGTGCTCGCGAGCCTCGTGCTTTTGCTCTGGGTCGGATACACCATAAGCCTTGCAACGGGTTTGATCGTTAGCGGCAGCGAAAGCGGTGTATGGCGCTACATTCTTGCAAGCGCTGCGATTCCTTCGGCAATCTTCCTGCTGCTGCGCCTTAACATCCCCGAGTCGCCGCGCTGGTTGATTTCCGCAGGACGCGTAGACGCCGCTCGTGGCATCGTGGCACAGCATCTTGGGCCGCAGGTTGACTTTGAGGCGCTCGTTGCTGAAACCCGAGTCAGCACCTCCGGGCGTGGCCTCGGGCTGTCCAAAATCCGCGAACTGCTTTCGCGAGGCTATGGGCGCATGCTGGTGTTTTGCTCGATCTTCTGGATGTGTCAGATTGCGCCTTCGTTCGCAATCAAGACGTTTCAACCGATGCTATTGAAATCGCTCGGCGTCACTCAGCCACTCGCCGGCTCGCTCGTGATCATTTCATTTGCCATCGTCGGAACTGCGATCGGCATGTTCGTCGTCAACCGCGTCGGTCGGCGCACGCTTTGTCTGGTCTCTTTCGTTCTTGCAACGCTCGCGCTTTTTCTTCTGGCAACGCCGATGTCGAACATTGCCACGGTTGCGATCGGTTTGTTCGTTCTCTTCACGGTGGCTGAAGCTGCCGGCTCCGGGCTGCAATTCATCTACCCGAACGAGGTTTTTCCGACTGATCTTCGTGCAACCGGTATGGGACTCGCGATGTCTGCAAGCCGCATCGGAGCCGCGGCAGGAACGTTCCTCCTTCCTACCGTGCTAGTCCATTTTGGAAGCGCGACTGGTCTGCTTATCGCGGGTGGGATCAGCCTGATTGGCCTGCTCGTATCGGTTCGCATGGCTCCCGAGACCCGTAACGTGTCGCTCGGCGCGGCGAATGCTCCGAGCATGGCAGCGAGCGCCAGCGAACACTCTCTGCAGCGAAGAGAGGCTCGCAGCTGAGCGGAAAGGACGGCGTAGCCATCGCTGACGCCGGTCAGCCACAGCAACTCGGACTTAAGAATCTCACCCTGGCAACACTTCTTGCACCAATGCAAAGAGGCACTCTATGAATTCGGCACCTAAAGTCATCATCATCGGCGCTGGCATCATCGGCACCACACTCGCTTATGATTTCGCGAAACGCGGCGCGCGCGTCACCGTGCTCGACAAGAACGAAGTCGCGAAAGGCGCCACTTCTGGATCATTCGCGTGGATAACGAATCAGACGAAGTTCCGCAATGCGGACTCGCTTGGCGAAGTTGGCGCGCAGCATTACTTCAATCTGCATCGCCTGTCGCACCTGCGCTGGCGTTACCTGCAAAGCGAAATCGACGGTCTGCCGATTCGCTGGTCAGGCTGCTTTCAAAGCGCCGAGCCCGGCACCGAGGAGGCACGGGAACTCGCGGCGGAACTGGACCGGCGCCTGCGCTGGGGCAGCCCGACGTACCGCGTCACCGCGGCCGAGGCACGCGAGATTGAGCCGGGGTTTGAGCCGGGAGCCGAGACGGACATTTTCTACACGCCCGACGAAGGGATGATGTCCCCGGTGCAGCTAACGTCAAGGATGCTCGATGCCGCGGTCGCACACGGGGCGCAATACTCGCCACACGATGCGTATCTAGGCTTCGCGAAGACGGCGGGCGGTTACGAGATCCAGAGCGGAAGTGGCAAGCGCGAGGCCGACATTCTCATCTTCGCGGGCGGCATCGCGAACCCGGAACTCGTCGAAGGCACGGGGCTTAAGGCACCGCTCATCCACAGCATGGGGAGCGTCGTCCATCTCGCGCCGTTGCCACGCATTTTCGATTCGGTCATTCTTGGCTCGCATGTTCACGCGATCCAGCGCATCGACGGTCGTGTGGTCATCGCCAGGCACTTCTCCGGTTCGCCCGTTGGCGATCCAGGCACGCCCGACCCCGAGGAGCTTGTACGTGTCGCCGCGCGCGTGCTGCCCGGCTTGAAGGACGCCGTCGTGGAGAAAGTGACCGAAACGCGTCGCGTCATTCCCGCTGATGGACTGCCCGTCGTGAGCCGTTCTGAAGACCTGCCCGGCGTGCTTTCCATTACAACGAACGCAGGCATCAGTCTTGCGGCCGGACTGTCTCAGTTCATCACGACCGAATTGCTTGACGGCGTGATGGTGAACCTGATGGATCCGTACCGCTCCCAGCGTTTTGCATAGAACTCCGCGGGTAAGTTAATGTGGCGCGCTCTCGGGCGGTGCCGCAGCAGCATCGACAGCATCGCTCGATCGCGCAAACCTTTCAGAACGTCATCGCCTGCTTCCTCGACGAATGGCTATCAGCGCAAGCCTCTCGACGCGTTGGCTATCGACATGGCTCTTTAGGCGTGTTCGTGTTTTCGACCGCTCAGGCAGACACATAGGCGGTGCCGCGGCAGACAAAAGAACACACAACACAAACTGCAACAGCACCGACATGGATCTTGACGCGTGAAAACTCCGACAGCAAACCATTGAATTTCGGCGTGTGGACCGCGAACCGGAGGCGATGCCAGGCTCGCGCAGCAGCTGACGGTCACGTAGGCCGCGGTCCGCGGCCTGATGGATTGCTTCGAGCAGATATCAAAGCGCTTCAGAGCGGTTGGTTGTCTTTTTTGAACGGAGAGTATTCCGGCGCGTCTTCATGCTGGATCAGTCGCAGCAAAGGGCTGATCGCCCGGTTCAGCAAAGGCTGGCGGTGGCGCACCCAAACCTGCATCGGCTCCGGCCGGCAGCCGATGCGGGCTTTGGGTGCGAGCGCCGTTCTGCCGAAAGAGACGCGTCGGCAACCGAAATCGATTGCCTGCGTCAGCGACGCATGCAGAAGGCGTAGATAAAGCGGCACGCCATAGGTAGCAGCTTCGCGATCGAAACCGATGTGCCAGACGACCGCCGTGTCCGCGTCCTTGAGCGTGACAACGAAGCCATAAATATGGCTACCCTTGACCGCGACGTGGAAAACGATTCTTGCGCCGGCGGCTGCCGCTAACGCTGGCCAGTATTCCTGATCCAGCATAAATGGCCGCAACCTGGCATTGGTGTGGGTCTGCAGGTAAAGATCTTGCAGATGTCCAGTAACCGACGCCACGTCGTCAAGACGTTCCATCCGGAACCCAGCCGCATCGAACGGTTTGTAGATCTGGGACTTGACCGCATTGCGGTACTTGGAAGCAAGATTGGCAAGATAGTCAGCGTGGGTATGGACGCCTTCGGGTAGCGTCAGCACCATGTTGGGTTCGGTTTCGACGGCGGAATAGCTGAGTTTGCCGAGGCAGGCGCTGGGTTCCTTGTCGGCTTCGAGAATGTCCTTAACCACAATAAGGTTGGTCTGTCCGTCCAGCTTTTCGCATCGCCGGGTACGATACAGTGCGTCCGCCACGGCGGGCCACAGTTCCGCAGGAGTACTGCCGGGCGCGAAACAAACGCCGTGCTGCCCGTAACTGAGCAGGTTGCCGCAGACAAGAATACGCTCGGTGAGCGGCACTTTGAGTTTGCGCTTGCCTGGTTCACCGAAGTGCTCGAGGCTTACCTGGACGATTTGCATGCAAACTGCGGCTCGCGGTCCGTCGTCATCCGAGATCAAGGCGTAGCGCGGCTCCAGATTGGCCGGACCGGCCACTTCGATCATTTGCAGGTATTCAGGCGAAAAATAAAAGCTTTGCGCAGCAGTGACTGTGCGCCAATCCTCCACGTTAAGCTGTCGCAGGCGATGCGCAATAGCGATTTGAAAGCCGCTGGCGCGACGCAGTTGCTTGCGCAGTTGCAGGCGGGTGTTCAGTTGCTTTGGAAGTAGTTTCATTGCGAAGGGGCCCTGGACGACCGGCAAACTGGCACCCGAGCAATCTTACAACCGCTTTGGTCCCGCTGGCGAGGTGTCCCGATGTCGTCGTAAGTCACGCTTCTGAGCCGCCCACGCTGTTGCATCTGCTGACATCGTTGTGCGGATCAATTCGTTTTCAACGGCTTTTGATCGAACTACGATGTGCGCTTGATTCGTTCAAGAGGCATTCGTGAGCGGCCCAAAAAGCCACCCTTGCGACGCCCAAATAAGCGTTTTGCACATTGATAGCGTGGCGGAAGGAATGTGCAAATCGTGTAGAGCATCGGTGCATCCGACGCACCGACGCGCCTTGGGAAGCAGACTGCGCGTCGGCTTTCGTCGGCGGGTGTGCCGCTGCGCAGACGCGCCACGCGCTTCGAACGGCCAGCCTATACAAGGTCCAAACGTTGCAAAGCAAAGCACAAATGCTTGTTTGTGCATTGCCACTTCACTGACTAGATTCAACTGTTGCCATGAGCAGGAGGGCGCATCATGTCGATGAGCCTCGCATCGTTTTGCCGTCTGGCCGTGCTTCATCCGTTCGAATTCGTGCGTCAGCGCGCGCAGGCGCGGCCTGTGCCGTCTGTACCAGAGCATACGTGGAAGGACGATCCTGAGCGCCTCGAACGCATTGCCCGCTATGCGCGCGCCGGCTACTTCAACATCACAGTCACATCCGATTCGTGTCAGATCATCGGCGAAATAGCGCCGGACTGAATTCGTTCACTCGCAGGCAAGGAGCGCAACTAATGAGCGATGTCGTCATTGAACAGCCGGCCGTCGTCGAAGCCGCCTTGAACTATCTCGTCGCGACGGGGGAAAAGCCCGCTACCTACGCTTATGAGCCGCCTGCTGGCGTGCCGCAGCGCAGTGGCGTGTATCGGACGCAGCGTGTGAATATCGTCAATGCGCGGGTTTCGCCGCCGCCGGGTGGTTTATCGTTGGACCGCAACGGTTTCGAGTTGCGGCAGCACGCGAGCGCGCTCCGCGATTTCACGGACCCTGCTGCGATAGAACGCATTTACTATCCCGAGTCGGAGGCGCTGCTAAGGCGCTGGACGGGCGCGACGCGCGCCGTCATCTTCGATCACACGATTCGCGATGGCCATGCGGCGCGTCCAGGCAACGTGCGCGAGCCGGTCAAGTTCATTCACAACGACCAGACCTTCGTATCGGGTCCGCGCCGCGTGCGCGATCACCTGCCGCCGCACGAAGCGGAAGAACTGCTCAAAGGCAGGGTGGCGATCGTCAACCTGTGGCGTCCGATCGGATCGACGGTCGAATCGTCGCCGCTGGCGTTGTGCGATGCGCGCAGTATCGCGCCGACTGATCTGGTGCCGGCGGATCTGATCTATCAGGACAAAGTCGGCGAGACCTATGCGTTCGTGTACAACCCGAAGCACCGCTGGTACTACTTTCCGCTGATGAAGCCGGAAGAAGTCCTGCTCCTGAAAATCTACGATTCCGCTGGCGACGGTGTCGCGCGGCTGACAGCACATACGGCATTCGATGATCCGTCGTCGCCGCCGGACGCAAGACCGCGTCGGAGTATCGAACTGCGCACGCTATTGTTCTTCTGATGCTTGCCGAAGCGTGCACGGGCAAGATCGCATAAGCGCTTGGCACGGCCGGATAGACGCAGGAATGTGAACAGCGGTATGACGGGCCGTAACGCGCTTACCTCACCGCATGGGGTTCGGCAAGGGTGGGCGTTGCCGTGACCGGCTGCACCTGTTGCGACTCGCGCTTGACCCGCTCGATATCGCGAAAGCGGGTAGCCGGATGCGTCTGCGGCAGACGCGCACCGTCGCCGAACAGCTTCTCGCGCAGCGTGCCGGGCGTGTACGCGGTCGGGTACACGCCACGGCGCTGCAACTCCGGCACGAGGTAATGGACGACGTCTTCGAACGTTTCGTGCGCGATGGCATACGCAAGATTGAATCCGTCAACGCCGGTCGCCTCGACCCATTGCTGCAGGATGTCCGCCACCGTCGAAGGTGAGCCGACGAATACAGGACCCATGCCGCCGACGCCGCCCCAGATCGCGAGTTCCTCGATGGTCCATGCCTTGTCGCCCCCTGACAGATGTTCGACGGCCGAGACGATGGCGTTGGTTTCGACGCGTCTCACGAGATCGGTGGGCGCGTACTGGCCGAAGTCGATACCCGTCCATCCCGACATGAACACGAGCGACCCGTCATACGACACATAGCGCTTGTACTCTTCGAACTTCGCCTGCGCCTTCGCATCCGTTTCATCGACGATCACGGTGACGAGGTTGTAGATAAGCAGCTTGTCCGGATCGCGGCCTGCTTCCGCTGCCTGGCGTCGCACATCGCTCACGTAGTTTTTCAGCACGGCTTGCGTCGGCGCGGCGACGAACACGCATTCGGCGTGCTGCGCAGCGAATGCCTTACCCGGACCCGATGCACCCGCCTGAAAGAGCACCGGCGTGCGCTGCGCAGAAGGCTCGCAAAGGTGATAGCCGGGCACTTCGAAGTACTTGCCCTTGTGGCCGATTTCGTGGACCTTCTCCGGGTTTGTGAACACGCGCTTCTCGCGGTCGCGGACAACCGCGCCGTCTTCCCAGCTTCCTTCCAGAAGCTTGTACAAGACTTCGACGTATTCCGTCGCGACTTCATAGCGATTGCCGTGATCGCGCAATCCGCCTTCGCTGATGTTCTTCGCGCCGCTCTCCAGATACGACGTGACGATATTCCACGCGAGCCGGCCCTTCGTCAGATGATCGGCGGTCGAGAGGCGGCGCGCGAAGGTATACGGATGCTCGAAGCTCGTCGACGCCGTGATGCCGATGCCAAGGTGCTCGGTGACCATCGCAATCGGCGCGGCGAGTTGCAGCGGATCGTTGACGGGAATCTGCGCGGCCTGATGCAGCGCGTGATAGTTGTTGCCTTTGTAGACGTCGTAATAGCCGATCACGTCGGCGATAAAGATGCCGTCGAAAATACCTTTCTCCAATACCTTCGCGAGATCCGTCCAGTATTCGAGATCCTTGTATTGCCAGGAGCGGTCGCGCGGATGCGCCCACAAGCCCGGCGACTGATGACCGACGCAATTCATCTCGAATGCATTGAAGCGAATGGGTTTGGTCATGACGCTCACTTGCTCCCTCGGCCGGGGCCGTTGCCGATACTCCAGATAAACGGCGGCTCCTTGCCGTTAATCACCCAGTCGCCGACGATGCGCGCCTTGTAGACGAGGGGATTGTGCGACGACACGGTGCGCGCGTTGCGCCAGTGACGATCGAGCGCCTGCGTGGTGCTGGTCGCCGACGCACCGAGCGCATTGAACAGATGCGTCGCCGCGCGCAATACGAGGTCCGACACGACCAGCTGGCTCTGCGCCGATTCGAGTTCCGCATCGACGTTGGCGCGATGCTGCGCTTCGGCATCGTTGGAAAAACGGGCTTCGTACGCGCGTTGCAAAGGCTGCGCCGCCTGCCCGGTCAGCGCCTGTGCCGCATAGGCCCATGAGGCGATTTCGCCCGCCACCTGCTGGATCTGCGCGTCTTCGCTCACGTGCGGCGCGTTGCCGTGGCTATAGATGCGCTTGCGCTGCCGCACCAGCGTGCCGACGTCGCGCGTAATGGCCGCACCGATGCCCGCCAGTGTGGCGACATGCACCAACTGATAAAACGCGGTCTGATACTTGAAGCGCCGCTCGAACGCAATGATGTTATGGGCATCGACCGAGGCATTGGTGAATACCGTCGTGCCGCTGCCCGTGGTTGTCTGGCCGAACCCGTCCCAGTCGTCCTTGCGTGACACACCGGGTTGATTCGTGCTGACGGCGGCGATTACGTCGGCGCCGTCTTCCTCGCGTTTCGCGAGCACGTCGATCCACTCGGCAAAGATGCTACCTGTGCTGTAGTACTTCGAGCCATTCAGCACGTACTGGCCATCGCGTCGGGATACCCTGGTCGACAGCGTGCCGACGGCGACGTCGCCCACTTCGGACCACGCGCTGCCCACCAGTTGTCCGCTCACGAAACGGTCGAACCAGGTGTTGCGCGCGGTGCCGGGCGGCACATTCAGCCAGTCTTCGACGAAAGCGAAGTGCGCGCGCAACGCCTGCGGCAGATTCGAATCGGCCGCAGCGAGTTCGATCAGAAGACGAAACAGTTGCGGCAGCGACGCACCGGCACCGCCATGCGCGACCGGTATCCGCACTGCGCCGAAGCCCGCGTCCTTGAGCCAGCCAATCGCTTCATGCGGCAATTCGCGCGAACGGTCGCGCTGTGCCGCGCCCTCGGCGATCCGCTCGAAGATTGGGCGAAAGCGATTGGCGAGTGATTCGTAGTCGGTTCCGACGGAGAGATCGGCGGCGTTCGATGAGGTCATGCACATCCTTTGAAAAGGCAGTAGCGAAGCCCACGACGCGGGTTGAGCGCTGGACAATGGCGAGTATAAAAATCACCGCTCGCCGCACGTAAATAACGGATTGGCAGATCGTTATCCGTATGGCGACTAATGTCGGCGCGATAGCGGTGGTATGACTGCGGGGACAGAAAATGCCATCAAGCGGTTGAGAATACTAAGCATATGAATAGCGATTCGTTTGCGGCATGGACGAGCTTGTCTAGCATGAACGGTCATGCATCCAGAAGCGATCCTCCCTGCAATGAATCAGCCTGTCCTGAAGGCCGTCTCCATCACGAAGCGATTCGGCGCGACGACTGCGCTGACCCATCTCGACCTCGACATCCGTGCGGGAGAAGTGGTTGCGTTGATGGGCGCGAACGGCGCTGGCAAATCGACGCTCGTCAAGATAATCAGCGGCGTCTACGGAGCGGATAGCGGTGCGCTGACTTTGCGCGGCGAAACCTTCGCGCCTTCGTCGCCGCAGCAGGCCAAACGGCTTGGCGTCGCGACCGTGCATCAGAGCACCGCCGATGCCGTGGTACCGGCCTTATCTATTGCGGATAACCTGTTGCTCGATCAGCTTTGCGATGCGGCGTCTGCGTGGCGTATGACGCCAGCGGTGCGCGTCGATGCCGCGCGGCCACTTGCGCTGCGCGTCGGACTTGAAGTCGACCTGTCTGCGCCGTTGCATACGCTGTCGCTGGCAGGGCAGCAACTTGTGACCCTGGCGCGTGCATTGGCCGGCAATCCGTCGTTGCTGATTCTCGATGAGCCTACGGCGAGTCTTTCTGCGCCCGAAGCGGAGCGGCTTTTCGCCTTGATCGAGCGTTTGCGTGCCGACGGCGCGGCGATCTTGCTGGTGTCTCACCGGCTAGGTGACCTGCGCCGCATCGCGGACCGCGTGACCGTCATGCGCGATGGCCGCATCGTGGCGGATCTGCGTCCGCCCATCGATTTCGACGCCGCGGTAGAAACGATGATCGGCCATGCACTGCCCGCCGATCGCGCTGCACCGCACGACAGCGGCACATCCAGCAACGTGGTGTTCAGCGCGCGCGATCTGAAGCTGACGCCAGCCTCGATACCTTTCGATCTGGACGTCGAAGAAGGCAAGATCGTGGCTATCGCAGGCCCCATCGGCGGCGGAAAATCGCGTCTCGCGCGCGTCATCTTTGGCGAAACGCGCGCCGTGCAAGGCGACATGCAGTTGCTCGGCCAGCCATGGCGACCGCGCTCGCCCGCTGACGCGATTCGCGCGGGTGTCTACCTCGCGGGAGAGGACCGCTGGCGCTCGTCGCTCTTTCCGGACAGCGTGCCGTTCGCATCGATCGCGGGCACGCTCAGTTTTCCATTTTTGTCACGCTGGCATAAGGGCGGCTTCGTGCGTCGTGAGACGGAGCGGGCGGCGGCCGGCGAGGCGATTGCCGCATTCGGCGTGCGCTGCACGGGACCGGACGACCGGCTGTCGCGTCTGTCGGGCGGCAATCAGCAAAAGGTCGTGCTCGCGCGTTGGCACGCGGAACCATCGAAGCTGTTGCTGCTCGACGAACCGTTTCAGGGCGTCGATGCAGGCGCGCGCGCCGACATCGTGGCACTGCTGCGCAAGCGTGCGGCGGGGCGTGCCACGCTGGTGTTCGTCAGCGATCTCGAAGAAGCGTTCGAAATCGCCGATCGCGTCGTGCATTTCGATCGCGGTACGACACTCGAGCGCGCGGCTCCCGCCGATTCTCTTTCTTTTGTTGCTCTCCCTCATTCATGAAATCCACCACCCCGTCCGTGACGACGAACGTCCCTGCCGAATCGACGGCGCGCCCGCGCTCGGGCAGTCTGCGCGAGCATCTGGAACGCACGGGCATCCTGCTGGTGCTGGCCGTGCTGATCGTCGTGTTCGCGGTGCGCGAGCCGGCCTTTCTGAACGTCGACAATCTGCTGAGCATTCTGCAGGCCGTTTCGATCGTCGCGCTGCTGGGCATAGGCGTCACGATCACGCTGGCGGCAGGCGGCTTCGATCTCTCGGTAGGCAGCGTCGCTGCAACCGCGCAAATGGTCGCGAGCTATGTGCTGATCGTATGGCATGGCGGAGCGTGGAGCGCCGTGCTGGCCTGTCTGGCATTCGGCGTGGTCGCGGGCCTGTTCAATGGTGTGCTTATCACACGTCTGCGCGTGCCCGACCAGCTTGCCACGCTCGGCACGCTGTTCCTGCTGGCGGGTCTGCAATTGATTCCGACAGGCGGGCGTTCGCTTGCGACGGGCACCGTGCTGCCCGACGGCACGGAAGCGACGGGCAGCTTTCCCGATCTGTTTCTCGCGCTGGGGCGTTCGCGCCTGTTGGACATCGTGCCGCTGCCTGTTCTGCTGCTGGCGGCGTTGACGGCGGTGGCGTGCTTCGTCATGGAGGCGACGCGCTGGGGGCGGGTGATCTATGCGATCGGCGGCAACGAAACGGCCGCGCGCCTCGCCGGCGCGCCGACGGCTCGCTATCGCATCGCGGCCTATGTCGCGTCATCGACGATTGCCGCGTTGGGCGGTGTGCTGATTGCGGCACGCGTCGGCCGGGGCGATGTGAGCGCGGGGCATTCGTTGCTGCTCGACGCCGTCGCGGCGGCGCTGGTCGGCTACGCGGTATGGGGCGCGAAGCGGCCCAACGTGCTCGGCACGGTGGTGGGCGCGGTGTTCGTCGGCGTGCTGCTCAACGGCCTGACCATGCTGAACGCGCCGTACTACATGCAGGACTTCATCAAGGGCGTGCTGCTCGTGTTTGCATTGGCTTTCACATTCAGTGTCGGCTCGCGTTCGGGTGCGCGCGTGTGAGACGAGAAAACCATCCGCGCATCGACGTCATATCTAATTTCGAATCGCTCAGTTTGTGTTCGTGACGAGCGTTGCTAGATTGTGCCAATCGTCATCAAAGGGAGACATTCATGGCCGAAACCGACGTAGCCGATCAACAGCAGACGGACGCGCATGCCCGCGCGGTGCGGGTGATCGCCGACGATGCGCAAGCCATTGCCGTCGCGCATGAGCTGGCGCGGCGTATTGCGGCGGGTGCATCCGAGCGCGATCGCGAGCGCCGGTTGCCGCGCGAAGAAATCGAGTGGTTCTCGCAATCGGGGCTGTGGGGCATCACGGTGCCGAAGGCGTATGGCGGCGCGGGTGTGTCGTTCGTCACGCTGACGGAGGTCATCAAGATCGTCTCTGCGGCCGACCCGTCGCTTGGCCAGTTGCCGCAGAATCATTTCGGCCTGGTCGATGTGATCGTGTTGACAGGCACCGAAGAACAAAAGCGCTATTTCTTTGCGGAAATCCTGGCGGGCAAGCGCTTCGGCAACGGCTTCTCCGAAAAGGGCACGAAGAACGTGCTCGATCTCAGGACCACGGTGCGGCGCGATGGCGACGACTATGTGATCGACGGCACGAAGTTCTATTCGACAGGGGCACTATTCGCGCACTACGTGCCCGTGCTTGGCCTCGATGAAGAACGCAAAGCGTGGCTCGCGTATATCCCCAAGGGCACGGCGGGCCTTGAAGTCATCGACGACTGGTCCGGCTTTGGCCAGCGTACGACGGCAAGCGGTACGGTCATGCTGGAAGACGTGCGCGTGCCGGCGTCGCATGTGCTGCCTGCGCAGCGCGTTTCCGACGAACCAACACTCAATGGCCCCGTGTCGCAGATCATTCAGGCTGCCATCGACGCAGGCATCGCGAAAGCCGCCATCGCCGATACGCTCGAATTCGTTCGCACGCGCACGCGACCGTGGGTCGACAGCGGTGTCGACAAGGCCAGCGACGATCCGCTTACGCTGCGTGAAATCGGCCGCCTGCACGTCCAGCTGCATGCCGCCGAAGCCCTGCTCGAACGCGCTGCACGCGCGCTCGACGAACTCTCGGCCAAAGGCGCGACCACGGCAGACGATGTCGCGCGTGCCTCGGTCGCCGTCGGCGAGGCAAAAGTATTGACGACCGAAATCGCGCTGCTGGCCGGCGAAAAGCTCTTCGAACTGGCCGGCACCCAGTCGACCCTAAGCGAACACAACTTCGACCGTCACTGGCGCAACGCGCGCACGCATACGCTGCACGATCCCGTCCGATGGAAGTATCACCTCGTCGGCAACTACTATCTGAACGGCGTGAAACCGGCACGTCACGCATGGAACTGACGCTGCCAGTAATCAGGCATCAAACAAGGGGACTTTCGATGAAATCGCTGTTTCAAAGCCGTTCGATCTGGGTGCGTGCGCTGGGCGCACTGACGTTGTGCTCGGCTGCCGTGCTGTCTGCCGTATCCGCACATTGCGAGCCGCTCATAGGCGCACCGGCGCCGTTCGACAAAGGCGGTGTGCGGATCGCGCTCGTCAACTATCTGTCGACGGGTGACTTCTTCCAGGCTTACGAAGCGGGCGCGCAGAAGCAGGCGAGGGCGCTAGGTGTCGACTTGCGCATCTACGAGGGCCGCCAGGATGCGTCGGAGCAGCGCGAGCAGATCCAGCAGGCAATCAGCCTGGGTGTCTCGGCGATCATCGTCAATCACGGCTTGCCGGAGTCGCTGAAAGACGTCGTGCAGCGTGCGCTGGACAAGGGCGTCAAGGTCGTCGCGTTCGACGTGGATCTCGCCAATCCGAAGGTGCCGCAAATCGAGCAGAGCGATCACGATCTCGCGTCGCTGTTGCTCGATCAGGCTGTGAAGGACAACGGCGACGCGTTCGCAGCGGGTTACGTGTATGTCGCGGGCTTCGCGCCGCTCGACAGGCGTGACGCGGTGTGGCGCGACTTCAAGCGCGCGCATCCGAACGTGCAGGAGAAGGCGCGTTGGGGCACGGTGGATAACCCGATCGCGCAGTCCGTTGCGAATCAGGCGTCGGCCGCGTACCGCGCGCATCCGGAGATCCGCGTCGTGTTCGCACCGTACGACGAATTTGCGCGCGGCGCCAAACTGGCCGCTGACGAAGCCAGGCTGTCGTCGAAGCTGCGCATCTACAGTGCGGACATTTCGACTGCCGATATCGAAGCGATCCGCGCGCCAGGCAGCGCCTGGGTGGCGACAGCGGCGACCAATCCCGCCGTGGTCGGCGCCGTGTCGGTACGTGCGGCGGCCTTGCTGGTGGCAGGACAGGACCCGGGTCATCACATCGCGGTAAAGCCGACGCTGATCACGCGCGACGATCTGTTGAAGAACGACATCAAAACGATTGCGGATCTTGGCGAGAAATTCCCTGCCTTCCGTTCGAGTGATGCGGCCACCGCTGCGTGGATTCCTGCCGCGCAGTAAGCTGCGAGAAGCGTGACAAAGGCTGGCAGTGTCGAGGCGTCACTTCGAACCGGTGCAAGAAGGCGGCGTACAACGCGCGGTACTTACGCTCCACACAGTCACCGGCTCGCAAAACCGTTATCCACGAGGACCTTCTAACGGTCTCCTCATCCCGCGCGCAGCGCGTCGGCCAGTCGATCAGCAGCGCATCGTCAGGACGCGGCTCCGCTTTCGAACGTGGCCAGTTGCTGGCCCATAGACAACGCTCCGGGTAACGCTCGGCCGTCGATACACCGGTTTGACGTGGCTACTCGGCGAAGTCTCTTCGAAAACAGGCCGCGCGCGTGGTACGAAGGCCCTGCGTATCAGGAAGTCGCGCAGCACCGTTTCAAGGGCGCGCGCTATCGTGCGAAGGCGTATGACGAAATGCAAGGACGTCTGGACCCGTGGGGCTTAGCGGGCCCAGGCCCTCGACGCGGGAGGAGGCCTCTGTGTGCTGTCGGCGAGTCGTCATACGGCAAACCGCGCTTCTCGAATCCACCGCCTTGAATAGCAGATTCTTGTCGTGCGTGGTCGTCTCTACATGTCTCGTTCGGTTTGCCGCGCAGGAAGAGGCCGAACTGTCATACCAGCGAACGGCACAGCCGACGACGACGTTGGTGACCGGCGACGGATAAACCGATTTCGTCTGCTTTATCGCTTCATTTTTCCCGCGCCTGTCCAGGAACCTCCGTGCCTTCGTGAGCGAGCGCAAAGGAATGTCTTGAGCTTTGTGTGAGGTGACGAACAAATGGTTACAGTGGCGCGCGTATACTCGTCAAAAAAATGACATATAGCACGATGAGATCGAAAGCCGGCCACGGATTTAGCTACGCGACATCTTCCGTAAGCAATGTGCATTTCGTATAACCCAACAAATCGAGAATACCTTGCGTGGAGGGTTCCAGATCAACCTTCCGAGGTTTTTGATGACTATCAGAAGCCCGATGAACACTGGCATTTCTCCTTTGCGTCTGTGGAGTGTGTGGCTGATTGCGGCCGTGGTTGCGTCGATGCCATTCTTCGTCACGCCGTATCCTCCTCTTGGGCAACACTTTTACAATATCGTCCGGCTCGATATCCTTTCTCATCCGGCATCGTATGCAAGAAATTTTGTCGTTCGGTGGGAAGCCGTGCCCGACCTTGCCATGGACCTCGCCCTACCGTGGTTCACGAAACTGATACCGGTAGAATGGGCTGCCTGGCTGTTTACCCTCGTCGAACTCGCGCTATTGACGTCGGGTTGCCTCGTGTTGAGCCGTGTTGCCAATGGCCGTTGGTCGTGGTTACCGTTTATCAGCTTCCTGCTGCTCTATAACTGGATACTCATACGCGGCTACGATAACTTTCTGTTTGGTCTCGGGATTTCCTTTTGGGCGATCGCTGCGCACGTGACGTTGCGCCGGGCCACCCTCGCGCGGGTCCTCGTTTCGTGCTTCAGTGCCCTTGTCATTTATTTTTGCCATCTGTTTCCGCTTGCCGTTTTCGCTCTGGTTGTCGGCACGTGGGAACTTGGTTGTCTTCTTCGAGAGGGGAAGGTCTCGATTCATTCACTGGCTCGTCACGCGGCCGCGAGTCTGGTTCCGTTGCTGCTCCCCCTTGCACTGTTGATCCACAGCAGCACCGGCGGCCTTCATGGGTCAACCCATTTCGGCGTTACCCACGTACTTTCGAAGCTCGCTCTTTGCATCGATGTCTTTTCAGTGGGCAATCGTGCGGGCGATGTGGCTATCGTGGCTGGTCTGAGCCTGTTCGTGGTCATTGGTCTGGTTCTGAAATGGTGGACGTGCCAGCCAGAATTCCGGATAACCGTCTTTTCGCTTCCGCTGGTAGTCCTGCTCGCACCGTTTGACGCGTTTGCTTCGTACGGTGTGATAGAGCGATGCGCGATCAGCTTCGCGTTTTTGCTGACTGCGCTGGTTGGCGTACGACATTCGGTGGCGCCACGTCTCCAGGGAGTCGGCGCACTCGGTCTCACGCTTGTCTTTGTTTTCCGGATCGTGACCGTAACTGAGGATTGGCAGGTCGGCAGTCCTGTCATTCAGACTTACCGCACCACGTTCGCGTCGTTGAAGGCTGGTTCCGTCTTGTTCCAGTACAAGCAGGACACCGCCGACCGCTCTCCATGGAAGGACCCCTACCGCTGGAACCCATATTTGGACAAGGTGGTGGCGCTCGCAACAGTGAATGGCGTTCTCGTGCCCGATTTGTATCTCAAAGCGGGCCAGCAACCCGTGCTTTACCGGAGCGAGAACGTAGCATTGAGGGAGTTCCAGGACGACAGCTCTACCCGAAAACCGAATGTCCTGGCAAATGGCGACATGTTGCGCGCGTGGTCCACTGAGCTGCTGGATCGTTTTCCTGACCTTAGAAGCCGGTTCACGACGGTCTATCTTGCGGTACTTGACCCGTACCGGCGCTTACCCGAGACGCTTGATGGATGGCAACTCGTTGCGACGTTACCTGAACATCGGCTCTATGAACTGCGTCCCCGTTGAGTTCAAATATCGACCGCAGACGACCATGACGCACGAGAGTCAGACGGACTAGACAATGCATCGATCGACGGGGCGCATCAAGGAGGCTGTCGTTATTGCTTATCGTCGTCGGTTGCAACGTCTTTGGTTCAAGGCTTTGCCGACGACAGAGCCCGATACGAGCTAGTCGCATCGGAAATTGGCTTTGTCCGATTTTCTTACAAGACTATGAATAGCTTCGATTCGTCTATCGAGACATATCTGTCCTCCCTCCACTTCGGTTATCTCGCGGCCAAAACCATAGAGGTCATTGCCGACCTCTACACCTTCAAAGGGCTCGTACTCATACCGTTGCTGTGGTGGATGTGGTTTCAGCCAGATGAGCGTCGAGAATGGCGGCGAGAAATGGTGCTCACAACGCTTTTCAGCGGTCTCCTTGCGCTCCTCGTCGGAAGATTGCTGGCTCACTGGTTACCGTTCAGAGCGCGCCCTGTCTTTAGCGGCGAACTGCATCTGCACTTTGCGGGTCACGTCATCGAGGACGCACAGCTGTCGAATTGGAGTTCCTTCCCAAGCGACCACGCGATGTTATGGATGGCGGTCGCCACTGGCATCTTCCTCGTGTGGCGGGGCATCGGCGTGCTGGCGATTCTCTATGTGGTGCTGGTCATTTGCCTGCCGCGTGCCTATCTTGGCTTTCATTACCCGACCGACTTGCTGGCGGGCGCGCTCGTGGGTGCCGGAATCACCTATCTGATGACGCGAGACGCGATTCGCGTGCGCTGCGCCACTCCGGCGCTGCGATGGATGGAGCGTTACCCGGGACCATCAGCGATGCTGGCCTTTATCGTGTGCCTCGAACTCGCCACGCAGTTCGACGAGCTACGCATGCTGACGGGCAGTGTGATCAAACACCTATGAATCAAACATGGCTGCGTGGGCTGGGCCATACCGACTCCTGATTCGTCCGCCGAACACTAGGCCTGTTGCTCGCTCCGCGATGCGAAGCTGAACGCCAGCACCGCGAAGATCAGCACGCCCGTGGCGACCTGCTGCCAGTAGAAGTTCCAGCCGATCAGCAACAGCCCGTTTGCCACGAGGCTCAGCAGCAGCACGCCGAGTAGCGTGCCGGGCACATTGGGCCGCCGCGCGCGCGACAGCGTTGTGCCGATGAAGGTCGCGCCGATCGCGTTGAGCAGGTAGCCGTTGCCAGCTTGCGGCACATAGGCTTTCACCATCGATGACAGCAGCAGGCCCACCACGCCATAGACCAGCGCGCCCGCCACGAAAGTTGCGACTACAATGATCGCAACCGGCAGGCCGGAGTAACGAGCGACGCCCGGTTGCGTGCCGAGTGCGGCACTGTAGCGGCCGAACACCGAATGCGCGAGCGACACGTGTACGACTAGCGCGAGCGCCGCCACGATCCACAAGGGCACCGGTACGCCGGCGCACGTGCCGTGCGCCAGCGCGCCGAACAGCGGCGGCAACGGGAGGCCGAGCAGGTAGACGGGCTGACCGCCATCGGTCGCAAGCTGCTGCAGAGTCTGCCCGATGAAGAGCGTGCCGAGCGTCGCCAGAAATGGTGCGATGCCGAGGGCCGCCACCAGCATGCCGTTGAACGCGCCCACCAGCAGCGCTGCGCCGAGCGCGGCGAGGGCGGCCAGCGGTACCCCCACGTGATGTGCGCTCAAAAGGACGAAAACGAGGCTGCTCACGTCGATAGCCGCGCCAAGCGACAGGTCGACGGCGCCGATCGATAGCGCAAGGGTCATGCCGAGCGCAGCAATCGCCAGCAGCGCGAAATCGTTGAGCAGCACATTACCTAGATTGCGGGGCTGCGCAAAACCTGGCGAGCACACCGCGAAGAATAGGCTGACGGCGACCAGCGCGCCCGGCAGCGAAAAGCGCTGGATGTGCACGAGCCGATCAGTCATGAGCATGCGTTCCGAGGTGACGGCGACGCAGCAGCGCCGTGGTGGAGACGACGAACAGAATCAGCGCTCCTTCCACGCCGTTGACCCAGTAACTGGAGACGTTGTCGAGCTGAAACCCGTTGCTGACGACGCCGAGGAAGAGCACGGCCAGTAGCGTGCCCGGCATCGTCGGCAGCATGCGGCGCGAGAAAACCACCCCGAGCAGCGCCGCTGCCACGACGGCCAGCAGGTTTTCGCTCGCGCCCGGCGAACTGCCGCTCAGGAGCGCCGACGACGCAAGCGCGGCGAGCGCCGCCGCGAAGCCGCCGAGCATGTAGCTTGCGGCCGCATAAGCGCGCACATTCAATCCCGCCGCGCGGGCTGCCTGGGCGTCTTCCCCGCACGCGCGCAGGCGCAGCCCAAATGGCGTGTAGTGCACCAGCAGAGTGACGAGCACGGCGACGGCGAGCAACGCTGTCGCAAGATGCGGGATACCTGATGCGCCTTCACCGATCAGGAAGGCGAGCAGCGGGGAAGTAGCCGGCACCGAGGTGTTCTGCGTGAGCACGAGTTCGAGGCCCGCGCAAAGGTTCATCGTCGTGAGCGTGGCAAGCAGCGGCAGGATGCGCAGGCCGAGCACCGCGAAGGCGTTGAGCGCGCCGATCGTCACGCCTGCCGCGAGCGCGAGGCCGACCGCGCCCGCGCTCGACACACCCGCACGCAGTGCCACCGCATGAGCAGCCGCGCATAGACCCATGTTCGCGGCGATCGACAGATCCAGTCCACCCTTGATCGAGTCCGCGCCGCCGCCGATCAGCACTGCGGTCAGACCGAACCCGAGCACGCCGAGCACGGCCGACTGCTGCAAGATATTGGCGAGATTGGCGAGCGTGAGAAAGAGCGGGGAGGTCGCCGCGAAAACCGCGAACACCAGTGCGAAGGCCAGCACGGCGCCGCCGCGCAGCCAGAATTGCGCGCGAGGGGCGTCTGGCTGGGGCGTCGCCGAACCGGCGCGATCTCCGGCAAGATCGTCGTTGCCCCGCAGCGCATCCAGGCGCTCGATCACCTTGCCGATCATGCTGCATTCTCCTGTTTCGGCGCGCTTTCTTCGCGCGACCGCGCGAGCGTGGCCCACGCGAGCAGGTCCTGGGTATTGGCAGCGTGCGAGGGCACGTTCTGGACGATCGCGCCACGCGCAAGCACGAGTACGCGGTCGGTCACATCGAGCAGTTCGTGCAGGTCGCTGGAGAAAATCAGCACGGCCGCGCCTTCAGCCACGAGGGCATCGATGAGGCGATAAATGTCCGCTTTCGCGCCGACGTCCACACCGACTGTCGGCTCGTCGAGGATATAGATAGCCGCGCCGTCGACTGTCTTGCGGCCGAGCCACTTGCCGAGCGCGACCTTCTGCTGGTTACCGCCCGAGAGATGGCGCACAGGCGCGTGCGGGCCAGGCGTGCGCACGCCGAGCGTGTCGATCAGTGCACATGCTGATGCCGTCTCGCGGCGCGTATTCAACACGCCAAAGCGGCTGAAGCGCGCGAGGCTCGGCAGTGAAAGGTTGTCGCGCACGGACAGTGCAGTCGCGACGCCCTGGCGGCGTCGATCCTCAGGCACGAAAGCGATGCCCTGGCGCACTGCGTCGGCCGGTCGGCGCAAGCGCACGGGCTTGCCGCGCACACGCAATTCGCCACGGACTCCGCGCTCCAGGCCGAACAGGCTGCGCACCAGCGGCTTGCCGCCCGAACCGACCAGCCCCGTTACGCCCAGCACTTCGCCCCGCCTTAGCGCGAAGGACAAAGGCCCGAAGCGTCCCGTGGCGCAGAGATCTCGTACTTCAAGCACGACCTCCCGGGGCGATGCGGTTTCACGGCGCGAACGCGCCGCAGGCTGTGTGCCGATCATCGCCGAGACAAGCACGTCGACAGGCGTGTCGCGCGCATCGACGTGCGCCACATCGACGCCATCGCGTAACACCGTCACCTGGTCGCACAGCGAGGCGATCTCGTTCAGATAGTGCGAGACATAGAGGATCGTGAGTCCGCGTGCACGGAGGCGATCAATGGTCTGCAACAGGCGCTCGACCTCGCGGCTCACGAGCGCGGCGGTCGGCTCATCGAACACGAGGATGCGCGGCGTGCGCATGAGCGCGCGCGTGATCTGTACGATCTGCTGCTCTGCGACGCTCAATTCGCCGATCAGACGCTCCGGTGGCAACGCGATGTCGAAATGCACGGCCAGCGCCTCGTTCGCGCGGCGGCGCATGCGGCGCAAATCGAGCGGCAGCAGGGCGCGCAGACGGCGCACGCCGGGCACGGCTACTGGCTCGTCACCGAGCGCGAGCGCTTCGGCCACCGTGAATGTCGGTGAGAGCAGACGCTCCTGGTGAATGAAGGCAATCTCGCTGCGCACTCCCGCGCCAATCTCAACGCCATCGACCTTAATCTCGCCCGCGTCCGCTCGCTCGAGCCCCGCGAGAATCTTGATGAGCGTGGATTTTCCTGCGCCGTTCTGGCCAATCAGTCCATGCACCGTGCCCCGCGCGGCGCTCAACGATGCGCCACGCAGCGCCTGCACGCCGCCGTACTGCTTCGAGAGAGCGCGCAGTTCGAGTGCGGGCGCAACGGCTGCGGCCCGCTTGCCGTTGAGCGGCTCACTCATTTCGAGGCGAACTGGCCGGACTGTGCGGACTGACCGAGCGTCTTCTGCACTTCGGCAGCGTTGTCCTTGGTCACGAGAATCGACGGGACGTAAGTGTAGGGCGGCAGATTGCGCTCGCCACCGAGATAGCGCGCGACATTGTCGACGGCGGTCTTGCCGATCAGCGCGGGCTGCTGCGCCACCACGGCGGCAGCGCTCGAGTTCGGATCCTTGACTAGCGACACCACGTCCGGACTGCCGTCGACGGCATAGGTGCGAATCTCGCTGCGATGCGCGGCGTCGACGGCCTGGGTCGCCCCCACCTGCGGCACGTCCCACGCGGCCCAGATCGCCGAGATTTGCCCCTTGGGGTATTTCGTGAGCAACTGGCTCACCTGCGCATAGGCGCTCTGCACGGTGTTGGGAATCACATCGCGCAATTCAGGCTCGATGATGTGCACCTTCGGGTAATACTTGAGCACGGCCTTCAACTGGTCGTAACGGATCGCGCACACGGGCACGCCGTAGAAGCCGTTGAATACGAGTATGTTGCCTTCGCCATGGATGTCGTTGACGAGTTTGAGCGCCAGTTGTTCGCCGATGAAAAAATTGTCCGATGTGGTGGCGTTGAGGCTCGACGGGGACGCCGTATCGATGGTGAACAGCGGGATGCCGGCCTGGCGAATTTTTTGCAACCACGGCTCCAGCACGGTCGCGGTACCGAGCTGCTCGATGATGGCGTCGGGCTTCTGCGCGATGAGCGTCTGTATCTGCGCGATCTGGCGATTGTCGTTACGGCCCGCGTCAAGCGCGATCGGCGTGCCGCCCAGACGCTTCACCTCGTCGATGGCGCCTTGATAGGCTTTCAGATCCCAGTAGTGGTCCGTGCCCACCGCCGTAATACCTATGCGCTTGCCTTTGAGCGAAGGTACATCGGCATCACCTTGGGCGTGGGCTACGGCGTTGAATCCTGTCAATACGCCGAGGGCGATGGCAAGCGCGGCAGCGGCGCGTTTGATCGGAGCGATGGAGCGGGTTGTCTCGCTGTTCATGTCGTAGTCGATTCGTTGTCCAGGCTTTCGCCGTGTGAAGGGGGAAGTCGCACTGTGCTGCGAATCTAAACCGCATGGACGGAGAAGGTAAAACATCGAATTGAGCTAAGGATAGTTGGCACTGGATGGAATACTTTCCGGGGAAACGCTGTGGAAGCCGGGCGCCAGGTGTTGGGGGCTTAACATGGTAGTCGCGCGCTGTCGGTGAGGCGCATCGCTATTCATGAACGCCGGATTATCGACAGCACGGTCCGTGGGCGTATCGGACGGGACGAGTCGCAGGCAGGGTACCTGCCGCTTGTGGCGATCGACGGTAAGAAGGTCTCGTGGAACGAGCTTGGGCGAATGCTCATGAGCATGGAAGGACGGTATTTCCGGCTCGATATCGCTGATCCGAGCGAAGAGCTTTGAATTGCAACGCCGACGCTGCGGAATAGGCCCCGAACGTTGGCTCGGATACGGTATTCCAGCCCGGCCGCTCGAACGTGGCAACGCTAGCGGGGCAGAGCTATGGTCGCAGTCATACACGACGATCTTGCGATGGCCTTTGACTTCGTCAGTTACGGAGGTCCAATGGAGCATAACGCGTATGTCTCGCTCGATACGGGCAAGATCTGGTGGACTTCCGATTCCAGTGACGCGTTCGACGAGGAGCTCCCGGACAATCTTGAAACTTCAGATACTTATCTTGCGATACCGCATAAGAACGAGTTTGATCTCGGAGGAGATCACGCGCTGCGCTTTGTCGCGCAGGAGTTGCGTGCGCGTTACGAGCAGGTCGAGGGATTCTTCCGGCAGCAGGGGGCCTGTGCGCGTTTCAAAGGTTTGCTCGAGCGTGAAGCCGTTCCGAGCGTTGGTATTCGTTGGAGGCCGATGCTGACGAAAGCGTGTTGATGCAATGGTGTGCCGAAAAGGGGCTTGAGCTGGTTGAGACGTGACGGACGGCGCTGTTTCAACGCCGAATCTTTGCGCTGGATGCGCGGCTGTCTGGTCAGGCGACGCGATGCTCGGAGAGGCGGAGGGACTGGCTTGACGAACTGGCGAATATGAATCTGGATGAATCTGGAGTCAGAGGACGGGTGCCTCGGGATCATCCGCGATCTGGACGTCCTCGCTGAGCAGTTGGTCACGGTAACCGGTTCACGGATGCCGGGATCGAGGTGTTCAAGGAACTGATTGCTCAAGCGAAGCGACAGTCTGGCGCGACGTGCAGCGCGGTTAGATGGGCGACGTAGGGCAGGAGACTGCGTCTCGTGCGCCCGAACATACTCAATAGCCCCGGGGCGGATGGATGCGCAGCAGCGGCTCGAAAAAGCTCGGGTGCGTACAAGTCCCGGCAGACAAGGGCGTCATCGCACGCACCATGTATCGCGCAATCGTCCAATCGCGCGTGTGGCTCAGTGGCCGTGTGCGTCGGGCAAGTCCGGTCGGAGTTCCGCCTCGATCTGGTCGATGGATGGCAGCCCGCTTTCCAGCGATTCAGGCACATGGCGCAAAAGCTGATATTCGGCGACACCCATCGGCTTGGCCACGCCGCGCAGCGCATATTCCGCAACGAGCCGGTTCTTCTCCTTGCACAGTAGCAGTCCAATGGTCGGCTGGTCTTCCGGAGCCTTGACCTGTGCGTCGATCGCGGAAAGGTAGAAGTTGAGCTGGCCTGCGTACTCGGGCCTGAACGGCGTCGTTTTCAGTTAGACGACGACATAGCAGCGCAGCTTCAGATGATAGAAAAGCAGGTCGATGAAAAACTTGTCACCGCCGACCTCCAGCCGGTACCCGGTTCGAGGAGAAACCGCGTGATGTGCTGCGTGAGTGCACGCTCGATGTCGCGCTCCTGGGCGTTCTCGGTCAAGCCGAGGAAGTCAAAGATATAGGGATCCTTGAGGGCGTCGCGCGCGAGATCGGATTGCTGGGGTGGCAGCCGGTCGGCGAAATTCGTGACGGCGCTGGCGTCTCGATCTGCATGGTCAGCACGCTGCGCGACCAGCCGTGCTCGAGCGATTTTTCTACGTACCAGAGCCGCTGTGCGCCGTCGTCCAGCTTGTCGAGCAGCGTGACGACATGCGACCACGGTAATTGTGCAACGGGCTGTTGCACAGATTCCGGCTGCGGAAAAGGCCTGCGCCAGGGCTCGCATGTACTTTAGGTTGCGCGAGGAGAATCCGCGCATGTCGGGAAAGGCTGCCTTGAAGTCCCGCGCGAGCCGGTCTAGCGGAGTCGCCGCGTAATTTTCCGATTGTACGATTGCATCGCATCAAATGTCCCCGTCAAGTTCAAACGTCGTGGTGCCAGCTAAATAGAAATGTCGGGTTTTTCTCGCTGTTTCCTGTCTTTTTTCAAGGTTTTGGGGTGGGGCGGCGAAGCCGCCCCCCGTCCATCCCTCATTTTTGAGCTGACTTCGAGAATCGCCTGATTAAGGTCGGCGACCTCGATTGCGCGCTGCTTCTTCAGCCCGATCAGCGCCTTCTTGGCCTCGACCTGCTCGCCGCAGTGCGTGCGCGATGGGGACCCCGCTGCCCGGCGATCGTCGCGGATGGCCTGAACGCGGCGGGCGACTTCCAGTGCGCCCGCGAGGCGCTTGTTCTCAATCTCCGCGCCCTGATCGATATGGGTGATGCGGTCATATTGCCGGTACGGCAGTACCGCGCCGCGGGCCTGCACCTCGATCACGCCATCGGGATACTCGACGACCTCGACATATTCATGCGTAAGCGCCCGGCTGACGGGCGTGTCATCGAGCAGGTACAGCACCCGGTCGTACTGCACCGTCAGTGCATTCGAGATCCTGTGCGGGACACGGTAGGCCAGGATCTGCCGCAGATCCTCGTCGTCGCGCAGCGGCCGGTGTGCATCGTAGTCGCTCCTGGGTGGCTTGCCGAACCGCCGGTTGAAGTCGGCGATGAAGGAGGGCGCATACGCATTCGCGGCGTCCCGCGTGCTGATGCCGCGCAGCCTCAGCTCCTTGACCAGCCGGTCCTGCAACGTCTGGTTCGCGCGTTCCACGCGTCCCTTGGCCTGGCTCGTGTTGGCACAGAATGCGTCGATATTGAGCTCATACAGCGCCCGGCTAAACTGGGTGACGCCTTTGCCCGCCGTCTCCGAGCGTTGCTTCACGTAGAAGACGCTGGCCTTGTCGCTGTAGAACGCCACCGGCTTGCCGTGCGCGCCCAGATACTTCGACAGTGCCTCGAAATAGCTGAAGGTCGACTCCGTCGCCGTGAAGTGCAGCGTCATCAGCCGTCCGGTCGCGTCGTCGATGAAGACCAGCAGCGTGCAGGCGGGCGCCCGGTCCTCGAACCAGCGGTGATCGCTGCCGTCGATCTGGATCAGTTCACCGAGGCACGCGCGGCGGTTACGCGGCCGGTACACCTTCGGCGGCCGATCCCTGCGCGGCACCCACAGTCCCGCGGCAATCATCAGCGTGCGCACCGTTTCGACCGCCAGTTCGATGCCATGACATTCCCGCAGCTTCTCGCGCGCCAGGGTCGGCCCGAAATCCGCGTAGCGTTCGGGGATCAGCGCCAGCGCCCGCTGCGCCTTGCCAGCAGGCAGCTGGTGGTTGCCCGCACGCCCACGCTTGCCTGACGCCAGCCCGGCCACGCCGGCCGCGTCGTAACGCAGCACCAGCCGTTCGATCTGGCGCACGCTCAACCCCAGACGTTCGGCGGCCTGGCCCGGCTTGAGCCGGGCCTCGGTCACGGCCTGGATGACCTTCAGCCGATCGATCTCGCGCATCGTCATCGTGATCGTCCGAGTCGCGTTCATCGCCGGCTCCCTGAGCGGATGTCCGGCAGTCAAACTACCCAGAACACGACATTTCTATTTAGCGGAAACCCGACATTTCTATTTGGGACCTACGTCAAATGTCGAGGCCATTTTGAAATGTCCGCTGTGCGGCTCGTTAGAAATGTCCGATGTTGTAGGGGTTCAAGGTCTGTCTTTCATGGTTTTCATTCCGTGCAGTGTTGAAGGATTCGGTTTGAATGGGCAG